>CAZIWH010000011.1:0-34377 GCA_964542985.1 uncultured Hyperthermus sp. | reverse complement strand
CCGCCACCGCGTGACTAAGGAGGAGTCAATGGTGCTTCTCCACGAGATGTTCGGAGTAGTTATAGAGCCCAGGTAGCCGTGGCATCCACCGACCCGGGATGAGGTGAGGACGGGATGGGAAAGTACAGGCCTCCACGCGTCGTCAAATACGGCCGCGGGGCCTACAAGTGCCAGCGCTGCGGCAGCCACGACGCGGTCATCAAGAAGTATGGGCTCATGCTGTGTCGCCAGTGCTTCCGCGAGCTGGCGGTCAGCCTGGGCTTCAGGAAATACAACTAGCTGCGCGCCAGGAGGTGGGGTCTCATGGTGATGCTTGACACGCTGGCTAACGCGCTTGCCGCGATAGTAAATGCGGAGATGAGGGCCAAGCAAGAAGTAGTGATAATGCCAGCCTCGAGACTCATAGCTAACGTGCTGCGCGTGATGCAGAAGGAGGGCTACGTAGGAGAGTTCGAGTACATAGATGACGGTCGCTGGGGCAAGATAAGGGTTCGCCTTCTTGGCCGCATAAATAAGGCTGGCGTGATAAAGCCAAGGTATTCCGTGAAGTACAACGACTTGATAAGGATGCCCGACTGGCTGAGGAAGTACCTACCCAGCAGGGACATAGGGATACTGATAATATCCACAAGCCAGGGCGTAATGTCCCACCGCGAGGCCATAGAGAAGAAGATAGGTGGTGTTGTCCTAGCCTATGTCTACTAGCCTCTACTAGTCTCTCCTCTAGTTTTATCCAGGAAGGTTGTCCTCCACGCTGAGGTGCCTGGTTCACGGGTTCTCCGTGCAGGGTTGCACTGCTCCGTCCCTTGGTGGGTAGAGAGCTTATAGTGCCCTGGGCGGCGGTGTCCGTGGCCTAGGTGGCAGGGTTTAGGCCCGCGGTGGCGGGGCTGACGCCTAGCCCGTTGAAGACGCGCGGGGGTTGCCGGGAATGGTTAAGCATGTGCATGTGTTTGAGGAGGTGCGGGTTCCGGAGGGCGTGGAGGTAGTCGTTGAGGGCAAGAAGGTCACAGTGAGAGGACCTAAGGGGGAGCTTAGCAGGGACTTCTCGCATGCAAGGCATGTGTTCATAAGGCTTGACGGGGATGAGGAGGGCAAAAAGGTAGTCGTCGAGGCGTTCTTCGCTAATCGTAAGGTCAAGGCGCTCGTCGGCTCAATAGCTTCCCATATAGAGAACATGATAACTGGGGTGACCAAGGGCTTCCGCTACAAGCTCAAGATAGTGTTCTCTCACTTCCCGATAACGGTGAAGGTGCAAGGCGACAATGTGGTCATAGAGAACTTCCTGGGCGAGAAGGCTCCCCGCATAGCTAAGATAATGCCCGGTGTCGCCGTTAAGGTGCAGAAGAATGATGTAATAGTGGAGGGTATAGATATAGAGGCGGTAGGCCAGACGGCAGCCAACATAGAGCTCGCAACCAAGGTCAAGGACAAGGACCGTAGGGTGTTTGTAGACGGTATATACATCTATGAGAAGGAGGTGGCTGAGTAATGATCCGTGAGAAGGCTGACCTGGAGAGGCTGCTCCGGCTCCGCAAGAAGCTTAAGAGCAAGAAGCCTGAGTTCAGGAGGACACTCTGGTGGAAGTTCCCTAAGTTCAAGAACGACCCCAAGTGGCGCCGTCCCAAAGGCATCGACAACCCGATGAGGCTGAGGCTTAAGGGGAGTCCACCACTCGCAGAGGTGGGCTATGGCTCCCCTGCGGCGGTGCGTGGTCTCCACCCTTGCGGCCTCGAGCCGGTGCGGGTTAGCAATCCAGCGGAGCTGGAGAAACTAGACCCTGGCAAGCATATAGTGGTAATAGCGCATGGCGTCGGGCTCCGTAAGAGGGTGCAGATACTCGAGAAGGCCCGTAGTATGGGCTTCCAGGTGGCTAACCCATAAGTCTCTCTGGGGCAGGCGCCGCGTAAGAAGGGGGTGAACTCGGGATGACCGACCTAAGCATGCAGCGCAGGCTTGCCGCCGAGATACTTGGCGTCGGCGAGTCCAGGATATGGATAGATCCTGAGAAGGTTGAGGACATCGCCTCAGCGATAACCAGGGAGGAGGTAAGGAGGCTGATAAAGGAGGGAGCCATAAAGGCTCTGCCGGTGCGCAGCCCGAGCCGCGGCCGCTGGAGGCAGCGCCACAAGGCTAGGAAGAAGGGCCGCCACCGCGGCCCCGGTAAGAGGAAAGGGGATGCCTCCGCCAGGAGGGACCCCAAGGAGGAGTGGATGCACCGTATAAGGAAGATGAGGCGCTACCTGCGCTTCCTCCGCGACCACGGAGTGATAGACAAGAGGACCTACAGGAAACTCTACATGTGGGCTAAGGGCGGCATGTTCCCGACTTTCGCCTCGCTTCAGCGTTGGCTCCGCGAGCACGGCTATGAGACCAGTGTCAGGAAGTAGGGCGGTTCCAGCCTCCTCTTTTGCATCCCCGCGGCTTCTTCTGTGCTCCCTTTTCCTCTAGTCCTCAGCCTGGGGGCCAGTGCGTGGCCTCCTCCATTTATTAGGAGGCTGTCTGGGGGGTGCGGCTACTGGGCTTCAGCTGAGGCCAGGTGTGGCGGTGGTTAGGGATGGCTCACGGCCCGCGCTACAAGGTTCCCAGGAGGCGTAGGCGCGAGGGTAAGACGAACTACTACAAGAGGTACATTATGGTTCTCTCGGGTAAGCCTAGGCTCGTTGTAAGGACTACTAACAAGTATGTGTGGGTACAGGTTATGGTGGCTAAGCCTGAGGGTGACATAACTGTCGCGGCCGCGCATAGCAGGGAGCTTGTGAAGAAGTACGGCTGGCTCGGCGGTACCAAGAACACCTCCGCGGCCTATCTCACCGGCATGCTCGCTGCCTACCGTGCGCTGCAGAAGGGTGTGAAGCTCGCCGTCCTCGACATAGGGCTGCACCGCCCGGTGAAGGGGGCCCGCGTGTTCGCGGCACTCAAGGGCGCTGTTGACGCTGGCCTAGAGGTGCCGCATAGCGAGGAGGTGTTCCCCGAGGAGTACAGAATACGTGGGGAGCATATAGCCCGTTACGCCAAGATGCTGAAGGAGGAGAACCCGGAGCTCTACGAGAGGAGGTTCGGCGACTACCTGCGCCGTGGCCTAGAGCCTGAGAAGCTACCGGAGCACTTCGATGAGGTTAAGGGTAAAATAGTGGCCGAGTACGCTGGGGCCACGAAGGGCTAATGGGTGAGGCTCTGGAGGTGCTGCTGTCGTGAGCCTGTCGCCGTATGAGCTGGAGCAAGAGTGGAAGCCTAGGACCTTCGTCGGCAGAATGGTGAAGGAGGGTAGGATACGCAGCATAGCAGAGATATTCGAGAAGAACCTGCCGATACTGGAGCCGGAGATAGTTGACTACCTGGTTGGCCCCGAGCTGAAGTCCGAAACCGTTGACGTCAACCTCGTCCAGAAGATGACCGACGCTGGCAGGATAAACAGGTTCCGCGTAGTAGTGGTTATAGGTAATGAGGACGGCCTTGTGGGCGTCGGTCAGGGTAAGGCTAGGCAGCTGAGGCTCGCGATAGAGAAGGCGACGAGAAACGCGAAGCTCAACATAATTCCCGTTCGCCGTGGCTGCGGTAGCTGGGAGTGCCTCTGCGACCAGCCCCACAGCGTGCCCTTCACAGTTCGCGGCAAGAGCGGCAGCGTGGAGATAATACTGAAGCCTGCTCCCCGTGGTACCGGCCTAGTAGTCGGCGACGCCGCCAAGGTCGTGCTGAGGCTAGCTGGCATAAGAGACGTGTGGAGCTTTACCAAGGGAGACACCAGGACCACGATAAACTTCGTAAAAGCAACCTACAACGCGCTGAAGCAGACCTACAAGTTCGTGACACCGCTGGACTGGGTTCGCGCCTAGACAATGGAGAACCAAGAGCCTCGGCCCAGCTCCCGGGAGCTTTACTTCCGCACCCCTGCCTCTCTGCGGATGAGTCTGTCTCCTCGCCCCCGGCTCCTGGGCTAGACCTATAACTAGAGCCTGCGAGGCGGACGCGCTGGCGGGTGAATGGCTGTGGCGGAGAAGGGGAACGGCGTACGCCTATACGCCGTGATAAGGCTCCGTGGCCGTGTCGACGTGCACCCTGACGTGGAGTACACGCTGCGCTTGCTGAGGCTTCACAGGAAGCACCATCTGGTGCTCTATCCCTCAACGCTGCCCGGCATTGAGAGGATGCTCCACAAGGCAAAGGACTGGATAACCTGGGGTGAGATCGACCGCGAGACCTTGATAGAGCTGTTACGGCGCCGCGGTCGCATACCCGGCGACAAGCCCCTCACAGACGAGTACGTGAAGGAGAAGCTCGGCCTAGAGGGCGGCATCGAGGAGCTAGCGGATAAGCTGCTCTCCGGCGAGATAATGCTCCACAAGCTCTACGACAGGAAGGAGAAGAAGTGGATAATCAAGCCCGTATTCCGCCTCCACCCGCCCCGTGGCGGCTTCAAGGGCAGCATAAAGAAGCCCTACGGGGCGGGCGGCGAGCTAGGCTACCGCGGCGCAGCTATAAACGAGCTTATCCGGCGCATGCTCTAGGCTCCAGGGGGAGGTGTAGGCAGGCATGGTCGTGCGTAGGCGGAAGAAGACCCGCCGCCTCCGTGGCCGCACCAGGACCATGGGCTACGGTAGGATAGGGCAGCACAGGAAGAGCGGCAGCAAGGGAGGCTTCGGCGCGGCGGGCATGCACAAGCATATGTGGACCTGGGTAGTCAAGTATGCGCCTACCTGGTTCGGCAAGCATGGCTTCAACCCGCCTAAGGGTCTCGAGAAGCGCGTCATGGAGATAAACGTGGGCGAGCTGGCTGAGTACCTGGAGAAGTGGCTCAGCCAGGGCATAGTCTCCAAGGAGGGTGAGAAAATAGTAGTGAATCTGGCCGAGCTCGGTTACAATAAGCTCCTTGGCCGCGGCAAGATAAGCATCCCCGTGAAGGTCATAGTTCCCGAGGCCACGGAGAAAGCTGTGGAGAAGATCAAGGAGGCTGGTGGCGAGGTAGTGCTACTCTCCGCTAAGGAGCAATAGCCCGTACTCGGCCCCCTAGATGCCTTCTCGGCTCTCTTTCTCCGAGGGGAGGCTTTCAGCCCCCGAGGCGTCTTCTCGGCCCCCTGCCCTACAGCTGTTGTTGCTTTTGCTTATCTCCTCCTCGGCTCTTTGGAGATACGTGTGGCAGGGCTGGAGGGTTATCGCGGTGCTCTTATAACGCTGTGGCTCGGGGCTTGGCTACGCCCGGGGCCGGGCCAAGATGGGCGTACTAGAGGCGCTTGCAGAGATCTCCAAGTACATCCCTGCGGTGGATAAGCCTGCCCGGAAGCCCCCGTTGCCCACGAGGCTGCTGTGGACCGGCCTAGTCGTGCTCCTCTACTTGATAATGACCGAGATCCCGCTCTATGGCGCCAGGAGCGCTCAGACCAATACCGTGGCCTTAATGCAGATACTGTTGGGTATGAACCTGGGCACATTGATGACCCTGGGTATAGGCCCCATAGTGACCGCCGGTATAGTGCTCGAGGTGCTGGTTGGCGGCGGCCTCATTGAGATGGATTTAACCAAGCCTAGAGATAGGAAGATATTTATGGGCGCCCAGAGGACATTGTCGCTTCTCTTCGCGTTGCTCGAGGCGGCGGCCTATGCGGCTGGCTGCCAGTTCTGGATGACGGCCACCGGCGCTGGCGGCACCTGCCCCGCCACTACGGCCATCAAGGTGCTGGCGGTAGTGCAGCTGGTGTTTGCAACGCTGCTGCTGATGTGGTTCGACGACCTTGTTAGGAACGGGTGGGGTATAGGGAGCGCGCTCAGCCTCTTCATAGTCGCTAACGTAGTCAAAGGCATGGCCTGGCAGTTCGCCGGTCCAGTGTTAGTGCCGGTTAAGCACCCTCCTCCACTGCATGAAGAGTACTATGGTTGGCTAGCGCAGGTGGTGATGCACCATGATCCGGCTATATTGCGCTATGGGTTGCCGGACATGCTGGGCTTCTTCGCCACGATAGCTATAATTATGATACTGCTGTACTTCCAGCTGATGCGCGTCTACATACCCGTGACTAGCCCGAGGTACGGCAGCATAAAGACGAGGATACCGCTGAACTTCATCTACGTAACCAACATACCTATACTGTTCGTTGGCATAGTCGTAGCTGATCTGAAGGTGTTCTACGAGATACTCGGTGGCATTCTCGGCCCTCAGCATCCATTGACTAGGGCTTTCGAGGCCCTCTACGCCGCGATAGCGCCTCCGAGGGGCTTGTTAATGAGTCTAAGCAACCCTCTGCATTTGCTAACATTCTCGATAGCGTGGTTGCTGCTGGGCCTATTCTTCGGCTTCATCTGGGTCGAGATAGCCGGGCTTAGCCCGAAGCAGCAGGCAGAGAACCTAATCAAATCTGGAATGGAGCTGCCGGGTATACGTAAGAATGTGAAGCTGCTGGAGAAGATACTTGCCCGCTACATCTATCCGCTGACGGTGATAAGCTCTCTGCTGGTGGCGGCTATAGCTATTCTCGCCGACTTGTTCGGAGCCTACGGCACTGGCAGCGGCCTGGTGCTGCTAGTAGGCATAATCTATAGCTTCTACGAGGCGCTGATGTACGAGAGAACATTGGAGATGTACCCGATGCTGCAAAAGCTGCTCGGCAGGTAACAGTGTCAGCCCTCTCCTCGGGGGCCCGTGTGCGGCCGAAGCAGTTCCAACTGTTTTTATTGCGGCCGGGCCCGCCTCCCTGAAGCCATCCTGGTGGGCCCGGCGTGACCGTCTACCGCAACCCCTTCGTCACGGTAATCGTGACCGGTGTCCCCGGTGTAGGCAAGACCACCGTCCTGGGCAAGGTTAGGGAGATGCTGGAGGCAGAGGGCAGGAACTTCATGATAGTGAACTTCGGCAACTACATGTTCTCTGAGGCTTCCCGCGCCGGCTGGGTCCGGCACCGCGACGAGATGAGGCACCTCCCGCTCCAGAAGCAGCTCCGCCTCCAGGAGATGGCAGCAGAGGCTATACGTAGGGATGCGGAGTCCAGGCTCTCCGAGGACGGCGCCCTGCTTATTGACACCCATGCAGTCATCAAGACAGCCACCGGGTACTGGCCTGGGCTCCCAGAGAGCGTGGTTAAGGGGCTCCGGCCGGACTCGATAGTACTCATCGAAGCGCTGCCGGAGATAATCTACGAGAGACAGGTGAGGGACAAGACGAGGCGCCGCAGCGATATAGGAGGACCCGAGGGTGTGAAGGAGCTGCTAGAGTTCGCCAGGATGGCTGCAGTGGCCAGTGCGACTCTCGTGGCCGCCAGCGTATACCCCGTGGAGAATGTTGAAGGTCATCCGGAGGAGGCCGCGAAGAAGATAGTGGAGCTGATAAAGAGGCTTCGCTGAGGGCCGCGGGTAGGGGAGGAGCCGGGGCTTGTCGCTCGGTCTTTTCCTCTACGAGGCCTATCTCGTAGCGCTTGCCGTTATGAGTCTCGTTGCGGCGGAGCTTGTCGCCAGAGCCCTGCTGGGCAGCGGCTACCTCGAAGCCAAGGCGGAGGCCGAGCAGCTTGTAGAGGAGCTGCGCAGCGGGCAGCTTCCCCGCCGCCGGCGGGCAAAGTACGTGACTAGGCTGACCCTGGCTAGGCGGAGGCTCCGCCGCTATGTGTTAGCGAGGCTCGCCATCATAACCCCCGCCTACGCGGCGGTGAGCCTCGCAGCCCTCATGAGGCCCGCGGGTGCGCCCCTCGGCTGCTGCATACCAGGCATAGCGGTCGAGGCGGGCGGGGCCTGCGTCTCCGTGACCCCTCTGCTCGTCGCCCTAGCGTTCCTCACTGCACTGCCGATAGTCCAGGAGGACGTGGTGCACCTCTACCTCTACCTGAGGAGCCGGGAGCCAAGGCAGCATTAATAGCCCCGCCTCTGTGCTCGGGGGGCGTGGGGTCTTCCCGAGGAGCAGAGAAAGGCCGGAGGGATGCACGGAATGCCTAGGCCTTCGCAGAAAACCAGGTCCAGGAGGCGCGTCTATGTACGCCTACCCGGCGGCGACACCGTGATACATTATGAGAAGAGGAGGCCGGGGCCAGCCCGCTGCGCCATCTGCGGTAGGCCCCTCAACGGCGTCCCTAGGTTGAGGCCTGTGGAGCTGAGGAAGCTACCCAAGACCGCTAAGAGGCCCGAAAGGATGTACGGCGGAGTAATATGCCCCAGCTGCCTGGAGAAGCTCCTCAAGAAGACCATCCGCAGCCAGCTTGCAGCCGCCGTGGCGCAGCAGCGGCAGCAGTAACCCCTTTCCCCGCTCTCCTCAGGGCCCTTGTGGCTGCTGCGTCTCCCCAGTCTTTCGCGTACACCTTCTTGGCGGAGGCTTAGTCCCCTTAACACCCTTCATCTCGCTGCTCCTGCCTCACACCCAGAGGGGTGCGGGTGGTGCTGCTCGCCTCCTGCGGCTCGGAGCGTAAGATAGGCCCAACGGTGGCTGTCAGCGGGCCCCCGGGGAGCGGGAAGACGACCTACGCTAGGAGGCTTGCTAGGGAGCTGGGCCTTGAGTACTACTCGGCGGGGATGATTTTCAGGGAGGTGGCCCGCGAGAAGGGCATTAGCCTCGAGGAGCTGAATATCCTTGCCTCGAGGGATCCGAGGATAGACATGGAGATAGACTCTAGGACGCTCAAGATAGGGTGCCGCGGCGGCGCCGTGGTTGAAGGCCACCTCGTCGCCTGGGTCCTCGGGAGCATAGCCGATGTTAGAATATATGTCACAGCTCCCCTCGAGGTGAGAGTTGAGAGGATAGTGGCGAGGGAGAAGAGGAGCTGGGAGGACGTGCTCCGTGAGACGGTGCTCCGGGAGTATATGCAGAGGCGCAGGTTCCTAGAATACTATGGGATAGATGTAGCGAGCCTTCACATCTTCAACCTGGTGCTAGACACCGGGCCCCTCAGCGTTGAGCAGACCTACAGCATAATTAGGGCTTATGTCTGTGAGGCCCTTACTAAGCAGGGCTACCAGCTCCCCGGCTGCCCCGGTAAGGCTTAAAGAACACGGATACAGTGGTGCTCGCTCACCGCGGGGTGGACTAGGCGGTGCCCGCGATAGAGGTTGGTAGGCTCTGCGTCAAGCTACGCGGCAGGGAGGCCGGCCGCAAGTGCGTCATAGTGGAGATAGTTGACGACAACTTCGTTGTCATAACCGGCCCCAAGGACGTGAGTGGTGTGAAGAGAAGGAGGGCCAACATTAACCACATAGAGGTGCTTGACAAGAAGATAAGCATAGAGCCCGGCGCCAGCGACGAGGAAGTCAAACAAGCCCTCGAGCAGGCGGGGTTAATAGACTTCATGAAGGAGCCCGTGAGGCCTCAGATACGCCCCGGACTCCTCTAAGCCATGACGGCACCCCAAGGCTTTCTAGCTGCCCAGGAGACCCAGCCAGACCCTCCTTCTCGCACCCCCTCCCGTTGTCGGCCCTTGGGGGTCTACATTTCAGCCAGGCCTTCCCTCAGCGGTGAGGGGTAGCCCTAGAGGTTATTCGTCCAGTCCCTGGCCTGGAGCACCGGGTGCTGGTTGAGGGAAGGTGGAGCCGAGTTGGCTGAGGAGAAGACCGGGCAGGAGGCGTTGGAGCTGACGAGGCAGGGCATAGAGTTCATTGAGGGGCTTGACCGGTTCGCTGGCCTGGAGCGCCGGTGGCTGGTGAGGCTCCCCGACGAGGTCACAGACCCCTCCTACGGCACCCCACCTTGGAGGAGGCCAACGGAGCAGCACATCAGGCTGGGGGTTATACCGCTCGATAAGCCCCCGGGGCCGACGAGCCACGAGGTCGTAGCCTGGGTTAAGAGGATGTTTGGGCTCAGCAAGGCGGGCCACGGCGGCACCCTTGACCCGAAGGTCACGGGTGTGTTGCCTGTCGCGTTGGAGGAGGCTACGAAGGTAATAAGCCTCGTAGTACACACCGGGAAGGAGTACATGTGTGTGATGCAGCTCCATAGCCCTGTCCCGGAGCCCGAGCTGCGCAAAGTGGTCTCCATGTTCACGGGCGAGATCTACCAGAGACCTCCGCTGAGGAGCAGCGTGAAGAGAAGCCTACGCACGAGGAGGATACACGAGATAGAGCTCCTCGAGTACAACGGCCGCTACGCGTTGATGAGGGTCTACTGCGAGGCGGGCACCTACATGAGGAAACTCTGCCACGACATGGGCCTAATCCTCGGCGTCGGTGCCCACATGAGGGAGCTGAGACGCACCAAGAGCGGCCCCTTCCACGAGCGCCGCGGCCTGGTGAGGCTCCAGGAGCTCAGCGAAGCCCTCTACCGCTGGAAGACCGAGGGCAAGGATGACCTCCTCCGCCGCTACGTCCTCCCCGTAGAGTATGCCGTGGCGCACCTCCCCAAGATAGTGATAAGGGACACGGCGGTTGACGCGATAGCGCATGGGGCCAACCTAGCGGTGCCCGGTATAGTGAGACTCCACGACGGCATAGAGCGGGGCGACCTAGTCGCAATCTTCACACTCAAGGGTGAGCTTGTAGCGATAGGAGTGGCCCAGATGACGAGCAAGGAGATAATGGAGGCCCGCCGCGGCATAGCGGTGAAGATACGCCGCGTCGTGATGAAGCCCGGCGTCTACCCCCGCGCCTGGAGCAAGAAGAAGGAGAAGCCCCCGCAGAAGCCCGCAGAGGAGAAGGAAGAGGAGGAGAAGCGGGAGAGGCGGAGGGAGAAGCCCAGAACCGCCGGGCGCACGGGGAGGCAGAGGAGCAGGCCCCGGGGCAGGAGAGGCAGGCCCCGCGGCGGGGAGAAGCGCCGCGGACAGGGAGGGAGGCGGAGAAGGTGAGCCACTACTACCGCCCCGGGCGCCGCAGAGGCCCCCGCAGGCTCATAGCAGACCACCTGCGCGGAGTCACGGTCGAGTTCTACGTCTCCCCCAACGTGTTCTCAGCCCGCGGAATAGACGAGGGCACAAGACTCCTCATAGAGCACGCAAGGGTCCCCGAGGAGGGCATAATCCTAGACATGGGCTGCGGCTACGGCGCCATAGGCATAACCCTTGCAAAGGCTTACCCGAGGCTCCGCGTCGTAATGGTAGACGTGAACCTCGAGGCCGTGAGACTCGCCAGGCTCAACGCCCGCCACAATCGGGTAGAGGACCGCGTAGAGGTAATCCACGGCGACCTCTACAAGCCCCTAGAGGGTCGAATCTTCGACGCCATACTCAGCAACCCTCCGCTCGCAGCCGGGATGAACATAGTCCTGGAGATAATCAGAGGCGCGCCCCGCCACCTCCGCCCCCATGGTAGCCTCCAGCTAGTCATGAGGAAGGGTGCCAACAAGGCCCTAGAGGAGATGAGGAGAACCCTAGGCAGCGCAGAGATAATGCTCAGGAAGAAGGGCTACACCCTCCTCTACGCCGAGAAACAGCCATAGCACTATATTACCCCTCACCCGCCCAGAGTCTCCACAACCCGGCCCCCTACAGAGGGGCCACTTGCAAGAGACGCCGGCCACCATGGGCGCCGGGGTGCCCGAGCGGTCCAAGGGGCCGGCCTGGAGAGCCGGTCCCCGCAAAGGGGGCGCGGGTTCAAATCCCGCCCCCGGCGCCAATGCTTAACACCGCAGGAGCACGCACACACATTCTCGTTGACTCGTATGCGTGCCACGTCCAGGATCTCGTGCAAAGCAGCCACCGTCATCTGGCTGGCTTGGCGCGTCGCTAAAGAGCATACGTGAGCCAAACAGTAATGATATCTACGCAATTTAGGATAGGGGTAGAGCCTTATCCAGGTCCAACTTATTGCGTATAGAATATGAGTATGTAATAAAACTATGCATGCAAGAGAGTAAATGTGCGAAAACCTAGACAATAGGTGAGCGGGTGGTGAAGACGCTATGATAAAAAAGTGGTATCAATAATGGCTGTAGCATCATTAATAGTAGGAGCTTCAATACTTATATTAATTCACATAAATAGTAGCTCTAATGATGGCTTCCGATATAGCATAAATAGTAACTACATCGGGTATAAGATAAGCCGTATCGCAAGTACAGGTAGCGTGAGGATAATAATCATATCGTCTAATCCGGATTTACAGCTGGTGCATTCACTCCGCGGCTTCTATGCTAAAGTAGATGTCCTAAGAATAACTAAGCAGAGTAAAGATGCTGTTTTACAAAAGATTGCTAAGTACATACGTAGTGCTTCTAGGGGTAGTACCATATTTGTAGTAGATGTGAGGGAAGCTAGCAGCAGAGCAGGTAAACTCAATCTAATGAAGAGCGTTGTGAAGTATATAGTGTTCAAGTTGAATACGCCCATAGTGCTGATAGGAAGCCCCAGTGATGTCAAGACGATGATGAGGGGTACATCCTCAGCATATGGCGTGCCTAGCTACATAGTCACAGGCAAAAACAAGGGTAATCTAAGATTCATAAAAATAAGGCTACTAGTCTACGGTTACCTTCCTCCTATCACCATCGGCTATAGTGTAGATGTCGCTGACGTAGTATACAACAGTAGTAAAAGCGGCGATATTGCCCTCGCAATAAGAGATGTTGTAGGTAGGATGCTGAACTACCTCAGAACGCTGAAAAGTCGGCCCTTGTTCGAGTTTACACTGCCTTCACAGGAGACGAAGCTGCTTACTCAGCTTGACGCTAAGTTAGATGCAAGCCCCTATGGTAAGATAAATGCTAGAGACGCTGTGTATCAAGTGCTTGATGATGGTAATCCCACATATGACTGGTACATATATAGGTTTATAGATCAAATAGTTCCGGGCATACAGATATGGAATAATGGCTGGCGCAACAATAAGCTCATACAGGCCTTGGACGCTGATTATGACGACCCTACCGGCTTCCTTTCCTACTATAGCCCTTCAACCTACGTGGGATCGGAAACAACTACGTGGACGGTGGAGCTGGGTATAACAGGTGGTAAGGATAAGGACGGCGTTAGCATTGGAGGCAGCCTAACCATAGGTTACAGCTGGAGTTACTCAAAGCCTGACGTCGAAATAATAGATCGCTCCGACTATAGCCTCGAACTGGCTAAATGGGAGAACAGGATAAACAAGGACAAGGCCGTGGGCACGAGCACGGTGCAGCTCGAACCCGGCGCCATTATAAGATTCCCCGAGGAAGGGGTTCACCACTTCCGGACATCGTATGTAGGCCAGTGGGCAGAGAAACATTGCCTAATACTAGGGTATCTCTGTAGTTGGAGCTACAGCGACTACATGGGCTTAGTGGTTGACTGGACCATAGAGCCTCCCTCATGACCGGCTCTATGCCTTATGCTTTTTCTCGTCGTGTATCCGCTCTTTTTCGGCTTCTTAGCGTCCCGTGGAGCACTGCCGGGTATGGCGTGGCGGCTGCTAGGGCTAGGGCTGCTAGCGTGGCGTCTAGTAGGGGCATCCAGGGGCTCGTGTCCGGTGTGGGGTTGGGGCCGCTGGCGAGCATGTAGAGGTTCGCAGCGATTGATGAAGCCAGTAGGGCTGCTGCGGCTGCCACCATGGATACCTGGTAAAGCTTCTTCTCGCGCTCCGTGGCCGCTGGCTGGGTTGCGAGGGCCGCTGCGTAGACGGCGGTGCCCCATGCTGCTAGGAGGATGTGCCAGTGGCCTATGTTGTAGGCGTTCTCTGCGACATCCCAGTAGCTGTTCCTGAAGGCCGGGTGGATGAAGAGCGTTGGGTGGCGCAGGCTCATAGCCACTACCGCTCCCGGGATCACCACGCCCGCCCAGACCGCGGCGAGGCCTAGGATCGCTGCATTCTTCAGGCTGCGGAGCCGGGGCTCCTCGGGCCTCGAGGCTGCAACAAGATAGGTCATAGAGGCTAGCAGGATGAGGCTTGCAGGCGTTATCGCTGCATGCGCTACGCCGCCGAGGGGCCAGACGAGGTACGACGCAACGGCAGTTACTGTGAGGCCAAGGGCGGCGGCAGCGTAGGCTGGCTTCACCCATCTTCCCCGGGGCTTAAGGATGGCGAGGATGAGTGCCAGGGAGGCGGCATCCATTATAGCTATCATCGCGTGCTCGTGGGCTACAACAGCTCTCCAGATAGACACGTGCTCAGCCTTTGACGGATCTATGCGTGCTATGGCTATAGCCTTCACCAGCTCCTCTCTCAGACCGGGCTCCATGAAGCTACTGCCCACGTAGCCTCCTATCACCGCCCCCGCCAATAGAAGCAGCAGCGACAAGTAAAGCAGAGAGTCGGCATTGGATCCATGGGGCCTCGCTCTAGCTGCGATGATGAGGCCGGCGGCGAAGAGAAGGGAGAGCCCCAGGATGAACAGCCCGTGCAGTACCGGGAGGCGGCAGCAATACGCGTAACCGAGTCCGCCCGCAGCGGTAGCCAACGCGCCGCCAACAGCCAGGAGGAGCACAGTCGACGCTGTATCGGGGTCAACGAGCCTAGTTAGAGGAGGCGCTAACGCAGCCGCAAGTGTAGCGTAGACGAGGGCGGCGAAGAGGCTATGGTAGTAGAAGGTGAGCCTGGCGAAATAGAGTCCTGGATCCGAGGGCTCCACGTGGTAGGCCCCGTTGTAGAAGCGGCCGCCGGGCAGCGAGCCGGGGAGCCCCAGGGCCTCCCTGAGCCCCTTCATGGGCGGGGAGAGGAGCACACCCCAGGCCAGGATTAGGCCGACAAGTGTGTAGGCCAGAAGCCTGTGAAGGAGCCACCGCCGCTCCACGGCTACGCCCCTCAGCGGCGGAGAGGAGCGGCGGGGTTGAAGCATGTGGCGCCGCGGACTACGCGTGCACCATCGCTTGTAGGGCTCGCCGAAAATGGGCGGGACGCGCTATATTCACGGCTGCTACGCGCGGGGAGACCGGCAGCAGCTACCCAGAAATGCTCGCCGTATTCCGTACGATTCTCGTAGGAGAAACATGTGAGTGTGAGGCTGACCGGGCGTGGCGAGGAGGGGGATAACGCGCAGAGAGTTCCTCCAGGCAGCGGCTGCCGCTGCCGCTGCGGCGGCGGTGCTGCCGGTGGCGAGGCTCGCCTCCCCCGCCGTGGCGGGCGACGCCCCTAGCGGGAGCTATTACGAGTACTTCATAGTCACCGACCCGCAGCGCATACAGTTCTACTCCTCTCTCGGCCTCATCATAGAGGTTGATGGTAAGAAGTGCGTCGCAAACCCGCTACTCCCCGACCGCTGCATATCCTACACGAAGCCCTACTGGGAGGACAAGTTCCCCCTACGCCCGCCGGGCGCTGGCAGCGACTTCCATGCTAAGTGTGTCCGCTGCGGCCTCTGCTACTTCGCCTGCACCTATCAGGGCTATCACGCGATAAGGCTGGTGGGTGCCGAGGGCGGCTTCGCCAATGTAGGCACCCCGGTCGTCGACAACATGATAAAGTACCCGTGCACGCTCTGCATGGAGTGCACCAAGGTCTGCCCTACCGGTGCCCTGGCGGAGATACCCAAGGAAGATGTCAAGATGGGCGTCGCATTGATAGACCCAGATCTATGCTGGGCCTGGAACAGCGGCGACTGTAAGAGCTGTGCCAAGGCTTGCCCCTTTGGAGCAGAGGTGTTCAAGTTCACCTTCACCGAGTGGGGTGTGCATACCCAGGTCATAGCCGAGAAGTGTAAGGGCTGCGGCCTCTGCGTCCAGGCCTGCCCGATAACCGGTTCAGCGATACACGTGCTTCCCCGAGACGAGTACGAGAAGAGGACAAGGAACTTCAAGAACACGGGGATGAGCTACGAGGAGTACCTCAAACTGATACTCGAAACCGAGTACAAGGACCCGACGAAGGCGACCTACAGGTCAATGGTGAACACTGACTACATCCAAAACAAGAGAGGCATAGTGAAGGAGAAAATCAAGGTCTAGCCCCCATGGGGTGGGTGCAGACATGCCCCCCAAGAGTAGGCTCGGACGGAAGCTCTGGCTCATGATCCGCGGCGCTCCGCCCCGCGGCAAGTATACGGTAGCCAGGAGGCTCCTCCAGCTGGCTGTGCTAACGCTATTCAGCATACAGCTCCTCGTCTCCGGCGCTATACTCATGGGGAGCTTGGCGAGCAGCCGGGTACTCCACCGCATCCCCATGCTGGACCCGTTCGCCTGGCTGGAGCAGGCTGCGGCAAGCCACAGCCCAACATTGGAGTCGGTGATAGCCGTCGGCGTCGTCTTCATACTCTACAGTATACTGGGCCGCTTCTTCTGCGGCTGGGTCTGCCCAATGGACCTATTGTTCAGCCTCTTCGAGCGCAAGGTCAACAAGCCCACTGGGCCTAGGCTGAGCAGACCCCACCGCGCCAGCAAAGCGGAGAAAACCATACCCGTAGTGATGATGGTAGTGTACCTGGCGTTATCCGTGAAGCTCGGCCAGCCATTCTTCACCACGGTGTCGCCGGTCGCCGGGGCAACCAAGCTGGGAGAATTCGTGGTAGGCATACTAGCTAACGTGCCGGGCGCAGCCGTAGGCCTGGCAATGGCGGCTGCCACCATGGTCGGCTTCGCACTGATAGTCAACATTGTAGCTGAGTACGTGTTCGGCGTGAAGAGGTTCTGGTGCCGCTACGTCTGCCCTATAGGCAACCTGTATGGGCATGTGATGAACCGTTACAGCCCGCTGCGCATAAAGGTGAACAACCCCGACAAGTGCCTTGGCTGCAACATCTGCAGCATGGCGTGTCCAATGAGCATAGACCTGCTAGAGTACATCAAAAGCGGCAAAGACGTAAGGGACTACCGCTGCTTCCACTGCGGCCGCTGCGTAGAAGCATGCCCCCACGGCGTGCTCAGCCTCGGGTTCTAGAAGCGTAGAAGCGTTAGCATTTATTCCCGGCCCCTCGTCTCCTCCCCAGCTTGGGCAGCTTGGGTCCGGCTCTCGTGGCCGGAGCGCGCGGGGGTGCCCGAGCCAGGTCCAAGGGGGCGGGCTCAAGACCCCAGTTTCCGGCTGGCCGGGGAGGGAGACCCGCTGGCGTAGGCCGTCCCGGGTTCAAATCCCGGCCCCCGCACCACTGCCCCAAGTATTCCCCCGGACTCCTTCTCCGAAACACTATCTAGCAGCGACACCTGTATAGACTACGGAGCGTACTATACTGTATTGTTAATAGGCGACAGCCGTGGCAACAATATCTCCCAGGGCCTTCAGACCTCGTTATCACCGCCGCCTCCGTCCCCGGAGCCCCCTTGACATAGACTTTGTAATATCTACGGATAGGTGCATGATGAGCAACCACCACGGCAAGGAGTTCATAGGCTTCATGCCGACGGGGCCCGCTATGGGGCTGCCAGAGTCACTGTGGAGGCGGATAGCGTGTCCAAAGATCCGCGTGGATCGCGCTGGTAGGCCCTGGCAGGCCCCTTATGGCCTACGAAAAATCGAGGCAGCACTACAGGACGCGGGCTTCAAGGCGGCGATAATAGATCCCGACTATGTGGCATACTATGTAA
This sequence comes from uncultured Hyperthermus sp., assembly GCA_964542985.1. Taxonomy (GTDB): domain Archaea; phylum Thermoproteota; class Thermoprotei_A; order Sulfolobales; family Pyrodictiaceae; genus QNYQ01. The sequence goes on along the minus strand of CAZIWH010000011.1, from coordinate 17,062 downwards.
CGCATGGGGCCAAGGCGCTCCTAATAGGCCACCATGACTACTTCGCCTTCGGGCCCCCGAGTAGCGAGTGGTGGATGCTCAGTGGCCGCGAACCGGTCAACAGGAAGGTGTTCATAGACTTCATAAGCATCCCGGAGATATGGTGGGCTAAGCGCCGCAACGGGCTCCGGGTAATTGTTGGCGGTCCGGCGGTCTGGCAGTGGGAGGCCTGGCCTGAGGCCCTCAAACGCTGGCCCGTAGACACTCTGGTCGACGGCGAGGCCGAGAGGGTCGTGATAGATCTCGCTGAGAAGATACTCACAAACAAGCCCCTGCCCAGGAAGATAGTGGTGCAGCCGCAGGACGCCCCGGGAATAGACGAGATACCCGTGATAAAGGCTCCTAGTGTCAATGGCCTAGTAGAGATAATGAGGGGTTGTCCGCGGGGCTGCAGGTTCTGCAGTGTAACCCTCCGCCCGCTGCGCTATATTCCGTTGGAAAGAATAGAGCAGGAGATAAGGCTCAACCTGGAGAACGGTGTAAGAGGCGTAATCCTGCACAGCGAGGACGTACTCCTCTACGGTGCCTATGGAGTCAAGCCTCGTCCAGAGCCGCTCCTCAAGCTACACCGCATGACAGCGAGATACCTCGATGAGTACTCGGCCGGCTTCGCGTGGAGCCACATGAGCCTTGCAGCAATCAAGTACGCCGAGAACCATGGACACACGGTTTCAAGGATAGCGGAGCTGGTGATAGACGGCGACGTGAGGAAAATAGTGGGCGTAGAGGTAGGCATAGAGACGGGCTCCGTGAGGCTCGCCAAGAAGATAATGCCTGCCAAGGCAGCCCCATATCCTGTAGAGAAGTGGCCGGAGATAGTTGAGGACGCGTTCGCCATAATGGCTGACAATAATATAGTACCAGCAGCCACCTATATCCTTGGCCTGCCCGGCGAGACAGAAGAAGACGTATACAAGACCATGGAGCTTATAGACAGGCTTCGGCCATACCCTAGCCTGATAGTACCAATGTTCTTCGTCCCCATGGGCATGCTCAAGAACCTGGAAGGCTTCAAGAAAGAGTACCTAAAGCAATACCACCTCGAGGCTATGAAACTCTCAGTGCAGCACAGCATCTACTGGGCGACAAGAATACTATCCAAGTACATCAAAGGTCCCGGCCTGTGGGCGACAAAACTCCTCCTGAGGCTCTTCCTAGCATACGCTGAGCACAAGATAGGCACAGCTCCGCCCACGCTACAGCCCGTAGCACAAAACCCCGCCACGGCGGCCGCCTAACGACCGCAACATGCTCCGCCACGCTAGATGGTGGGGACGTCAAGAGCCCTACACTGATACGAAGGAAGAAGCGTAGACCAGCTGGGGGATTCATTCACTTGCATCCCGCCTGGAGAAGCAGGATTTTCGTCGCTGCGCTCTTGGCTTAACGGGCGTCTCTGGCCCGTCAGCCCAAGCTAGTCCTCCATACAAATTCCAGCTTACTTGAACCCTAGTCCTCTTTGCGCCTTAACCAGCTCCCTATAGAGGCCAGGGCTATTAACTGCCGTAGACTTGTCGAGCCCCTACCTAAGCAAGCGACGTTGGTCTAGATAGGGGGCCAAAAAGACTCTACGTAGTGGCTTGAGAAGTGCCTTCTGAAGAATAGAAACAAAAAGAGAAGGAGAAGGTTGCCGCTATTGTGTTAGTAGACGTTGATGTTGTACTTTGGCTTGCCGGTCTGTACCTTGGAGGTGCAGCCGCCCGGCGGTATCTCGCTAGGCTTCGCCTTCCTTATCCTCGCTGCGCAGGTCTTGTAGTCCGGCTGGAAGAAGTACGGCTGCACGTCGTAGTTGTCCAGGGTCAACGCGTTCGGCATCTTGTTCTCGTCAAACCATGGCACGAACACATAGTCCTTCCTTGGGCCGCCTAGGCCAGTCCTCGGGTTCAGTATCTTCGCAGGCACAGTGAGTATACCGCGCGGGCTCTCTATTGTCACCCAGTCGCCCTGCTTGATGCCGAGCTTCTGTGCCACCTCGTAGTGTATCTCGACGTAGGCGCATGGCTTTACGCGGTGCAGCTCCGGCACCCTGCCGGTCATGGTGCCGGTGTGCCAATGCTCTATCACACGGCCGGTAGTCATAACCATCGGATAGTCCCTGTCGTCCCTCACTAGCAGCGTCTGCCCATTCTCAAGCTTGTATACCATCCTGAAGCCAGGTGCCTCGGCGGGCGCTAGCGCTATCTGGAATATTGCCTCGATGTCGCCGAAGTTGCTCTTCAGCGCCTCGCCCCAGTTCTTAGTCTCCAGTATCTTAAGGCCCTTTAGTGGGTCGCCGCTCGCCGGGACGCCTATGTGCTTCTCGAGTATCTTGAAGGGCCCCTTGGGCTCGGCGAACACAGATATCTTGCCCTTAAACACAGCGTCCACGTCAAGCTTCTCCCTAGTTATTATCACCTTGGTGTTTACCTCAACCTTACCAGTCTCATGATCCATGTTTACCGGTAGCCACGGCCTGGCCCATATGGTCATCCTGCCGGTCGGCTTAGCATAGAACACTACGTACCAGTCGTCCGGCTCCTTGCTAGCCCTCTTGTACTCCATGTCGTCTATCTCTTCAACGATGTTCTTCAGCACCCATTTCATCAGCACCGGGTTGTGGCTCAGCTTGCCGAGCCATTTCGCCTTGTGTACATGGTGCAGTACGTTCTCGTCGAACCCCATTATATACTTGTGTATCTCTTCGGGGCTGTTCATCTTAGATACCGTGTTGTAGATTTTCTTTATCACGTCTGGGTCGGGCATTAGTGGGTCGTAGGGGTAGGCGTACCTGCTTGCGGACTGATAGGTATCATAGCGTTTCTTTATGCTCGGGTTAGTCGCGTACTGCTCTGGCCACGGCCACCTGAAGCCATTTATCAGCTTCCTGAAGAACTCCCTCTTCACGTAGCTAAAGTCGTAGTACGTGTTCTTAGCTAGCGCCAGTATATCGCGATCCCATAGCCTGTTGAGGAACTCCTCATGCCACTTCTTGTCGCGCGTCTTCTCAACCACGTACTGGACCCAGCTCTTGCCGGCAGCCTTGGCGGCCTTGAACACGTCCTCGGGCCAGAAGCCGCTCACAATGCCGAGCGGCACTAGGCCCTCCTGTTCCCACGCGGTGCCGAGCAACGCGAATATCATGTGGTCGCCAACGGCCTCGCCCGGCGGCTCGATTATGTACCTGGCTATGCTGTAGCGGCGCTCGCTGCAACCATACTTGAACTCTTCTTCGCCCCAGGCGGCGGCAGGGAGTATGAGGTCAGCAACATCAGTGGTCCTTGTCGGGTAAATGTCCTGGACAACTATGAATGGGAACGCTGGGTCGTCGTCGTGCGGCTTAGCCATGCCAGCACGGAACTTGTAGACGTTGGGCAGGCTCTGGCCGGGGTTCGTCTCAGCAATCCATACTATCTTCAGCTGGCCGGCGTTAACACGGCGGAACATCTCGATTACGTGGGGCCCAGGAATCGGGTGTATGTAGACCTTCTTGACCTCCCTCTCTATCACGCTAGGCGGGTAGCCGCGCTCCTTGAGGTACTCGCGGGTCAAGTCCTGCCATATCTTCTGTACCTGCTCCCTCGCGGCCTTCAGCGCTATCAGCCTACCATAAGGCAGCACGTGCGCCAGGCCGCCCTGGTCACGAATACCGCCACAAGCGTTTGGCTGACCGGTGAGGCTGAAGCTGCCGCAGCCGAACTTCCCTATCTTGCCGGTTAGCGCCAGGAAGTTTATGATGCCGTTTACCGCGTGGACGCCCTGTATCTTCTGGTTGATGCCCATAGTCCAGAAGACCAGCGTCCTGCCCTCCGCCAGCCACTTCGCTGCAAGCCTCATCGCCTCAACGGGGTCTATCTCTACGAACGGGTCGGTGCCGCTCATGTTCACCTTGTCGGGGCTCAGCTCACCGCTCTGTATCAGCTTCTGGGCGAGCTGCCTGTTTATCAGCGGCTTCTCGTCGCCAAACAGTATCTTCACCATAACCTCCGGCTTGTAGAGTTCGAGGAACTTCAGGTATAGTGCGAAGCCCTTCCACCAGTCCTTCTCTATCTCATCCTCGCTCTTGTACTGCTTGCCTATGCTCGGGTACAGCTTGTAGTTAGTCTTCATGCTTGCAGTGGTACCCATGTCCCACACTATGTTGAGCTTGCCCATATTGTTGTACTTGCTGTTATAGTCTTTCAGCGCCCATGTCTTGGCGCTCTGGGTTGGTATAGCGAAGTCCGCATGCCTCTTCAGCCACTTGAGGTCAATGTACTTCCAGTTGCACTCAACCTTCCAGTTCTTTGTATCAACCTTGCAGTTGTCTAGCTCAAAGGCCACTATGTAGGCCAAGGTGTGGAGGAATGCAACGTCCATACTCCACCTAAGCGGGAGCCAGAGATCGGCAACGACGCCGCTCCTCGTCTTACGGGGATCGGCGAGGATTATCTTCGCGTTCGGGTTCAGCTGCTTTACTCTAGCGATGCGGCCGAATAATATGGGGTGTGCCTCGGCGGTGTTGGTGCCTATTAGCAGGAAGGTGTCGGCGTGGGTCAGGTACTTTGCCTTGCCGGTGGCGGAGATGCCGTCAATGTGGTCGTAGCTGACCTCGGGCTCGTCGGCGCCGTAGCTGGTTATGAAGCCGCCAACAGCACTAACCATACACATACGCGGGTTGCCGTCGAGGTTGTTAGTGTGGATGCCTGCCTTGGTAAGCTTGTTGATCACATAGCTTTCCTCGGTGCCCAGCTGGCCGCTACCGTAGTAGGCGAAGCTGTGTGGCCCGTACTTCTGCAGCGCGTACTTGAACAATGCGGTAAAGAACTTGACAGCGGTGTCCCAGTCGACCTCGACGAAGTTCTTCTTCACGAAGTCGACGGTGGGTATGGTTGCGGCCGGGTTCTTGGTCACCTGCTTCTTCGCTACTCTGGGCGCCAGCTTTATCTCCTCAACAGTTATTGGCGGCCTGTTCTTGCCGGGTATTATCCAGTCCTTGTTTACCAGGGGCTTCTTCAGCCTCTGCTCCATGGCAGTCTTGTTGCCACCCCAGCCGATAGCCTTGTGTATGTAGAACGCCTTGGTACAGAGGGCACCGTGGTTCACCGGGTATGTAGGTATACCCGTTAATGCGATTATGTCTTTGGCGAGCCCGGTCTCCGGGTTAACTATAATCTGGGCCTGGACGCCGCAGCCGGTTCCGCAGAACCTGCAGGGACCCACCGGGACTATGGCGAGCTTCTTCGCAGCGGTTGTGGTCGTTTTTGCTGCGGTGGTTTGGGTGGCGCCGGCAGTTACTGTCTCGGTCTTAGTTATGAGCTTTGTGAGCGTCTTCTTCACGGTACTGTAAATGGTCTTCTTGCTGCCGGTTCCATAGTAGGTTGCGGCGCCGCCCACCGCGGCTAGAGCGGCACCAAGCGCAATGGCCTTCAAGATATCTCTACGAGTTTCATCGGGCAATGCTCCAACCCCCATTGAGCCCAGAAGGCACCTCTTACGGGGACTGCTCCATTAGAAAATCCTTCACGTTAAAACGCGTGTATTTTAGGAGTCCGCCACATCCTTTCGGGGTGTAGAGGGACAGGGGTATGCAAGGTGAAGCCTCTAACGGGGTCATAGTGGCCCTTGATAAAGGGGAGCCAGGCGGTGAAGCCTGTATGCCTTGGAACAAAAACGGCAGAGGAGGGGCTGTCTAGACGCTATGCTCCTCCTGCTGGCTACCTTTACTTTCTGGCGAGCATCAGATAGCCGGCAGTGACCACTAGGAAGATTATAATAGCGATACCTATGGCTAGTGCCGTGTTGTGCTGAGTAACAGTCTTCACTGGGGTGCTTGTCGTTACAACGCTGGTCATTGTCTCGGTGGCTATCTTAGTGGTTGTAGTCTTCTGTGGCTGCGCGCATGTAAGCGTCAAGGTCTTCTTAGCGTAGGCGTCGCCGTTGAAGGTGCCGTCACCGTTTGCCGCCAGCACTGATATCTTGAATGTCACTTTTGTGCAGCTGCTGGGGGCCTGCCACTCGAAGGTCCACTCGCGGAGATGGCTTCCAGCCTTGGTGTGGGTCAGTATGGTCTCACCAGTGGGTAGCTTGGCTAGCATTGTGTTCGTCTTGTCGATGACTATTAGCTTGCCGGCGCTGGCCCAGACGGCGAAGCCGCCGCAGGCGACGCTGGTGCACTTGGGCCCCTCAGTGATCTTGATTGTTATCTTGTAGGTCTTGCCGGGCTCGTATTTCTCCGGGAGCCCCTCGACCACAAACTTGGCGGGGCGGTTCTTCGCGTCCTGGTGGCACTGGATACAGTTGAGGGCGGGGGCGCCGTTGCTCATAGCCTGGCTGTGTATCGCCGCCAGCAGGCCGGCGGCCAGCAGGAGGCCTAGGAAGCCGAGCACGGGAAGAAGCCTCTTTGCATCCATGGCGTTTCTCACCACGGCAAGTTCAGCCCGATTTACCATGATTCAAACGTTGCGCCATCTGTTTCTATAAATTAGGGCTCCGCCATAAATCTTCGGGCGGGATTAAGCCCTCTCCATCCCTGGTGTAGAAGCTGCGGCTTAGAGCTTGTAGCCCAGGTTCTCCAGGAGTCTTCCTGCTTCACGGAGCTGTCTAAGAGCCTTCCCCCCCTCGGGGGTTATGCAGTACCGGTGGGGCTCGCACTCCTCTACAAGCCCCTGCTCTAAGAGCCGGGTCAGTACCTCCTTCAGGCGGCCATAAGAGGTGTTGGCATAGTACATGAGCCTCGTGGCATTAAGTGGGCCGTAAGCCTCGAGGGCCTCAAGCATGTCTAGGATTATTCCCGCCTGGCTCCGGAACTTCCGCCTCGTCACCGTCCACGGGCGCCCCAGGCTCCCTCTACCTCGGCTCAGGGAGGTAGAGTAGCAGCGGCGGCAGCGACGTGGCTGACGGCGAGGGTAGTGTAGAAGAGCAGCCACCTAGGCCTGGCCCCGCCCCTCGTGAGCACCATGTAGCCGGCGGCCGCGAGCAGCAAGATAGCGGCTATATTGTAGTCCACGTAGACATCGCGACCAGCGGTATGCCCGCGGCCAGTCTCTCCAGTCTCTCCGGGGGCGCCTCCTCCCCGGCCTCCACGTGGCTGCCGTACACCGCTGCAGCGTAGAGCGTGTAGGCCACCATGTAAAGCGGCTGCTCCAGCATAGAGACGTGGTTAACGTGTATGAAGGTCACCTGCTCGGGTCTCCTCGCCCCGCCCCATGGCGCCCTACTGGGGTGCACCGGGGAGGCCAGTGGAGAGAAAGCATCGAGCAACAGCGCGGCGGCGAAGACTGCCAGTCCCGCCGCCAGCAGGCGGAGCGGGAAGCTATCAATAGCGTCGGCAGCCTTCTTCACCCTGTAGGCGGCGTGCAGTGCAGCGCCGGCACCCAGGGCTCCTAGGATGCACTGGAGCAGCAGCAATGCGCTGCAAGCAGGCAAGGCCCTGCCTCCTCTCTCTATGCAGCTTCCGAGGAGCCGGTTATCCTGGATTAATCAGTTACTATCACAGCCATTGGCAGCGGTTATAGCTGCGTGATGGGACTGGAAGCCCATCCCTCAACACGGGGATCCAAGCTTGGCGGAAGCGTGTGGCCAGGCTAAGGAGAGTCTAACCATATGCATGCAATTCGCGACAGACATAACCTTTTACTCCATACCCAGCGTGCTGAGGAACGCGGTGGGCGGCAATGCAGGCTTCGTGCTACTGAGCAAGGTGTTCGCAGAGACCTCCAGAAGGATCTACTCCGCGGTGAGGCAGGCTTGCTGCCCCGATCTAGGAGACCCGGTGCCCTTGTTCCAGAGGCTGGAGAGGGTTACGAAGCTGATAGGTGGGAGCAGCTACAGGGCGGAGGCCCTGGTGGAGAGACTGCCGGATGGTAGGACGCGGCTACGCTTCAGGGGCCTAGAGCACCTCAGCAACGATATAGTTACGGCGGCGCCGATAGTAGGGATAATAATGGGGATGATAGAAGCTGTGGGTGGCAAGGCTGTGGCGGTGACGCCTGGGAGGAAGCTTGACCACACACCCGGCGATGCCTACAAGGTTGTGGTAGAGAGGCTGGAGGGCGACGAGCTGGATCTGCTCGTCATCCCTCCCGGCGCCTAGCCTTGTCCACGTAAGGCTTCACGGTCTCCCAGAGTCCCTCCTCATCCATTATCCCAACGAAGCCGTCCACGGGCTCCCCGTCCACGAATATTATCGTGGTGGGCGTGGCCGAGACGCCATAGGCGAAGGCCGCCTCCGGAGCCTGGTAGGCGTCCACCTCAACCCACTTGACCTCTCTCGGGTGCTCCGAGGCAACTATGTAGAATATCGGTTTGTATATCGCGCAGGCGCTGCAGGCAGGGGTTGTGTAGACCGCTACGACAATAGGGTTTTCCTTGAGTATCTCCAGGAACCTGTCCGTGCTAGTCACGTACTCCACTACGCCGCTCCTCCGGAGCTTTCTTATGAACTCGCTTGATTCCTCGAGGAACCCGAACTCTTCAAGGAACTCCTCGTACTCACCCGCAGCCAAGACTATCCAGCCACCCGTGGGCTGTCCAGCTGCAGCGCCTTATTCACGACTAGCCCGCTAGGGGCTTCCCATGGTGTGGCCGCTATCCCTGGCGCTTGTAAACGCCGTAGTAGAGCCCGTAGGCTAGCACATGCCCCCTAGCCTGAGCGAGCACCTCTCTCGCCGGCACGCCGGGTGGCAGGCTAAGCTTCTCGTCCAGCGCGGCGACGATGATGACGTAGCGGTGCCTGCTCCCCGGCGGCGGGCAGGGGCCACCGTAGCCTATGCGGCGGAAGTCATTCACAGCCTGCATGCCGTACCTGGTCACCGGCTCCCGGGGCACGGCTTCGGGGAGCCCCCGCAGCTCCGGGGGCGCGTTGTAGAGCACCCAGTGGATGAAGAACCCGTTGGGCGCATCGGGGTCATACATGAGTATGAGCAGCGACCTAGCGTCCCCCGGTATGTTGCTCCACCGGAGGGGTGGGGAGACGTCGGCGCCGTCGCAGGTGTAGCGAGGAGGTATCGTACCGCCCTCGGGGAAGGCGGGTGAGGAGACGGCTATGCTCCTCGGCGCCTCGGTGAGCCACTGGGGGATCGGCACTGGGGGAGCAGTGGTGGCTGCGGCCGCCGGGGGTACTGTGGACGCCGCTCCGCCCCGGTGACTCAGGGTGGCGTAGGCTGCCGCTACCGCGGCTGCGGCGGTGAGGGCTGCGAGGGCTATGTATATTCGCCTCTCCGCGCCTATGTGAGCCAAGCCAGGACACCTCTCAGCCTAGACTACTGTGGAGCAGCTGCGGCGGGGTGAAGGGGGCTCCGCCGCTAAACGACGGGTGCCGGGGCCATGCCGGGCAGCGTCTACGTTGAGACCTATGGCTGTGCGTTGAACCACGCGGACACCGCGTTGATGCTCTCCGTGCTTGCGGGGAGGGGATACCGCCGGGTGGAGAGCCCGGAGGAGGCGGACGTTATCATAGTCAACACCTGCACCGTGAGGGCTGAGACCGAGGAGAGGATGCGCAGGGCCATAGAGAGGCTCCGCCGCGTAGCCCGCAGTCGCGGCGCCTGGCTCATTGTGGCCGGCTGTATGGCGTCAGCGCAGCCCTATACGGTGAAGAGGATAGCTCCCGAGGCGGTGCTCGTCTCCACTGCGAACGTGCACAAGGTTGACGTGGCGGTAGAGGAGGGGAAGGACCTCCTACGCGACCCCCCGGAGCCGAAGACGAGGTACTACCCCGACCCGGGGCTTATGGCAAGGGGCAGGGTGGCGGAGGTACCGGTGGCGGATGGCTGCCTCGGGGACTGCAGCTTCTGCCTAACCAAGCTCGCGAGGCGTCATGTCTACAGCCGCCCTCTGGAGAATATCGTGAAGCTGGTTGAAGCGCTGGCAAGACGCGGCGTGGTGGAGGTGAGGCTCACCGGCCAGGACCTCGCCGTCTACGGCATAGACTTGGCTGGAAGGAGGCTCCTCCCCGAGCTGCTCTCCCGCATAGCGGAGCTGCCCGGCAGGTTCATGGTACGCGTAGGCATGATGAGCCCGGACCAGCTCGAGCCCATACTGGACGAGTTCCTAGAGGAGATGAGGAAGCCCAGGTTCTTCAAGTTCTTCCACCTCCCCGTGCAGAGCGGCGACGATCGCGTGCTGAGGATCATGAAGAGACGCTACACGGTTGACGAGTACCGCTCCCTGGTCAAGGAGATACGCCGGAAGATACCGGGAGCGATGATAGCCACCGACATAATAGTCGGCCACCCCGGAGAGGACGAGGAGGCCTTCGAGAACACGCTCCGCATCGTGGAGGAGCTCAGGTTCGAGAGGGTGCACGTAGCCCAATACACACCGAGACCCCGTACCGTGGCCGCGGGGCTCCCGCAGGTACCGGATCCCGTGAAGAAGAAGAGGAGCAAGAAGCTGATAGCCCTCGTGGAGAGGATAGGGCTCGAGGAGCATATGCGCTACGTGGGCTCCAGGGCTGTGGCGGTGATAGTTGACAAGGGATGGAGGAGGGGCCTGGACGCTAAACTCTACAACTACACCCCGGTAGTACTCCCCGAGGACGCGGGCAGCCCCGGCGACTGGAGATGTGTTGAAGTAACCTCCGCCACCTGGTACGACCTCAGGGGAAGGCCATGCAGCAGGCAAAGCTAGCAGCCGCCAGGGCGGCTGCGAGGCTCATCGCGGAGAAACTTGGCGGCGTGGAGAGACTCGGAGTAGGCACCGGCTCCACGACGAGGCTCACCCTCCAGGCCCTCCTAGAGGAGGAAAGGGACGCGCTCCGAGGGAAGAGGCTCTACGCCTCCAGCCTTGACACGCTTCTAGCGCTCCGCTCCATGGGGCTCGAGGCGTCGCTCACGCTGCCGCCTGGGGGCCTCGACCTCTACTTCGATGGCGCGGATGAGGTGAGCTTCGAGGCCAACACCTGCATGGTGATAAAGGGCCGCGGCGCCGCTATGACCAGAGAGAAGCTGCTAGCCTACAACAGCAGGCATGTGGTAATAGTGGTTGACGAGTCCAAGGTGTCGGAGAGGATAGGCGAGAAGCGTAAGCCCCTTCCCGTAGAGGTTCTCCCCGACGCCCTGGCCTCAGTGCTGGAGGCGCTCCGGGCCTACGGGCTGCGCGCGGAGCCCCGCAACGGCTGCGGCTGCCGCGACGGCCCCGCGGTGACGGACAACGGCGGCGTAGTTATCGACGTCTGGGGTGTTGAGAGGCTCGGCCTCCTCCGCCTAGAGTCGATAATAGACTCCATACCGGGCGTAATAGGGCACGGAGCCTTCGCCGGCTACGTTGACGAGATAGTGGTCGGCAGTGCCAGCGGCTCGGAGGTGAGAAGATGCAGGAGGACGCGCATCAACCCCGCCCTCCGCCTCGGCTGGCGAGGATAAGGGAAGAGATAGCGAGGAGGGCTGAGGAAAGCCGCGACGCCTGGACAGCGGCGGCAGAGATGAAAGTCATCCGCCTCCAAGAGGCGCCCGCCGAGACATGGATAGTCATGGGCAGAGAGGCTGACTACGTAGTCGTAACTGACACGTTCTGCAGCTGCCCCCACTTCATCTACCGCGTCGCAGCCGGCGGCGGGGAGAAGCCTTGCTACCACCTAGCAGCAGTCCGGCTAGCCAAGGCTACCTCAAGGTTCCACGACCTGGCTGCGAGGCTCAGCAGGGACGAGGTGGAGACGATACTCCTGGAGACCCTGGCCTCGGGACGCTCGGCAACACTGCGGCGCATACTCCACAAAGCCTAAGGCCACAGCGCTATTATACGCCCCGCTGGGCAGCCCCTCGCGCCATGAAGGCCCCTCCCACGCCGGGAGGGGCCGCCTAGCCTATGTCCCCGCTCGAATCCGTGTAGGCAGGGTTGATGTATCCTTGCAAGCCGGGCAGCCGGTCAGCGAGAAGGACATCCTTGAGAAAATAGCTGCCCTCAGGGAGGAGATAAAGAGCCTCAAGGAGCGCCGTTACAGCCTCATTGAGGAGATAAGGGGGCTCAGGGCGGAAAGAAGGAAGCTCATTGAGCGCGCCAAGGAACTGAGGGAGCAGATACGTGGCCTCAGGGAGCAGAGGAGGAAGCTGGTCGAGGAGGTTAGAGAGCTTAGGAGGCAGAGGAGGGAGCTCCTCGAGAAGATTAGTAGCGTTGTGAACGAACTCGACCAGCAGAGGAGGATAGCGGCCGAACTTCGCCCCCTGGCGAGGAGAAGCATCAACGCGATAAGAAGGAGGATTGAGGAGCTTGAGTGGAAGCAGCAGACCCAGATCCTGACCCCGCAGCAGGAGCGAGAGATTATAGACGAGATAGCGAGGCTCGAGGCTCTTCTTGAAAAAACTATGCAGGCTAGGCAGGTTCTTCAAGAGCTTGCGGAGAAGAGGGCTGAGCTGATGGGGCTTAGGCTGCAGCTGAGGAGCTACGGCGAGGAGATAAAGAAGCGAAGTGAGAGGATAAGCCGCATAGATGAGAGAATTAGGGCTCTCAGGGAGGAGCTTGACAAGCTAAGCCCACAGATAGACGAGTTGACGACGAAGATTGAGGGGATGAGTCAGGAGATCGACAAGCTCCGCGAGGAGATTAACAGGAGGGTGCAAGAGCTGCGTAGCCTAACCGAGCAGCTGCGGAGCCTGCGGAGCGGCAGGGAGAAGCAGAAGCTAATACAAATATATGCGGAGAAGCGTAGACAAGTGGAGGAGAAGCTTAAGCGCGGCGAGCCCCTGACACTGGAGGAGCTGAAGCTCCTCTACGCCGAGAGGCTTGACGAGCTCGAGGCCGAGGCGTATGACGAGGAAGAGGCTTCTGGTGCTGGTAGTCGACGTCGATGATGATCTTTCCCGTGCAGGCATCCGCACCCCCGTAGTCGGTCGTGACGCTGTTCTCCGTGCCGCCACAAGGTTTGCCCTCTACGACCCCGAGGACTCTGACCTTAATGCTATCTTCGCGGCTGTGAGGATTGCGGATGACCTGGAGAGGCGTGGCTACCAGGCCGTGCCCGCGGTCGTCGCGGGCTCCGAGGCCGGGGGCCCAGAGGCGGCTCTGCGGGCGAGGGAGCAGCTCGAGACCATCCTTGCAGCCTACGACTTTGACGGTGTCGTGTTCGTTAGCGACGGCTCTGAGGACGAGACACTAATACCTGTCATAGCTAGCCTTCTCCCGGTTTACGGCGTTAAGAGGGTTGTTGTGAAGCAGCACCGTGGCGTGGAGGAGACATACGTGCTCCTCGCCAAGTATATTAAGAAGGCCTTGACTGAGCCCAGGTTCTCCAGGATATTCCTCGGCATACCGGGCGCGATACTCGTGGTAATCTCTACCCTCGCGTTGCTTGGGATGCTTCGTCAGGCGCTGCTCGTGGGCCTTCTCCTGCTCGGCGTCGCCATGGTGATAAGAGGCTTTGACCTAGAGGACAAGATTGTGAGCCTTGTCTCCGAGACTCCCGTTTCGGCTCTCTCCTATGGCACAGCTGCCCTGGCTGTGGCGCTGGCCGTAGGGCTGTTGGTGAGCCAGCTCTACGGCGGGGGTGCCAGGAGTCCCCAGGACGTTGCGGCGGCGCTCCGCGGCTTCATAGGCCTGCTCGGGTTCGCTGCGAGCATCGCAATATTCGGGCATGCGTTGTCGAAGCTGATAACAGGGACGCTTAGGCCGGGCAGGGAGTTGCTCTACATAGTAGCCGTTGTGGTCTCAATAATGCTGCTGAACAAGATAGCGGATGCGATGGCTGAGATGCAGTACATGAGCATAAGCCAGTTCATAGCCGCGCTGGTGAAGGTGAACTTCGCTATATATGCGATGGCCTCCATAGTCGTTGTCGCCGTAGCGTGGAGGCTAGGCAGGTACATAGATACAGTGTTTGTTAGCGGCCAAACCGCCTCTCTCGGGACTGGTAGAAGCGGAGAGCAGAACAAAGCTCCCGGGGAGTGAAGTCAGGCCACAGCGTATCGACGAAGAACAGCTCACTGTAAGCAGCGTGATAGAGCAGGAAGCCGCTCAGCCTCCTCTCTCCACCGCTCCTTATGATAAGATCCGGCTCGGGGAGCCCGCCGAGCAGCATGAGCCTCCTCAGCTCCTCCTCCCCAAGGCTCTCCGTGTCCAGGAGCCCCTTCGCGGCTAGCTCCGCAGCCCTCCTAGCAGCCTCCAGCACTTCCCAGCGACCGCCGTAGCAGACGCCTATGGTGAGCGTATGTCTCCTCTCCCCGCCAGCCTCCTCCATCGCTTCCATGAGCTTCTGGGAGAGCCAGGCGGGGAGCAGGGTGAAGTCGCCCACAAAGAGGAGCCTAACCTCCCCTCTCCTCACCCTTGGGTCTGAGAGCAGCTCGTCGACGGCAAGGCTGAGCAGTTGGTGGATCTTCTCAAGCTCCTCCCTGGGGCGGCGAAGGCAGTTCTCCCTGGACAGTCCATAGAAGGTGACGTAGGGGACGCCTATCTCCCAGAGCAGGTTTAGGGTCCTCTTGGCCACCTGGTAGCCCCTCGCGTGGCCCTCCCAGGGCGGCAGCCCGCGAGCCCGCGCCCACCTCCTATTGCCATCCGGGATTATGCCCACGTGTGTGGGGAGCCTCCGCAGCCCCGGGCACCACTCGCAGCCGGCCACCAGGCAGCACCCCACGCCGTGCAGCGCATCGCCCCCGGGCTCTCCGCTATCCTCCAGCCCACTGGTTGGTGGGCAACGTGCGCCGGTCTAATGAGCGCCCCCGTGACTGTTCCCCGGAGCGGGGCCGCTGCTATGGTGGCGCGGGAGACGCCCTCATATAGTGTTTGTAGCTTGTTTAGCGGAGGCAAGGATAGCACCTACGCCCTCCACTGGGCAGTCCTGCATGGCTTCAAGGTATGTTGCCTCGGCGTCGTTGAGCCCCATGGATGGGAGAGCATGCTCTTCCATTACCCCGGGATAGAGTTGACGGAGCTGCAGGCTAGGGCGCTCGGGCTCCCCGTTATCCGGGTAGAGGCGGGTTTGGACGAGGAGGAGGCTCTTCTCCGCCTAATGGATGGGTGCCGAGAGGCTGGCGCCTGGGGGGTGGTCTCCGGGGCGCTGCTGAGCGACTATCAGCGTTTACGTTTCGCGGCGGCGGCTGAGGAAGCGGGGCTGAGGAGCTACACGCCGCTCTGGAGGAAGAACCAGGAGGAGTACATGAGGAGCCTGGTCCGCGAGGGTTTTAAGGTAATGGTACTCTCGGTGCAGGCTTATGGACTGCCATCGAGCCTAGTGGGAAGGGTTATCGACGAACGCCTCGTAGAGAAGATAATAGCACTTGCCAGGAGATATGGGTTTAACCCTGCCTTCGAGGGAGGAGAAGCGGAGACCCTAGTCCTCGACGCCCCACTTTTCAGATACAAGCTTGAGGTCGAGGGCCGACCCAGGCGTCTTGGACCAGACCACTACGTCTACGAGGTCGAGTCTGCAAGGCTTGTCCCCAAGCCCCTTCGCGGTCCTTAGGGACTCGTAGGCGATACAGGCGGCCACAGTAGCTGCGACAGCGGCCTTGGAGACCAGTAGCGGCAGCAGCAGAGGGATAACGGAGAGCCCAGCGTAGACGCCGAGAGGCTCCAGCCTGGCCTCCCCTTGGAGCCGCTCAACAATAGCCTTCAGATCAACCGAGGGGTTCTCGGCAGCCGCTGCGTTAGCCACGGAGAGCATGTTCTCCACAGCCGCCTCAACGAGTACGCCAGCAGCAGGTGGGGCGAGTAGCGAGACCAGGGCTGCGCCTACACGGTCCAGGAGCGGCCTGGGAGGCTTAACACCAAGCCTCCTAGCGGCCTCGAGGAGCCCGTCACTATAGCCGTGGAACTCCGCGACGACTGCGCCGGTGGCTGCACCGGAGAGGAACCAAAGCCCTACGCCGAGCCAAGGCTCGCCTCCCAGAGCGGCCGCGAGGCTTAGGGCGAAAAGAAGTGAGGCAAGGAGGCTTGCAGCATAAGCCGCGGCGAACGGTCTTGTAGGCAGAGGTCTACCCAGCAACGCTCGGCGCCCTCCTAGGCCATGCCTGCCCTGTACGCGGCCTCCCTTATCTCGGCGAGCTTCTCGTGGAGCCTCACGAGCCCCGTGTAGGCGCGGTAAACGGTGCCGGGGCTCACGGAGCCGTCCCTGGACTCAGCGGCGAGGTCACCGAGCGCCTTCTCAACTTGCTCAAGTAGCGCCATAGCCTCGTCGACCAGCAGTAGTATGCTCCTCCTCGCCACGGCTCCGCGCCCCCAGGAAGGCTAGGCTACGCTGGCCTGCCTTATCCTAGCCTTAGACTTCTCCATGTGAAGTGTAAGAGCCTCCAGGATGGGCTTCATGAGCTTCGTGAGGCTCTCGAGAACGCGGGTGTGAAGCTCTTCTCCACCCTGGTAGATGACGCCCCTCTCTATGCCCTTAGGCACACTCGACTCTATCACAAGGATGCTTGCGGCCTGAAGCTTCCTAGCCATCGCCACGCTGTAGAGCGCTGCAGTATCCATGTCGAGGGCGAGTGCCATCTTACCATAGGTGCGCAGCCCATGCTCCAGCAGCGCCTCGCTCACGTAGAAGGAGTCGACGCTCCAGACGAGACCCACGGTGAGGCTCACGTTGTGTATCTCCAGCGTCTGCTGGATGTGGCGCAGGAACTCGAAGTCAGCGATGGCAGGCACCTCGGCGGGCGCGTAGGTCTTGGAGACGCCGTCGCCCTTGATGCTCGCGGCCGCAAGGACCGTGCGCCCGATGCCCAGGCTCGGTGCGAGCGCCAGCGCGGTGTCAAGGCTCAATACGACCCTGGCGCCGAGCCTTGATAGCTCCTCAAGCAGGATAGCCATGGCTGAGGGTCCTACGGGCCTCAGCGCCACCGAGACCTTCAAGCCATGCACGGTGCCCGTGGCGAGCTTGAAGCCCGGCTGCCCCTTCCTCTCCACGTAATCGTGGAGCCTCATGAGCGCCTCATTGTACACCTCCTCTATACTCGTCACGAGTACGTGAGTTGAGACGTCCCCCTTGCTGGCTCTCGTGAACGCTTGCAGCCTGGGCAACGCTCTCCCTCTCGCCACGGCCCTTGGCCTGCGAGGCCTTCTCCTGGCTCCCTCGCGCCCTGCAGGGCTCGGCTATAATAGAATGCCCCGGGGAGGGGGTAAGTCTTAAAGCTAAACCCATGCAACC
>CAZIWH010000010.1:0-34555 GCA_964542985.1 uncultured Hyperthermus sp. | reverse complement strand
TGGGCCCCCTTCACGACGCCGCTCCTGGGCAGCATAATGGTTTTCGCCAAGACTGTGGCATTGATGCTTATAGCGGTCTTCCTCCGCAGCGTCTACGGCAGGATGAGGCTAGACCAAGTAACAACCATGTTCTGGACAAGGCTCTTCCCACTAGCCCTAATAGCCTTCGTAGTCTCAGCAGCAGTGCACCCGCTCTACACGCCCTAAAGGGGAGCTGCACCAGGCCGGGAGGCTCCGGGGCGCAGCGGCTGCGGCGGGAACCCTCGCTACGCGAGTGCTAAAGACTCCAGGCGGCTCCACCGTCCCCCTTTATAGGGGCTGGCTCTCTGGGGCACCTCCAGGGTACGGGGCTCCTCTCCCTCCTCGGGGGCCTGCGAAGTTTCCGCTGACGCCCTGAGGTGCTGAGTTGTGTCGAACCGTAAGGGGCCGGGGACTGTTAGGGGACACTTGGAGGCCCTTGCCGCGGCTGCGCGTAGGCTGCTCGAGCCCCCCATGACCTTCCCCTATCCTGACTACGAGGAGGCTATGCCTCCGAGGTTCCGTGGCGTCGTGCTCTACGACTATGACAAGTGTATTGGCTGCAGCCTGTGCGCGCAGGTATGCCCGGCCAGGGCTATCAAGATGTACCGCGTGCCCGGGGACAAGAGGCTCCGGCCCGGCTATAATCCGGGGAGGTGCATCTTCTGCGGCCTCTGCACCGATATCTGTCCAACCGACGCGCTGTGGGAGAGCAGGCTCCATGAGCACGTGACCGACGCGGTGGAGGAGGGGCCGCCGGGCTGGATGGATCCCGTTGACTGGCACTTGTGGAGCCTCAAGGTCTCCAGGGAGGAGGAGAGGAGGAGGGGAAGGATGCTCGCGGTCGTAGTTGACGAGGAGCGGGGTCTCCGCTATGTTAGGGTTTCAGAGTCTGGGGGTGAGCCTGGGGAATGAGCGTGCTCTATGATGCTGCCCTTGTGGCGTCTCTGGTCGCTGTGGCTGCGGGGAGTCTTGGGGTCGTGGCTGCTAGGAAGGCTGTGCACATGATAGCCTGGCTCGTGGTGGCCGCCCTCGGGGTCGCCTCGGTTCTCGCGCTCATGGGGTACGGCTACATCGCCGTGTTTCATGTCGTAGTCTATGTGGGTACGAGCGTGACCCTGCTCGCTGTCGTGGTCATGTTGCTCGGCTGCAGCGTGGAGCCGCGGGCCTGGAGACCTGGCCGTATGCTGCTAGCCTTCTTCGCCGCCGCCGCGCTGCAGGCGCCGCTCCTCATCTATGCACTCTCCAACCCCGTGCCCTCGGAGAAGCTCTCCACGGGGCTGAGCATAGAGGAGGCCGCTAGGTCGCTGCTTGACTGCTGGCTCTGCACGCTCCTCATGGTTATAACGCTTGCCACTGTGCTCATCGAAGCCGTGGCGATAGCGCGGGCTGGTAGGGGCGGCGAGAGGGCCTAGGGTTCCCTATTTATTCCGCCGCGTGGAGCAATCGGCCCCGCATGCAGCCGCGGGGGAGGGCCAGCTTCCCCAAGGGCTATGCCCCCTGGTACTGCGGGGGAGGAGTACCTTGAACGGGTTCACTGTGGCCGTCCTGGTGTACTCGGCCGCCCTTGTGGGCTCCGCCGCCGGGATCTATGGGGTTATGTCCTCGCGTAGCCTCTTGAAGCTCCTTGTGTCAATAGAGGTGCTGTTTAACTCAATCATACTTAGCGCGGCCTACATTGGTGTGCTCATCGGGGCGGGGCCCGGGTTCTACTCCCTCCTCCTCGCAACAATTGTGCTCACGATAGCCGAGATAGCTATTGTTGCGGCCATACTTGTGCTCGTGTATCGTAGGAAGAGGAGCGTGCAGACCGACCTGCTCCGCGAGCTACGAGGCTAGATAACTAGCACAGAGGGGATCCGATGTGGCAATGGAGCACGTGCTCGGTGCGCCGCTGCTCTGGCTCTCCTTCGCAGCCCCCCTCGCTGCCGGAATAGCCAGCCTCGTAGCCGGCAGGAGGCTGGGGGCCCGCGGCCATGCCGTGCTGGCCGTGGCCTCCTGGGTGGCTGCGGGCCTCCTTCTCTTGCCGGCGCTTGCCCAGGTCTACCGTGGCGCTGTGGCGCTGGATCCGCTCTACTCCCGGGTGCCGGGCATAGGCGTGTTCGCGTTGGTGCTTGACGGCGTCTCCGCGCCCATTGCTGTGGCGGTTGTCCTCGTCTCTCTACTCGTTGCAGTATACTCCCTACCCTATATGAGGCACAGGTTTGAGGAGATGGGCGGGGGGAGCTGGGCCCTCTACTACTCACTTTACCAGATGTTCACGGCTGGCATGCTTGGCGCCGCCATGGCTTCGAACGGTGTGCTTTTCTACCTGTTCCTGGAACTCACGCTGCTGCCGAGCGCTCTCCTGATAATCCTCTACGGCTACGGCGAGAGGCTGAAGGTGGGCCTCATCTACCTTGTCTGGACGCATGTGGGTGCGCTGCTGTTCCTGCTCGGCCTCTTCCTCGCCGGGCGCTACGACTTCTACATCCCTGGCCAGGGCTACGTGGTAGGGGTTTCCGAGAGCCTCCTGGCACTGGCCCTCGTGGTGCTCGGGCTGGGCGTGAAGTCGGCGTACCTTGGCCTCCACCTCTGGCTCCCCTATGCGCACGCTGAGGCCCCTACCCCGGTGTCGGCGCTGCTGAGCCCACTGCTGATAGGCCTTGGGGGCTACGCGCTAATCCGCGCCGGCGTGGGGCTCTTCCACAGCCTTTGGGCCTCGACGGGGGTTGAGCTGGCTCTCTTCGCCTGGGCCGTGGCCACGATGGTCTATGGGGGGCTGCTGGTTCTTGTGCAGAGGGATGTGAAGAGGTTGTTCGCCTACAGCAGCGTCTCCCAGATGGGCTACATGCTTCTCGGCCTCGCCGTGGGCAACGCTGCAGGGCTTACGGGCGCGGTGCTGCACTACGTCGCCCACGCCCTGGGCAAGGCCATCCTCTTCGGCGTCGCGGGCGTCTTCATAGCGCTCCTCGGCACCAGGAGCCTTGAAGACCTAGGTGGCCTCGCTCAGCTCATGCCCAGGACCGCTGCCGTCGCCCTCCTCGGCTTCGCCCTGATATCCGGGCTGCCACCCACCCTCGGGCTCTGGAGCGAAGTCTACCTCGCCTTCGGCTACGCCCAGTGGGGCATGGGGCTCGGCCCAGGACTCTTCGCCGTCACAGCCGCCGCCGCCGCCGCCGCGATGACGCTGACCGTGGTGTACAGCTTCCAGGCGTTCAGGCTCATATTCCTCGGCCGCCCCGGCCCCGTGGCCGAGAGGCTCGCCGCCGCGGGGGTTAGCCCGGAGGCGGCTCGGTGGTCCCGCGGCCTCCTAGTGCCCCTGGCGCTGCTCGCGCTCGCGGGGGTCGTGTTTTTCGTGGCCGTGGCCCTGCTCGCAGGCCCAGCGTCCGCTACCCTCTCCAGGGTCTACGCCGTGAGCTGAGCCCTTGGTGTGGAGGGTGCTGAGCCGTGCCCGGCGCCGCTGCGTGGGCTGCCGCGGCAGTGTTCTCCTCCTACGCTGCCAGTGCTGCCGTGCTGCTGTTGGCGCTCCTGGGTGCTGGGTGGAGGAGGCTCGCCTGGACCGGGGTCGCGGGCGTCGTGGGCTCCGCCGTGTTCTCCGTAGCTGCCCTCGTCTCAGTGCTCCACGACGGCGTGGGCCTCCTCTCCGTCCCATGGGTGCCGGGGCTTGCCGCGTTCAGCCTCAGAGTGGACGTGCTGGCAGGCGTGGTTGGCGTCGTTGTAGCTGCGCTCTCTATGTTGATAGCACTGTACAGCGTGGAGTACATCGGGGAGTGGGGGGCGGCGAGGTACTGGGTGTTCTACAGCTTCTTCGTGGCCAGTATGCTGCTCCTCGTGTACGCTGACAGCCTCGTATTGATGTTCGTAGGCTGGGAGGGGACGGGGCTGTCGAGCTGGGCGCTCATAGGCTTCTACCATGATGACAGGGAGGAGGCTTGGGTCGGCGACCCGGGGAGGAGGACGCTCGGCGTCCCCATGTGGTTTACTCCGACCCACAGCGCGTTGAGGGCGATAAGCTTCACCAGGCTCGGGGACATGGGTATGCTAATCGGCCTCGGCGTAGTCTACGCCGCGCTGGGCTCCGCGAGCGTCAGCGGGCTGCTTCACGGCTCCGCGCTGCTTGCGAGCAGCCTGCTGATGCACGGTATAGTGCCGGTCTGGCTGCTGCTCTTCTACCTTGGCGCCCTGGCTAAGAGTGCCCAGTTCCCGTTCCACGAGTGGCTCGTGACCGCGATGACTGGGCCGACGAGCGTGTCCGCGCTCATCCACGCTGCTACCATGGTGAAGGCTGGGGTTTACTACGCGCTCCGCCTCACCCCGCTCGTAGCCCCCGCCCTCGCAGCCGCGGGCGCCGCGGCGGCGCTGGAGGGGTACCGGTGGCTGGCGTGGCTCGCGCTCCTCACAGCCTTCGCGACGGCCACGATGGCTATAGTTGCTAGGGAGTTGAAGCTCGTCCTAGCGTTCTCCACTGCGAGCCAGCTGAGCTACATGCTTGCAGCCGTGTTCGCCGCGGCCGCCGCCGGCGCCGTGGGGGAGGGCGTGCTAGGCGGCCTCGCACATCTCGTGAGCCACGCTGTGTTCAAGGCCACGCTGTTCCTCGTGGCAGGCGCCGTTATACATGCTGTGCACAGCCGCTACATGGACGACATGGGTGGGCTCCGGCGCTACATGCCGCTCAGCTTCGCGGCCTTCCTGCTGGCCTCTCTCAGCCTGGCCGCGCTGCCCCCCTTCTCGGGCTGGTGGAGCAAGGACTTGACAGTGCACGCGATAAGCCTCATCGGCTGGAGGGCGGAGGCGCTAGCCCTGGCCACGGCTGTGCTCACCGCCGCCTACACGGCCAGGATGCTCTACCTCGTATTCCTCGGCAAGCCCCGCTTCCACGGCCACCCCCACGAGCCCGGCTGGCTCATGCTCGGCCCCTACTTGGCGCTGGGCGTGGCCAGCCTAGGCCTCGGGCTCGCATGGCCGCTGCTGGAGCACCTCCTCCTCGCCGCCGCCGGGCTCAGGGAGGCGCCGTTCAGCCTCCGCGGCGTGGTCTATGGCACCCTCGCCGCCGCGGCTGGGTTCTCGGTGATACTCCTCTACCTGCGCCTCGGGCCGCCGGGTGAAAGACTGCTCAAGAACCCGCTGGCAAGGCTGCTCCACGGTTTCCTCTACGACAGGTGGCTGGTCAACGCGCTCATCTACCGGCTCGTAGTCTACCCTGGGCTGTGGCTGGCCAGGCTCCTGGCCAGGTTCGAGGCCGTGCTGGACGCCACGGTCCACGGGGGCTTCGCCACCGGGGGCCTGGGGGCCGCCGGGAGGGCCTCCAGACTGGAGGCCCGCTATGATGGCCTCGTGCACCGCGAGCTGCCTTCAGCCGCGGCAGCGGGGAGCGCTGCGGTTAGGAGGCTGCAGACAGGGGACCTACGCGACTATACCGCGTACTTCATGGCCGGCATGGTGCTCGCGGCGGTGCTGTCGGCGCTGGTGATAAGCTTCGTCGCAGGGGGGTGAACGGTGGTGGCATGTCCTCTCTGCAGCGGTCTGACCGGCGTGGTCGAGCTGGGCACGCTGGCGGTGATAGCGGGCTACGCGTTCACCGGCCTAGTGGCGCCCCTCTTCGGCCCCAGGGCTACCAGGTTCAGCCTCTACGCCGCCGCCGCTGCGACACTCGCAGCCGCGCTCTACGCCACTGCCACCATAGCGCCAACTGGAGGCTACGTGGTAGCCTTTGGAGGCGCTGTCGTCGTGGATACTTTCAGCGTCTACCTGCTCTCAGCCGCCGCCCTGGTCTTCGCCCTCGCCGCTATCGCTGCGAGCGGCGTCGTAGATTACTGGGAGGCCGGCGAAGCCTTCTACGCCGTCGTGGGCCTCATGGCGCTCGGCGTCATAGTGCTTGGCCTGTCCAGGGCACTCTACCTTGTCTATATAGCGTGGATACTTGCCGCAGTGTCAAGCTACGTGCTGGTAGCCCTATACCGTGACACCGTGAGTGCGGAGGCCGCGATGAAGTACGCAGTGAACGGCGCAGTGGCTACAATAATACTGCTGTTGGTGACTATCCTCTACGCGGCTGTCCGGGGCACCCTGGTTGTGTCGCCAAGGCTCCTCACCAGGGACCCCCTCTTCATCACCCCCGTCGTAGCGCTGGCCATAGTAGCGGCGGGCTTCAAGATGGGCGTGGTTCCGTTCCACGGCTGGCTGATCGACGTCTATGGGAACGCCAGGCCGCTCGCCATATCGGTGGCAGGCGCCGCCGCCAAGATAATAGCCGTGCTCCTCGTGGTTAAGCTCGTTGCGCCCTTCGCCGCCGCCGCACCCGAGGTTGTGCTCTGGACCGCAGGCGCCCTCGCCGCCATAACGATGCTCTACGGTAACCTCGGCGCACTGCTCACGATAAGAGACTCGCCGCAGAAGATGCTGGCTTACAGCAGCGTGGCCCAGGCCGGCTACATAGTCGCCGCGGTGGCTGCGCTGGCCCGGCTCCCCGGCGTAGACAACGCAGCCGCGGTAGCGGGGATAGCACTCCACACGAGCGGCTACGCTTTCTCGAAGCTCGCCTCCTACCTAGTGCTGGACAGGGGCTGCGGCTACCCGTGCAGGGGCTGGGGGAGGCTGAGAGGCCTCTTCCACAGGAACCCAGCCGCGGCAGCAGCCCTGGTACTGGGCCTGGCGAGCCTCGCAGGCGTGCCGCCGACACTCGGGTTCTGGGGCAAGCTCTACATACTCAAGGCGCTGGTGTCCGTGTCACCCCTCCTAGCAGCGCTCACGGTGATAAACTTCGGCGCCGGAGCCTTCTACTACGGGTACGCGATATACATGGTGTTCCAGGAACCCACAGAGAAGACAGTTACAAGGGAGAGGCCCGGGACGAGAGAGGTGGCCGCGCTCGCAGCGGCGCTGCTCCTCCTGATACTAGGGCTGGCACCCTGGCAGGCCTACGGGCTGACCGTCTACGCCTACAACACTGGGGGCGGCTAGGCCTCCACAGCCCTTACCTCCCTTACTGTGCGGTAGATGGGGCCGCTTCTGGTCAGTATGCTCTGCTTCAGCCTCAGGGACTCCAGGACAACCTCTCCTACCTCAACGTCGCTGAGCTCCCTGAGGAGCTTAACAACGCGGTCAATGTTCTTCCTCCCCTTTATCCTGGCGAGCGTCACGTGGGGAATGAACTCCTCGCGCTCCGGGCTCCAGCCCAGCCTCCTGACGCCACGCTCCACTGCGCGGTAGATACGCTCCAGCTCCTCCGCCCCCGGGCCCGGCTCCACGCCCACCCATATGACGCGGGGCCTCTCAATGCTCGGGAAGGCGCCTACGCCCCGCAGCTTTATCACAACGCGCCGGGGGCGGGCCTGCCTCATAATAGCCTCTATCTCGTCCAGCAGCGCTACCGGCGTGGAGCCGAGGAATCTTATAGTGATATGCATGTTCTGGTCCTCCACGGGCTTCATGGGCGCACCCGTGGCCACGAACGCATCCCTTATCTGGACGAGCTTGGCTACCACGCGGGGCTCCTCTATGTCCACGGCTATGAACGCCCTTATCCTCTCACTCAAACCCGGAGCCACCCCACCGGGCAGCTTATGCTCCCGGCGGAGGCGTTAATCCACGCTCCCCCTGCAGCTCCTAGGGCGGTGCCTCTCAGTCACTCCGAGGTCTATTATGTGGACAACCTCGTAGCCCATGCAGGCCAGTGTCTCGGCTATGTAGCGGCGGTGGCAGCGCCTCCATAGCCTCTCCCTGCACATCAAGGACACGGGGCCCGGCGACTCCAGTATGACCCGGGTGAGCACTGCTATGCCGCGCCAGTAGCTGGGTGTTCTCATATAGGCCTCGTAGCCGCCTCTCCTGAAGCCGCCGAGCAGCCTCCCGAGCCACACGTAGCCAATGCCCCTCCTGGGCAGCTCCTCCTCGAGCACGCCACGGCTGAACCAGGGAACCCTCCTGCTCCCCGGCCTCCTCCTAACATCAACCACTACAGCGACCCCATAGCGCTGGAGGAGCTGAACCAGCTCCCCGAGGCCGCGACTACTGTGCCCAACAGTATAGACCCGGCGCCCCAGCCGTGCATCCCTCCTATGCTTAGACGGGGTTAATCCCTGCTGGAAGGCTGGCCTAAAGATGCTTAGCCAATCCTGTTCCGCTGCAGCAGTGGACTGGGGGCGCCACCTACAGCATGGAGTGCCTTTCTCCGCGAACTAGGAGATACGCTTCTTGACAAGACGCGCCACAGCTTAAATCCTTCCTCTTGGCTTCTCCTTACCGCTATTACTGGACGGGCGGGTAGCCTTGAGGTCTAAGGCAACGGCTATACTAATAGCTATAGTGGTGGCACTCAGTGCTCCCCCGGTGCTCCAGGGGAGAGCCGCCGGCGGCGTGTCCAAGGCCGTGCTGCCGGCTGTACTTCTTAACGACACAGGCTACATGCTTCTGACTACAGGCTTCTAGTAATCAGTGGGAGCCGTGTAGTGGTGGCTGCGCTGCACGGTCCAGGGCTGCGAGATCATCCTTCGTCTGCTCTCACACCCTTAAAGCCCGTAGCCCCCAACTACGGGTTTAACGCCTCCAAGAGGCTGCTAGCAGCCCCAAGGAGGGTCTACAGTGGCGTCAAGGAGGTTGTCCCGGGGCTCCTCTACAACGTGACTGCTGAGAAAGGGCAACGGATGCTTGTCTGGTTCACCGCGGTTGAGCCGTGGTCGCCGCGCATCGTGAGAGATAGCTCGGTTGCTGCAAGTGCTGGCCCCTATACCCTCTGTACGGCTAATGGCACTGGCGTCTCCCTCTACTATGCGTGGTCCCCCAAAGCCACTGTACTTCAACTATGATGAGCTCGGGGTATTGTGGCCGTTAGCCGCGGGCCCGCCTGGAGTCCCGGCCTCAAGCTGCTTTACGCTGCCGCTGGGGTCGCCACCCCATGTTATACATCCACGAAGATTATCAGAGTATCCGTGACCAGAACAGTCACTACAACAGTGACAAAGACTACGAGAGCCGTGGAGACAACCAGTGTAACGACTACTACAACGGTAACAAGAACCGTAGCCGAAACCACCAGGACTGTTACAAGCACCGCTACGAAGTTCTACACCTCGATAAGAACCACTACGGTGACCGTAACGAAGGCAGGGAGGCTCGCCATGATATACCCTCTGCTGTCGTCCTCCATGCTGCTTGCTGTGGCGCTGCTAGCAGCAGCGCTCACACTCATTAGGAGGAGGTGACCTAGCTACAGTCCACCAAGAGTCATCACTGTACACATGAAATGAAGTCTTTTTACCGCCGGTTCCTCGGCGGGCCGGCCTAATGGAGGCTGGTAAGCCACGGCTGGAGCTGCCGAGAAGGCGGCGAGTTGCAGCCGATGCATACATCCCCTCCTTCACTACATTGTACTCCCGTTGATCGTCGCCGCCATGCCCCATGCGGGCGCCGTGCTGTGGACGCTGCTCCTGGAGAGGTGGAGCGTGGCTACCTCTGTCCAGCTCGTGATGACGTTAATCTACTTCGCTGTGGCGTGGTTCTGGTTGACAGCCACTAGGCCCTCTAGGCCGATAACGCTGCACGAGGCCATTATACTTGTCGCGTTGTCGTGGGTGCTCGTGCCACTGCTTTCAGCCATCCCTGTTACTCTTGCTATTCATGTGCCGCTGGTGGACTCGTGGTTCGAGGCTGTGAGCGGCTTCACAACCACGGGGCTCAGCGTCTTCAGCGGACAAGTGGATCCAGCGTTTCACGTCTACGTGCCCAGCGTGGATGAGCTGCCCTGGAGCGTGCAGGCTTGGAGAGCGCTCACGCAGTGGCTAGGCGGCTTCGGCGTCGTTGTCGTGTTCTATGCGTTCGCCCGCATAGCTGGGCTCCCGGCCCACCTGGTCGGTTTCGCGGAAGGCAGGCTGGAGAGGCTTGAGCCAAGCATAGCTCGGAGCCTCCGTGCCTTCATGTGGCTTTACACGGTGCTTACTGGGATAGACGTGGTTCTCCTCTACGCCGCCGGGATGCCGCTCAACGACGCGGTCTACCACGCTATGACCGCTATCAGCACCGGCGGCTTCAGCGACCGGGGGGCTAACATAGGCTACTATCACAGCTTCCTCATAGAAGCGGCCACGGTGGCTGCAATGATCCTGGGCGCGCTGAACTTCGCCGACCTCTATGCGTTGTTCAAGGGCCAGCAGAGGGAGATGAGCGTCGAGGAGAAGACCTTCTTCGCTGTCTGGGTGCCCTCTGTGCTCATAGGGCTTCTCTTGCTAATGCACAGCGCACCGGCCGCGTGGAGCCTCTTCCGACGCTTCCGCGAGGCCTTCTTCGACACCGCCAGCGCGCTGACCACCACCGGCTTCGGCATAGCGAGCTTGAGCCACATGAGCCCCTCATACAAGTTCCTTCTGACAATACTCATGTTTATAGGCGGCTCCGCGTTCAGCACCGCGGGAGGCATAAAGCTGTACAGGCTCGCAGTCCTAGGCTCCACCGTGAAGTGGAGCTGGGCCAGGGTAATCAAGGGCCCCCACTACATAACTAGCCACAAGGTTGGCTCCAGCAACGTAGACTTCGAGGAGCTCGCCAGGGTTATCGAGGTAGTGTTTCTTTTCGCCCTCCTAGACGTGATAGGCACAATGATAATACTGGTCACCGTGCCCCACGCGACACTAGCCGACGCAGCATTCGAGGCCACGAGCGCGCTCTGCACCACCGGCCTCAGCGTAGGGATAACCAGCGCCGCCACACCGCTCCCCGCCAAGCTAACCCTCCTAGCCCTCATGGATCTAGGTAGGCTGGAGATACACGTCTACATAGCCGCCATCGCCGTAGCCGCCGCCGCTCTAAGAGGGAGGGTGAGGAGCCGCACCACCGTCATAGAGTAGCCGCCATGCCTCAACGCTCCAGAAAATAGCCGAGGCCGCCCCGGGAAGCGGCCGGAGGGGAGGCTAGGCTTGGCTACGGGGAGCGGGCTTAGGGTCGTCTATGGCTCCGGGTGCGCCGACGAGGTCGAGCTGAGAGCCGTGGTAGAGGCAGTGTGCCCGGTGACGGGCATAGTTGACCTCTACCGGCTTGTGCTCCGCTACCAGCCTCCCGGGGGACCAGAGGGGTGCCGCTACATTGAGGCGTTGAGCTTCCACAACTACCTCTCAGGGTTCCGTGGAACACGGGTGCTGCAAGAGGAGCTTGCTGCCCGTGTTGCGCTGGACGTGTGCCACGCGCTGGGCGGTGGGAGCGTGGTAGTGGAGCTGGAGGGCGCCCACGGCCCCGTGGAAATGAGGGTCCGGGTGGCCCGGAGCTGCAGCCACCAGTGACTAATTGTCCCCCCTTTGGTTAGAGTTAAATTTACCGAACTATTATGTCTCTATCACTCTCCTAGCCTGGCCGGTGAGCACGGGGCCCGTGCGGCTGGTCCGCCTCACCCCCTAGCCCAGGGGGAGACCCGTATTTTCTCGCGATACATGGGGCCCGTGCTCCCATATCCCACCTTTCTGCCCAACACTATTCTCCTGGGGGTGGTTCGGGGTGCTTATTCCATGTACCCTGGCTACTGGGTTGAGAGGCTCGGCTGGGAGCTGGGTGAGCTGCGCTACGCAATCCTCGCCCGGATTGCCGCCGGTCCGGTGACCCTTCAGCAGCTGATAAGTGACTTGATGAGGCTGCACGAGGAGGACGTGATAACAGCATACCCCAGCCTCGTCGACGTCGTCGAGGAGGTTAGGCTCTACAAGGAGCTGGGGCTCGTCGAGGAGGGCGGCAGCGGGAGGCTCTACCTCAACCACCGGCTACTACCAGGCGAGGTCGCAGAGAGGGTCTGGGAGCTAGCGGAGAGGATAGCCGAGAGTCTCGGCGCGCCGGCGCCGGCTGCGAGCGAGGAGGCTGTGGCCTAGAACTCGAGGCTCGAGGGCTCTGGTTTTTCGCCTGAGGCTAGGCGGAGGAGGAGCCTCCTAGCCTTCTCCCGGGCCAAGCCCGGGTCGGCCTCGTTGACTATCATGTAGTCGGCGAGCGCTATCACGCTCCCTAGGCTGAACCCTAGCTCGGTGAGATCCCTCTGCCTGAACTCCTCCCATGTCTCCGGGTCCCCGGGCCTCCCCCTCCTCCGGAGCCTCTCGAACCTGGTTCTCGGCGACGCGTGAACCGCGACCACAACGGTGTCGCCGAGCCTCTGGAACACCTCCACCTCGGCGAGGCTCCTGACACCGTCCACGAGGCAGACGCGGCAGCCGTCGCGGACAATCTTATCCGCCGTCCTCTCAGCCACTACGGTGGGGCCGTACTCCTCGCGGAGCATCCTTGCAACCATGTTCAGGTTAGCCGGGGTTGGCTCCAGGCCCCTCCTACGGGCCTCCTCTCTCACAACGTCGCCCATGACGTAGACGGGTATGCCCAGCGTGGAGGCGACGGAGGAGACGAGGCTCTTCCCGCTCCCAGGCATGCCGGTGACGAGTATGAGCAGCCTCCCCGCCTGCCCCACAGCAGCAGCCCATCTAGGAGACGTTGGGCCCGGAGAGGGAAGCCCCCTTATGAGGCTTGAGGCATGGCGCCCATGTCGGCGGGTCGGGCGCTCGTCCCCGACATCTCAGCGTCCCCTGCTGCTCCGCTTCTTGGCTTCCTCATACTCGTAGGTGGCCAGGTACATAGCGAGGCCCGCGTAGTCCCCTAGGCGGCGGAGAAGCCTCTAAACCTTGCCTCGGGCCAGGGGGCCGAGTAGGCTGGCGGCTAGTCCTCGGGCATAGGGTGTTCACGGATCGGCCTGCCCATCCTCGTAGGCGGGGCGAGCCAGTCCACCACTGCCCTGGGGTTGCTATGCTCGACTGTGAACACTATGGGGCCCATCGGGGCCTCCGAGTCTATGTCTACGAGGCTCACGCGGCCCACATAGGCCGCTTGCTTGTTCAGCTTGAATACCAGCGTGTCGCCGTCTATTCCGCGGAGCATGTAGCCCCTAGCCGCGTCAAGTATCCTCTCGCGGCGGAGCTTCTCGTGCAGCCTCACCAAGCCCCTGAGGCTGTAAGACTCCGCGACTACGAGCCGGTAGCCGCCGCCAAGATCCTCTACATGGATCGTGTCGGGGGTGAACACGTTCAGCACCGCGCGCTTAACCTTATCCACGCTTTCCGTGGGCCTAACCTCGGCCTCAACCCTGACCCTCGCCAACGCCCCCCTACACCCCCTCTCGGGGCTCCAAGTAGTGGAGGGGCTACCGGGAACCCCCTCTTCTCTACCCCGGCGCCTCCGCGACGTCGGGGGCCTCAGGGGGTATGTGGATGAGCACCGTGTCCCCGGGCCCAGGTATGCCCCCCTGCGCTAGCAGGAGGCCCCTCGGGGCCTCTACGAGCAACGTTAGGCCGCCCTGGGTCTCTACGAGGAGGCGCACAGAGTACCTTGTGAGGAGGGATTCGAGCACCCTGGCCCGGTAGGTGTTAGGGCCCTCTCTGTCCGTGGGCACCATGTCGTCTGCGCGGAGGCTAACCAGGGCCCTAGCGCCGGGACGGAGCCTCCTGGCTACTCGGAGGAGGCCGAGGCCCGCTACGTGGAGGAGCACTGGATCCCGGTCATCGACCTTGGCCTCGAGCACCTGGAGGCCGAGGAACCCGGCTACGCCGTGGCTGAGGGGCTTCTCCGCTATCTCCCAGGGCGAGGCGCCGCCGTAGAGCTTGCCTCCGCGGAGGAGGTAGAGCCTCGTGCCAAGGAGCCATGCGTCGGAGAAGCTGTGGGTCACCATGAGCGCCGTTGTGCCTGTTTCGTGGAGGATACGGCGGAGGAGGCGGCGGAGCCTCTCCCTGGTCGGGGCATCTAGGGCTGAGAAGGGCTCGTCTAGGAGGAGGAGCCTGGGCTCAGCGGCGAGGGCGCGGGCGAGGGCTACCCGCTGCCTCTCGCCACCGCTGAGCTGGCTCGGCCTCCGTGGGAGGAGGTGAGTTATCCCAAGCATCTCTGCTACGCGGCGGAGCCTCTCGTCCTCTTCGCTGCGGGGGAGCCTGCGGGGCCTCAACGCGAATCTGATATTTTCCTCGACCGTCATGTGGGGGAAGAGGGCTAGGCTCTGGGGGACGAGGGCTGCACCCCTCCTCTCCGGGGGCAGCGAGAGGCCCCGCACGGAGTCGTAGACCACTATGCCGGCCACCACTATCCTGCCCTGGGCGGGCTTGACTACGCCGGCTATGCTGTGTAGAAGGGTCGTCTTCCCCGCCCCGTTGGGGCCCAGCACTACTCCGACCTCGCCCCGGAGGAGGCGGAGGGAGACGCCATGGAGCACTAGACGGCCTCCTCGGTGAACCACGAGATCCTCTACCACTAGGCCCTCCGCCGCCACGGCCTCCTCATCCCCTCTCCTCTCGTGCCTCCTCGAGGTAGAGGAGGCCGGCGACCCCAGCTGCTGCG
This sequence comes from uncultured Hyperthermus sp., assembly GCA_964542985.1. Lineage (GTDB taxonomy): Archaea > Thermoproteota > Thermoprotei_A > Sulfolobales > Pyrodictiaceae > QNYQ01. The sequence goes on along the minus strand of CAZIWH010000010.1, from coordinate 20,221 downwards.
ACGAGGCCGCTAACTGCTATCAGTGAGACAGCGAGTGCGATGCTGCCTCCACCTATGGCCAGGTATATCGCTATGGGGAGGGTCTCTGTGCGGAAGGGGTAGGCCCCTGCGAGCATCACGCTGGCCCCGAACTCGCCGAGGCTCCTGGTGAAGCAGAGGAGGAGCGCAGTGAGCAGCCCTCTCCTGGCCATAGGGAGGGTGACCCTGGTGAAAGCACCCAGCCAGCTGTAGCCCAGGGTCCTGGCCACGGCCTCGTACTCCGGGCTCACGGCGTCAAACCCTGTCTTCAGCACCCTGACCGCTATCGGGTAGACCACGGCGAACTGAGCCACCACGAGGCCCCGAGGCGTGAACACCGCGTGGAGAATGGTCTCGTCGAGCCACCTTCCCGGGCCGGTGAGGAATACGAGCAGAGAGGCACCCACCGCGACAGGGGGCATGCCGAAGGGGACGAGGAGCAGGGTCTCCAGCAGCCTCCCCCAGGGCACCAACCCCCTGCTCAACGCGTAGGCTGCAGGCACGGCGGCCGCGACGGCGAGAAACGAGGACGCTGTGGCGGTTACGAGGCTCAGCTTGACCGCGAACAGGGCCTCACTGCTCGCAGCCGCCCTGGCGACGCGGAGGGGCCCGGCCCAAAGTGGGAGGTAGAGGAGCACAACCGCAACCGCTGCCGCTGGCGCCGCGACTACCAGCGCCGCCACAAGCCTCCCAGTGCTCAAGACGGCCGCCCAGCCTCCCTTCAGGCGGGCGTTGGATGGTAAGCGTATATCCCTTGAGCCATGTCTGCCTGGAGGCCCCGGGGCGCTGCGTGGAGAGGATAGGCTTCCTCACCCCCAAGCAGCTCCTCATAGCCCATCTCCGCTCCAGGGGCCTCAGCTCCACGGAGATAGCCCGGCTCCTCGGCGTCTCCAGGCAGGACGTCGCCGTTGCCGCCAAGAGGGCCCAGAGGAACTACATGGCTGCACTCGAGACCATTGGGGCATACCTCGCCGCGACATGCTCCGTCGTGGAGGCTGCGCCGGGAGAGCCTCCGGAGGGGGTAGCTGAGAGGCTCATAGCGCTCGCCGACAAGACCGGGGTGAAGCTCCCCATGGGGCGGGGCGAGCTCGCCACCTACATACGGGCTGCAAGGCTCATCCACGGTGACCACCTCTGCCTGGCTCTCCGCCGTGATGGGGTCCCGGTGCCCCTTGACTGCGGGGTCGTGGAGAGGGTGCGCTTGCTGCTGGCCCGGGCTACCCCTGGGCGCCGTGGAGGAACTCCTCGGCCTCCTGGGGCGTGAAGTAGTGGTACCGCTTCCATATGGCCAGCGCCCTGGGGTTGTGGAGCACGAAGTCTATGAACTTCTTAGCGGCGTCGGGGTGCTTGCTGAACCTGGTCACGCCTATCGGTATGTAGACTATGCCCGTTTTCTCCACTATGCTGGCTGGTATCCATACTATGTCGGTGCGGTTGGGGTACCACCAGTGGTTCACCTGCCAGGTTATCGCCGCGTCAACGGCGCCGGAGGCTACGTAGGAGGTCAGCTCGGCTATGTTCCTAGCGTAGACCACTATGTTCCTCTCCACCTTGCCCCATATCCCGAGCTGCTCCAGCATCCTCTTAGAGTAGCGGCCGACCGCCACGCTCTCCGGGTTACCTAGTCCAACCCTGACCCCCGGCCTCGCCAGATCGTATACACTGCTTATATTGGCGGGGTTGCCCCTCGGAACAAGTATGACCGGCACGAGGTAGGCGACGGGCTCTACAGTGGAGTTGTCCACTAGGCCCCTCTCCACCGCGAGCCTCATGTAGTAGGGGCTTGCAGGTGCATAGATGTCTCCAATCCTGCTCATCTCCAGGTGCGCCAGGAGGGTGCCCGAGGCACCGTACTCGGCGACCACCTTTATCCCCGTCTCCTTCTCGAAGACCGGGATTATCTCCTTCCAGGCCTTCGATGCCGCCGAGCACAGGTAGGCGTGCAGGACCACGCTCTGTCTCCCGGAGGCGCCCTGCCCTGTAGCCAGGAAAGCAGCCGCAGAGGCCGCGGCAGCAAACAGCACAGCAACTAGGACTGTTTTACTATTTACCTGCATCTCCGCCACCCTGTAAAACGGGTGCTGTGCCGTATAGTCTTAGAGAGGGTTAACCTTTGCTGCGTAAACGGCAGGCACCCAGCGAGAGGAGCCCGAGGAGCCGGGGCAGAGCCTCCTCGACGCCCAGCCTGGGTGCGCAGACGAGCCTCCCGTCGCCAGCTGCTCCTGGGCACTGGGAGCCAAGGTAGGCTACACACCCGCCCGCCGAGAGCACCACGGACACGTGATCCCGGAACCCCTCCACGAGGACAACATCCACGCCCCCCTCAGCAGCCAGCTCCACCGCCTCCCAGAAGCCGAGGCGGCCCGGAGACACGAGCATCCAGGACCCAGGGCCCACGGCCACCACGCGGCCCGCACCCGCGGAGAGGTAGCGGCCCGTATCCTTAACCCTGTAGTCCACCCCGTGGTGCACATGCTTAACCACAGCAACCCGGAGCCCCCGCGAGGAAAGTTCCGCGACCAGCCTCTCGCCCAGCGCCGTCTTCCCAACGTTGCTCCCATCGCCCGCGAGGAGCACGAGCTGCAAGGCCCTGAAGCCCCCGTCCGCCATCCCCGCGAGGAGGAGGCGTGGACACCGTAATGAACCCCGACGGCCCGGCCTCGGGGGTGGAGAGGCTGGCTTGGCGGACGGGGAGCCGAGGCTCCTGGTAATAGCTGGGGGTTGGCCGCCGCCGCTGCCCGGCGATGCTGAGACTGTTGAGCCAGGCAGGGGGTTCGAGGAGGCCCTCCGCGCGGTCAAGGCTGGGGAGAGGCTGCTGCTCGCCGGCAAGGGCGCTTGGGGGCTCTGGAGGCTCGCCGCCAGGGAGGCTTGGATGAGGGGGGAGAACTACTTCCTCCTAGACGCCGTGGATCCCCGGGAGGCGGAGGCCGCCGGGGTGCCGCCGGGGCATATGCTCGCCGCGAGGAGGAGGTACGCCGCCAAACTCAGCCCCCGTGAGGTTGGCTTCGAGAAGCTGAGCCTTGAGAAGCGGGTTACGCGGCGCGCCCTCTTGGCCTCGGCGTTCGCCGGCGCGGTGATGGCGGCCGTGGAGGAGCCCCGGGAGACCAGTCTCTGCACGGTGAGGGGCGTCGGCGACGCCTGCAGGGCCTGCATAGAGCGCTGCGGGGGGGCGAGCTGCTCCGCCGCGCTGTGCAGCGTGGAGCTGCTCCGCGTCCCAGGCTACTCCCGGGAGGCGCTGCTCGAGCACCTCCGCGTCCTCTCGCCCCGGGGGCCGGGCCGCATGGTGTTCGCAACCCGGTGGTTGCTCGCAGACCTCGCCAAGGCCCTGGACGACCCCAGGACAAGGCCGGATCCGCCGACGGTCATAGTCCCGGTTGGCTGCCCCTACGTGGTTGGGCTGGAGGAGCTGCTCGCAGCCCGCGGCCTGGGACTGGAGCCCATCATACTGGCCGGCGGGGACGCGGAGGACGCTGACCCTAGGTGCGCCGCCAGCCGCGGCATCTACCGCGAGACCGTGGCCAGGGACTACGAGGCCCTCACAGGGGAGCCCCTCAAGCTGCTCAGCCTGGACGAACTCCTTGAAGAGCTGACCCGTAGGCCCCGCGCGCCGGAGCCCCTAGGGGACGCCGCCAGCCTGCTCAGCCGCGGCCTCCACAGCCTCGCAGTCGCCGAGGCCGAGAGGCTCGTCCACGACAAGCCCGTAGCGCTGGAGACGAGGCTCATGGCCCAAGTGAGGGTAGACGCAGAGAAGTGCACCATGTGCAGCGCCTGCGTCCAGGAATGCCCCGCCAACGCGCTCGAGCTCGACCGCCGCCAGGGAGACGAGGTGCTCCTCCACCTCCCCGGCCGCTGCATAGCCTGCCTACACTGCGCCGAGATATGCCCCGAAGACGCCATAGAGGCAAGGCCCGCCGTGCCACCCATGCCGGGTCACTGGAGGATAATAGCCAGGAGCCCCATGGTCCACTGCGTAGCCTGCGGCGCACCAATAGCCACGCGGAGGATGATAGAGTCCGTGCTCAGGAAGATGAAGGCCGCTGGACTCCCCGCGGAGACTCTGCGCACAGTCTTCCTATGCGACACGTGCAAAGCCAAGTACCAGCTCGGCGCACTGAACCCCGACTGGAGCAAGATACCGGAGTGGGCAAAGAGAATCATAGAAGAGAGCTAGGCTCTCAACCCGAGCAGGCATCACGGCGCGGCGTCCTTGTTACGCCCCTCCCCCGGAGCTTGTGTTCTGGGCGTTGGTATTGGAGGTCGTCGTGTCCCGGTTCCGGCCGTTCTACCTCGGCTTGTTTCTCGCCATGGCTTTGCTTGTGGCTGCCCCGCTCGTTGCTGCCCCCTTCTGTGCCATTGCGCATGGAGGCGTGGGGGTCGGCTGCCCCCTGGGCCCCTTGGTGGCCTTCTCCGCTGCTCTCGGCGTAGCCTTTCTCCATGAGTTCATTCACTATGCCGCTGCCCGGCTGCTGGGTGTGAGGGGGCTTAAGTTACGACTGCTGGGCAGGTTCGGCGCACTTGTTATGGACTATGACTGGATGACGCCCCGGCAGTACCTTGTTGTCGCGCTAGCGCCGCAGCTGCTTACCCTGGTCCTGGGCTTCGTTGCTGCCAGGGCTGTAGGGGTGGCTGGGCTTGTGGCTTGCGTCGGGTTCCTGGCTAATCTCGTGGGCGGGGCGCCGGACATAGTTAACGCTCTGTACTTCTACATGGCTCATGGCGATGCTGACGAGTTTAGGCTGCTCTACGACGAGAACGGCGGGGTCGCAGGCGGCGTCGTAGTCTACCGTGGGAGGAGGCTCGTCGTCTACCTATTCTAGAATTCTACCATTATTCTCTATCGGAGTTTTTGGATGTGTTTCTTGTCGGCTTCTTCACCCGATAGATTTCGGCTGCATCGCTAAGTATTAGTTTTATTCAAGGTGGAGAATCGCTCGGACATGGTGCCTACTCCGTGAGCCCCGGCGGAGGGTGGTGTGCTGCCGTGAGCCGCAGGGCCTTGCTAGCGGCTGTGTCCGTGCTCCTAGCGGTAGCGCTTTCCATGGTGTCTGGCGTCGCCGCCGCGGAGAGCCAGTACAAGAAGCCCGGCAGCTACCAGTTCTACCCATGCAGCAGCTGCCACGCCACGATGAAGGTAACCGGCATGAAGAAGGTGGTGCCATTCCACCACATTGATCTCACCAAGGGGCCTCACCGTGGACTGTTCTGCGCCAGCTGTCACAGCGTCCCCGACGTCTGGAACCTGAAGACGCCGTGGGGCAAGGTGGAGATACGCATCCCCGGGCTGTTCAACCACAGCAGCCTCATGGAGACGAACAAGGTATGCGCCACCTGCCACATGAGGACCTACATGGATTACCAGTTCCTAGCTCACGGGAACAAGACCTACACCTGCCCCGGCGGCAAGGTGGAGTTCATCAAGGGTTACAAGGGGGTGCTCTACGCGTTCCACATCTGCCCCCAGTACAAGAACCTGACAACAGTGCCGGCAAAGGCCTGCGTCGAGTGCCACAACCCTCACAACCCCGTGTATAGGGCGATTAGCATCCTGCCGCCGCCCAGCGAGAGGCCGCCGCCTCCCCCGCAGAGCCCCATCGAGTACGGCACCCTGGCTGTCACCATAGCTGGGCTCAGCCTCCTGCTCGCAGCCGCTGTTTTAGCACACCAATATAGGGATTAACGGAGGTGATGCATGATGGCCGGGCAGCGTGAACCCGTGGTGGATGAGACCAGGAGGAACCTGCTCAAGGCGGCCGCCGTCGTGGGAGGCGCCTCCCTGATATCCTTCGTAGCGGTCGAGAAGGACAAGCTCCGCGCCGTGCTGAAGCCGGTAAGCCTCGAGGACCTGCTCGGCGAGGCTGAGGCGGCTGAGAACGTAAGCGAGATGGAGAAGAGGGCTGCAAAGAAGACTGAGGAGATGAAGAAGCTCTGCATGAAGTGGACCGAGGAGCTCTGCAAGAAGCAGGGGGAGAACAGTCCCGCCTGCAAGGAGGCCAAGCGCCGCTGCGAGATGATAAAGGTCAAGGCGACGCCCGCTAAGCCTGGAGTAACCTTTGCGATGGCGCTGGATCTAAACAAGTGCATCGGCTGCCGCCGCTGCGCCTATGCCTGCGTGATGGAGAACAACACTGACAGGGAACAGGGTATTGAGTGGATAAAGGTTGTGGCCGTGAACAGGGAGGAGTTCGAGATACTAAACACTGACTGGAAGTACAAGGAGGCCCCCAAGAAGGACATGGTCTACATTCCGATGGCATGCATGCACTGCAGGGAACCCCCCTGTGTCATGGTGTGCCCCGTCCGCGCCACCTGGAAGGAGCCCGACGGCATAGTGATAATAGACTATGACCGCTGCATCGGCTGCCGCTACTGCATCACCGCATGCCCCTACGGCGCCAGGCGCTTCAACTGGAGGAAGCCCTGGGTGCCGCCGGACGAGATAAACCCCAACATGCACATACTCGGCAACGTGATAAGGCAGCCACATGTGACAGAGAAGTGTACCTGGTGTATACAGCGCACTAGGGACGGTGGCGTCCCCGCCTGCGTTGAGGTCTGCCCCGTCGGCGCCAGGAGCTTCGGCAACCTCAACGACCCCGAGAGCCCCGTGAGGAGGATAATAGAGGAATACGGTGCCTTCGTGCTGAGGCCCGAGGCCGGGACGAAGCCCAAGTTCTTCTACTACTTCGGTCCAGCCCGTACACCTCCATCCAAAAAGGAGTCCATGAAGGGGAAGGCGCAGGCCTAGGGGGTGACCCGTGGTGGCTGAGAAGAGCTATGGCAGCGGCTGGCTCGACACGATAAAGTATATCATCGAGGAGGCCCTAGTGGGGAGGAGTAAGGCATACTACGCCGCGCTGATAGGCATGCTGCTGATGGCGGGCTACGGGCTCTACGTGTGGATGTTCGTCCAGCACGCCCCGATATTCCTTAAGAGCGACTACGGCGGCATGATAATGACTGATATGAGCAGCTCGGTGCCATGGGGCCTTTATATATCGTTCTTCGTGTTCTGGGTTGGAGTAGCTGCGGCCGGCATAGTGTTCGGCATCGCAGCCTACGCGTTCGGCCATAAGGGGTTCAAGAAGGTTGCCGTGCTCGGCGAGGTCCAGGCCATAGCAGCGCTAGTCACTGTGCTATTGCTGATCACAATGGATCTGGGTAGGCCACTGCGTGGCCTAATACTGATGCCGCAGCTGCCGAACCTGCACTCGATGCTAGACTGGGACTTCATAGTGATATTTGGCTACCTTACTATAAACCTGATAGGCTTCCTGGTGACCATCCACTACTATCGCCAGGACAAGCCGCTGCCGCTGAAGTTCACAGTGCCGTTCATAATCATAGCGGCGCCGTTCGCCATAGGTATACACACTGTGACAGCGTTCATCTCCCAGGCGCTGACGGCGAGGCCGATATGGAACAGCCCACTGCTGGCGCCAGAGTACGTTGCTACCGCGTTCGCCAGCGGCCCCGCCATACTGATACTCGCCCTAGTGCTCGCCGAGAAATACATCAAGGGCTTCAAGGTCGACCCGGACGTGTATAAGAAGACGCTGATAGTGATAGCCGGGAGCCTCGTGGTAGGCCTCTACTTCAGCCTCAGCGAGGCCCACGAGATATTCTGGTATACCACCGAGCCCTGGAAGAAGGCCCAGGCGGAGGTCATGATATACGGTTACCACCTGCCATACCTGGGGATAATGTACTGGCTGTGGATCGGCCTCGGCGTCGCCGCAGTAATACTCTCGCTCATACCCCGCGTGAGGAACACGAGAAACGGCATGCTGCTGATAGCGCTGCTGACGATAATAGCCGTGGTAAACGAGAAGACCATGAGGATAGTGATCCCAGCCTACATACCGGATCCCTTGGGCCGCTACATACCATACTACCCGACGCCGGTGGAGTACGCGATAACGCTGGGCGCGCACGCGATAGGCATACTGCTGTACCTGGCACTGGCTAGGGTGGCTATAGAGGCTATAATGACACACTACTTCCGTGGTAGCGGTGCGCACCACTAGCCTAAACATTTTTACCCTAATAACGATTGGCGTGTACATAGTGCATGAATGCATGTAGTGGAGGGGTGTGGCCCATGAGGCGCGGATACCTCGGCGTCGCGGCTGTGCTCGCCGTGATAGCCCTGGTGGGCGCCGCGGCGGCAGCCTATGCTCTAAGCATGCAGCAGGCCGAGCAGATGTTCAAGCAGCATGGCTGCACTAACTGCCACAACGGCGGCCTGGCTCCCAACTTCCAGGGCACAGTGAAGACCATCGAGGAGTGGGCCAAGAAGTACAAGAGCCTCGACGCGGCCGTTGCCGCGGAGTCCAAGAACTTCAAGATGTTCAAGGGCGTGAAGACCTGGGATCAGCTGATGAGCCAGATGCCTGGCATAACTCCCGAGCTGAAGCAGTTCTTTGAGCAAGTATTCAAGCAGGCTAAGGAGGGTGGCGCAGCGCCCGCGACTACCACAGCCAAGGCCAGCGCTGCCCCTAAGACGGTTACGGTGACGCAGGTGAGGACTGTCACTGTCACGATGACAGAGAAGACTATCATAACCGAGACTGTTACACCGGCCAACGTCGTGCCTGGCACCGGGAAGCTGGTCGCCAAGGCCGCCTATGTCGCAGCGATACTTGTGGCCATAGCCGCTGTGGTGCTGGCCTACATGTATATGAGCCGCAAGTAGCGTCTACCCTCCGGCTACAAGGTTTTTTCAAGAGCCCCGAGCTCAGGGCCGCTTCTTCTATCAGCGCAGGCGTCAACCAATAGTAGGCGCTGGCCCTCCTGGACGCCGCTTCCCGGAGGACGAGCTGCCATGGGCATCATTGTGGTTGAAGGCAGGGTTGTCAAGGGGCTGGGCATCGGTAGCCGCTACGTGGCGCACCCCTACTACTCCGAGAAGCTCGGCGCGCTGCTCGGCTGCAGGCCCTACCCGGGGACACTGAACTTCGAGGCCAACATGGACTGGAGGGAGTTGGCGGCGCGCTGTATCCCCGAGCTGGTGGGGGAGACTCTGTGGGAGGGCAGGAGGCTTGGCGCCGTGTACGTGTGGAGAGCCCGCCTCCTACTGCCCAGGGACGGTGAGGCCGGTTGCCTAGTTATCAGGCCGCTGCTCAGCCGGCATCCGCCGAACGTGCTGGAGGTAGTCGCGTGTGAGAAGCTCGCAGAGAAGCTGGGGGGCGTCGTGAAGGCCCTGGTTGAGTGCAGGGAGAACCCCGACTATACGCGGGCGCCGCGGCTACCGGGCAAGCCTTTGGGCGAGAAGAACGGCCTCTAGGAGAAGCTTGGCTGACTCGCCGCTCCTGCCTGGAAGCACTATGTCAGCCCTCTCCTTTAGCCCCTCCTCCGCGTTACCCACCGCGGCTAGTAACGCCGCGCCGCCATGCTCCCTCATCTCCGCGTCCATCTCCGAGTCCCCGACCGCGACTATGCAGCCCGTGTCCAGGCCTGCGAGCCTCGCGGCCACCGCTATGCCCTTCCCCTTGCTCGCGTCTGGTGGGCGGACGTGGAGGGCGTAGCCGCTGCTGCTCAGCCTCGCCCTCAGCCCCCTCTCCCGGAGCAGCACGGCCACCACCTCTATGTAGTCTGAGGGGCTCCTAGATCTGTCAACAACAGTGAACGCGTAGTCGTGGAATCTACAGTTGTTCTGCCAGCTGGGCCGCAAGACACCCCCCATCTCCTCCTCGATAACCCCCGCGGCGGCTCTCGCGGTGTAACGGCAGGCGCTCCAAACACGGCCCCGCCAGTACACTACACAGCCATTCTCCGCCACATGGGGGCCGCTGCTTCCGAGATACCTGGAGAGCCCCGCCACCACAGGCGCGGAGTTCCCCGTGACAAGCATGGTCGCTATGTCGGCGTCCTCCAGCCTCCGCATAGCCTCCACAGCGCCCAAGTGGATGCGGAACACGCCCATACTCCGGGTAACCGTTAACGTACCATCAATGTCGAGGGCTACGCCGCAGGGCGGACGCCCAAGCTTCTCGACGAGAAGCCTTGCCAACTCCTCCATGCCGCCAGCCAAGCCCAGCGCACCAGGCAGCGCCGCCCCAGAGGGCCTCCAAAAACACAGCCCCTCGCGGACTCCGGGGAGGCTCGGTGAGGTGTCCAGTCACCACCGCCCCCCAGGCGGGGGCTCGGCGGAGGTGCATCCCCAGGGCTCCTCACAGCCGGGGGTGACCCTTGGAGAAGGACTCATAGAAGCTGCCATGAAAGCGTGGGACGACCCCTATCCCCGGGGTCCCTAACCGTCTTTTCACCCAAAAACCGTGGCCCGGCTTGGCGCCTACCTCTCCTCCGCTGGGAACGGTTAGAGCTGGACCTCGAGGACCTGCTTTATGGTGGCTGCTAGGTGCTCGGGCTTGGTGTACCACTTGTCGTAGGTGTACTTCTTGCCCTTGAAGCTCAGCTCTACTATTTCGCCCTTATCCGATATGTTCATCACGGTCTGGCCCTCTTTAATCAGCTTCATCGTAGAGCCTACTATCATTACCTTGAGGCCCTTCTCCTTGGCCTTCTCCTTTATGAGGTCCTTGAGCTGGGTGAGGTACTCGCTGGGCATCTCCCTACGACACCTCCGGGCTCGGAGGGCCCCCGGGCCCCTTCTGTATTAAATATTGCCTTTCAGTACTCTCGGCCACGGCCCCATTCGGTGGAGGACTCCACTACGCGGCGGAACGCCTTCACCGCCGTAAGCGATACGGGGTCCACACCCCTCCCTATAGCCGCCATCACGGTGGCTGCGCCCACCACCTGGCTGCCTACGATGAGGCGCTGGAGACCCGTAGAGCCCCGCATCCTGAGGCTGTGGATGCTCGACGCCCTCACGAGCCCCGCGGCCTCGTGGAGCAGCCTGCTCCAGGGCTCCTCGCCGGGGTCCAGGAGGAGGAGGTCGTAGGCGCCGCCCGCCGCCAGGGCCTCAAGCAGGTTGTGACCAGCCTCCGGCAGCACCGCCTCAAGGCCGAGCATCTTGGCGTTCTCCGCGAGCTCGCTCCTGGTTCTCACCGCGAGCGCGGAGTAGGGCTCCGGGGCAGCTACGATTATTGGCTGCCGGGCTCCCTGGAGCCAGGCCGCGAGCTCCCTGGCCTCCCTCTCTGCCTCCTCGCGGCGCTTCAAGAGCGCGATACTCTCCTCGACATCCCAGCGCGGGACACGCAGCAGGCCAAGGCCCTCGAGGAGGCCAAGCACGGTGTAGAAGAGCTGGGGGAGCCCGGCTCTGGGCGCCGGCGCCTCCTCCACGAGGAGGAGGGGCTGCCCGCTGCGCCTGGCCCAGGAGGAGAGCTTGCCCCCCGAAGTCACGGCCACGACTATGGCGCCACGGCGGAGGCTCCTGGCCGCACACTCGAGGGTCTCACGGGTATTGCCGGAGAAGCTCACGGCCACGACTAGGGTTCTTCCATCCACCCAGGCCGGAGGCTCGGGAGCTTTGGCTACATACACCGGTGCCCCACCATAGTCCTCGGCCATTGCTGCGGCGTAGTCACCGGCGACGCCGCTGCCGCCCATGCCGCAGACCAGCACCTGCTCCGCAGCGCCCGCAGCCGGGGGAAGCTGGGCCCCGAGAGCGGCCGCGTAGGCCCTGCCCGCGGGCCCCGCCCAGGAGAAGTAGTACTCCAGGAACTCCTCTCCAGTAGTCAAGGCGCCGCCCCTCGCCTACCTGGCTAGGAGGCCGAGCTGCCTTAGCTTGTTCTCGACGAAGCCCCTGTCCTCCTCTGGGAGGAGTTCTATGTCCCTCTTGATTATCCTCTGGTCCAGCTTCAGTTTACCCTCATCCACGTACTCTTTGACTATCCTCAAGTCCTCTATGTCGGCCTCCCTGGCAGCCTTAGCCTTGAGCACTACGTAGTCCTCAGGCCTTATCATTTTGAACTCCACCTCCCCTATCCTCTTCTTCGGCGCCTCCTCGAGTATCTCCGGCGGTATGTAGTAGTCGAATATGTTCTCGTAGAACTCCACTATGACCTCGTCGCCCCCGGGGAGCTTGGCGACGAGCTTCGGGGTGCCAAGGGCGGTGAAGCTCATCTCCCAGCCCTCCTTCTCCGCTATGCCGCGATAGAAGTCCTCCTCTACCAGCGGACTCGGCTCCAGCACGAAAACGTCCACGTCGTCCTCGAACTTCCTCCTCCTCAGCGCCAGCTCTATCACAGTACTGCCCACAACGACGCCCTTAACGCCGTGGTCGCGCAGCCTTCCGAGGAGCCAGGCTAGGTCGCTAACAGTGTAGGCCAAGGCTGTTCATCCTCCCTTCAAGCCCGCTTAGACGCTGTCTGCGCAGAGATGGCTTAATCCTCTCCCCTCTCCGGCCCTGGCCGCCCGGCGCGAGCCGGCCTACTAAGGCTATAATACGGCTCACCTAGAAGGGGGTATGGGGCAATAGAAGGAGGCGCGGTGGCTGCTTTATGCCAGAGCAGCTGATTATACCATTAGATGCTGATAGTGTACGTAAGCTGCTCGGCAACGTGGCGGGCCTCATCAAGGGGGCCCCGGGAATAGAGGAGATCGGAGACGACTATGTAGTGGTCCAGGTGCCGAGGCTCTTCGGCCTAGGCCATAGGAGGATCAAGCTGGGCCTAAAGGCATATGAAGCGGAGGAGGCTATGCTGATAATAATGAGGAGCGGCATCGACAGCATGGTGATAGCCATAGACATAGTCGACACTGGAGAGGGTACACATATAGTCGTCAGCGGCGGCGGCAGCGGCAGAGTCGCTAAGCTCGTGGACAGCACCGTGAAGACCGTGTATAAGAACGTATCAGATAGGATAAGCGCGGCGCACCCGAGGATAGAGATAGTGGAGTCCGACAACAAACTTGCCGCCCTGGAGGAGCCTCTCCCGCCGAGGACAACGCTAGTCTACTATGACAGCTTCACGCCAATACGCGACGTCCCCATAGAGGCGGGGTTAAGGATACTCGCCATCATGGGGATAGATGACTACATAGCAGAGGTGACGGACTACCGGGGAACCTACCTGCTCCGCATGGTTCTCCGCGGCAACAGACTCACAGGAGCCTTCGCCGAGGTAGCGGGGAAGAAGGCGCGGGGCCAGGAGGCCATCAGCCTCGCTAGGAGACCACCAGGCCACAGGGTTAGGGTCAGGGCCTGGAGCTTGACTGGAAGCAGCGAGATACTCCTCTACGAGCCAGAACTGCTCTACGAGGACGGCGGCCACGCCCTCTACTGGGTCGGGGGCAGCGCCCGCCTAGAGCATGGCGGCCTCGCGCCCAACTCTTATATCATCGTTGATGACTACGAGGCAGCGATAATAGACCCGGCTGGCGGCGAGAGGATAATGAACAGCATAAAGGGAGTAGTCGGGGACATGGAGCAGGTCCGCTACGTTATAGCGACGAGCGCGGAGGCTGACGTTACTGAGGGGCTCCACGGCCTCGTCGATCTGGCGGTGAGGGCCTCCTTCATGCTGCCGAGCTACTGGGCCGCTCAGCTTGCCTCCGTGAACTGGGATATAGCTAACAAGGTGCAGTCGCTGCCTGAGCAGGAGACGAGGATGAGGCTAGGGAGGCACGACCTACTCATAATACCCTCGAGGGCCAGGGGCGCGCCGGTGATAAGCATCTACGACCAGGCCTCGAAGACGCTAATAGCCGGCCCACTGCTCGGCATAGTGACGCCGCCCGGCCTGTGGACGATAAGAGTCGAAGACATTGACGACTACCTCGATAACGTGAAGAGCTACGTCCGCCACACGGTCTGCCCAATAGAGTTTAGAGGGTGGCTCAACCGAGTGAAGAAGCTTGAAATAGAGAGGATAGCTACGAGATATGGCCCGGTTCTGGAGGGCCGCAGGAGCGTGGAGAAGCTGTTCAAAGCCATGGAGAAAATACTCTAGTGCTCACACCGGTAGCGGCGCAGGGAGAGGGGTGTAGCGGGCCTTGGCTGAAGCGAAGACACGGCTCAACTACCGTGGCTACGGCCCGTTCCTACCCTACGGCAACATAGAGAGGATAGTACGCGACGCCGGAAGGGTGGAGCTACTCGTCGACACGGATGTTGCCCCGGTGCTGGAGAAGTGGGCAGTTCGGCGGGGCTACTATGTGAGGACACAAGATACCTACGTAGAGATCTCGATAGTGCCCTTCGCGGAGGAGAAGAGGCCTAGGCGTGGCGGGGCGGCGAAGCAGGCTGCCAAGGTGCATGCACCGGAGGAGGCTAGGCTCGTAGTTGATGAGAAGGCTTGGAGGAGCGACCTAGCTGAGAAGATTAGCAACGTGACCTACATCATAAGCGCCGTGTTGAAGGCGCCGATGCTGTACAGAGGAAGCCCAAAGACCCCTGCGTTCCGCGCGATAATAGCCACTAAAAAGCCTATGCTCGTCCGTATCTCTCTAAACACAACTGACTATTTCATACTGCTGCTGGGGCACAGGGTGATAGCCGCCGCGCAGCTAGGTGCGCCGCTAACCCCCGAGCAGACGAAGAGCATCATAGAGCAAATGGAGGCAAAGGATGCACTAATAACTGTTTACGACGCGAGCGGCCTGGACGTGGGCAGGGAGGCCCAGAAGCAGTAGCAGCCCACTGCACAGCACTCTTTGAGGAAGCCTCTCTGTGCTAGGCGCTGTAGGCAGCAACCACTATGGTTGCGTCATCCTCGTAGCCTCCGGAACGCTCCCTGACCTGCTCCAGCAGGTACGCCGCCGGGTGGCCCACCGTCTCTATATTCGGCTGACTCTGGAGGAGATCCGTGACAACCTCGGCCAGGGTGGCGGCGTCAACACCGTCCGTCGAGGCTATGTAGACTGTACCGGGGTAAACATTCATCTCCGCGACTAAGGGTTTGCCCACGGCACCCTTCCTGACCTCGATGTAGCGAATCAGCCTGCTGCCCTCAAAGAGCTGCGGTATAGCGCCCCAGAGGAGCCACGTTTCCTCCTTCATCGGGGTCGCACCGAGAATATAGCCGTCGCCAGAAATCACGGCCGTGAGACTATTGGGCATAAGGAGTGCGGCTATCAATGTTGAGGCTGGAGGCGCCTCTCTGGGGAGCCTCCTTGCCTCCACCTGGAGCCTCCTTGTCAACAAATAGTCCAGGGTCATGGGTTCAGTGCAGGGCTTCCCATCGTTGCTGCAGCCGCTGTAGTACTTCTTCTTAGCCATCTCTATGAGATCCGCGTCGTCTTCGTAGGCCTCGACCGCAATCCGGGAAACGTAGTCGAGGCAGCGGCGGGCCAGGGAGAGGCCGGAGACCCCGCCGACCGCGCGGCGAAGGAGACGGCAGGCGAGCGTGAAGCCGTGAGCCGCGAGGAAGGAGGCCCCGCCGCCGCTGGTCGCAGAAACGCCGTCCGCGACCGCTATGGCGCCCCACTCTGCGTCGCTGCTGAGCCAGAAGCTGAAGTCGTCCTCACCGTGCACGGTGTTGAGTGTCGCCCCCCACACCCTCCAGGGCATGGCTACCACTTCCCCTTCGCGCCGGTGGACATCGCCTTCGCTGAGCCCCCGAGCCACCAGAGCCTTGGAGCCGGTTACCTCTTTTAACTCTCTGGAGGCTTAGTGTAATGACGGTGCATGATACGTCATGGAGAAGGCGGCGCGCTCGGCGGTGCTTGACGTACGGGCGTCCTGTGAGAAGGTGCTAGAGTACCTCGCCAGCCGCAGCGCCGAGGACATAGTGGGCGGTGCAGCCAGGCTCACCTCTAAGGCCGAGAAGAGGGGCCGCGTAGTACTGTTCTTCGCCTCCGCCAGGGGCAAGGACTACCGCGTCGAGGTGGAGGCCCATAGGGGTGGGGACAGGCTCCTCTACCTGCTCGCCGGCGACCTCCGCGGCGAGGTTCGCGTAGCCGGGCTGCCACGTGGCGGCAGCTGCAGGCTCTACGTCGAGGCTGAGGCGGAGGGCCCCCTGCTGGAGGAGTACGGCGGGGAGGCGCTGAGCAGAATAGTGAACAGGATAGTCGTGGCCACTGTCTCCAAGTTCCCCGCGATACTTCAGCCTAGGCTCCCCACCGGTAGGCTGGGCGACGCCTTCATAGAGTTGCTGAACCTGCTCAACCTCGCGGTGGGAGGCCAGGCGGTGCTAGCGAAGGGAGGAAGACTACAAAGCATAGCAGTTAACGTTGACACGGGCGAAGTGGTCAGCGTGGACGGCATAGACGAGGCCTCCGCCCAGAAGATTGCAGGCAAGCTGGCTGAGGCACTCAAACCCCTAATAGGGGCTATGGAGGAACTAGGCGCCGGGCAGCCCGACCGCATAGTCGTCTCGGCGGGCAACACCGTGCTCGTGGCCAGCCACGTGGCAGGCCTCTCCGTCATAACGGTGCTCAAGAGGGAGGAGGGAGGCTAGGGAGGGCTGAACACCCTTGGCGCTCCCCTCAACGATAATAGGTGTGCTGAGGAAGAGGCCCCTCAGTTTCACCGTGCTCACACTCTTCGTGCTAGACCGCTCCCTAAGCATGAGCGAGCCGAAAACCTACGACCATCGCTGGAAGTGGGAGCACCTGGTGGATCTAGTGAGAAGATTGCTGAAGAGGTTTGAGGCCAGCAAGATGGCGCCCGCCTTCCGCGTCGGCTTCATCTGGTTCAGCGACGACGTGCAAGTAGTCCAGGAGAGCGGAAGAAGCTACTTCCCCGTCATCCACGGCAACCCTGCGCTTAAAGCGTTCGAGAAGAGCCTCGAAGAGAACAAGCCATACGGCATGACCGCCATGGCTGACGCGCTGGAGGCCGCGGGGAGGGTTGTAGAGAAGTACATCGCTGACAAGCATATTCCGAGCGAGAAATACGTCACTATATTCCTATTCACCGACGGCAAGGAGACCAAGAGAGACCCAGAGGACGTGGCCAGGGTCGCCCAGAAGCTCACAACCGAGATACAAGAGAAGCTGAAAAGCCTAAACGCGAGGAATAGGCTCAGCATAGCAACAATAGCGATGGGGCTCGACGCGGATAGGGAGACGCTGCGCGACATAGCTAGCTTCCTCCGCGACTCGCAACGCAAAGTGCTTGAGGAGAGAGGACTCATCGACATAGTTGATCCACCGTACCATGAAAAGATGTTCATAGACGCGCCGAAAGACAACAAGATAACCAAAGAGTGGGAGGAGGCTGTGAGGAGATTCGTGGAGAGGCTCAGTGAGACCGCGGCCATTTAGGCTGTGGGTCTGCCTCTGTCTCCATTATAGTTTTCCCGCGCAGAGCTTAAACCGTATAGAGGGGTGCAGAGAGAGTTGCCCGAGGTCGGCATCGTTTTCCACGACGGCCGCGTGGTGGCTACCACTACAGAGTCCTGGAGCCTCATAGACAGCGGCGGCGAAGCAGACATCTATCTCATGAGGCACCATGGCCGCGAGTACATAGCCAAGGTGTTCACCTCCAAGCAGACCATGGTGGCTAAGCCTATTGAGAGGAACGCCGAGATGCTCAGGAGGCTGACGAGGCTCCGCAGAAAGTGCGGGGTCACCCTGCCCCGAAGCCTCGTGGTTCGCGGGCTCCCTGTGGGCTTCGGCTCCTGGGGTGACCGCGCCGTCCTCGTCTTCAACTCCATAGAGGGGTTCAAGACTATAGCGGATGTGCTGAACGACGAGGAGGAGTCTAGGCGCTACCTCATAGAGTACAGCGACGCTGAGAGGAGCGGCTTCGCGCTCGACATCCTCAAGGCCCTTGCCTGCCTAGAGTATGCAGACATAGTCCACGTCGACGTGACCACGATGAACACTGCTCTCGGGGTCTACGAGGGAAGGAGGGGCGCCTACCTCTTCGACATAGAGGCCGCAGCGATAATGAGTAGCACTGACTACCCCCTAGTGGTTATACCCGCTAGGGATGTTAACTACATGCCCGTTGAGATCCTCGCTGACCTCGGGCTTGAGATAAGTGCTCCCGATGCCGGCGAGCTCCCCCTTGTCCTGGACCCGACGAAGCTTAGCCCACCTTATCTCGCCTGGATCGTCTGGACTCCGACCTGGTATGGTCTCCAGCTCGTCAGCTACGTTTACCTCGCTGTTAGCCTCTTCCAGGGGCTCCCAGCTATGAGCGCAGAGTACTGGAGGGAGATAGTGGAGAGGGAGAGAGAGGCAGGATACCCGGGTGGTTGGCCCCCAAGAGCAATGGTTGAAGCAGGGTACCTGGAGATGGCCGAGTACCGTGAGCTGCTCCGCCTTTGGCAGAGACTAGGCGACACCCTTGTCACGATGATATACAGGTTCTTCGTGGTTGACGTGGCTGAGAGGAGGAGGCTACCGAGCTTCACGATATCCTCTATACTCTACTAGGAGTCCCCACGCATCCCCTGCCCCGTGGCTAGTCTTTATCTTTAAAAGAGATTAGGCCCATTTTCCGGGACACAGCTGGTAGAGAGGGGTCTCATGCTCCAATAGGAGGGGGTACATATGGCGGAGCAAGCTGTTACCACTATAGCTGCGCCACCCGAGGAGGTGTTGACCGAGATAGTGGCGCTCGCCAGCAGCATCGACGGCGTGGACATTGTTGTCGGCGCCTACGAGGGCTTCACCTACACAGTGCAGGCCCAGAACCCGGAGCTGGAGCTCTACGCTGACGAGATAGCTGCCTCCTCGGTCGCAATAATAGAGTCCGCGCGCGGCAGGGTTCCGGGCGAGGAGGCCAGCCCCCGCATAATAATCTCGGAGTATGGTGACAAGGCGCTACTAATAGGCGATCTTGGCGAGAAGTTCACTGCCGCCGTGATTGGGGAGAAGAGGGTTCTCGAGGAGGCAGCTGCACCGATAGAGAGGCTAATAAGGAGGCAGCCCTTCAAGTGCCCTAGCTGCGGCGCCAACCTTGACGTGCATAACATGACCTGCGAGAGGTGCGGCAAGAGAATACCCCTCACCGCTAAAGCCTGCCCCTACTGCGGCCACAGACCGGAGATCAGGAGGTGCCCCAGTTGTGGCGCCGAGCTCGTGATAACCCCGGAGAAAGTCGAGACTGCCTCAGCAGCCCTCGCCGTGCCCAGGACACCGGTGCCCGCCCCCACGGCCGCTGCTGCCGAGGCACCAGCCGCCGCCGGAGCCAGTACAAGTGGCATCACGGATACCGTGCTGCTCACTGTAGGCGGCGCCGCTACCATAGCGTACTACATAGCCATGTACGGAGCCGGCGTGGGGCCCTTGAAGGCCACCCTGGCGGGGGCACCGATGCTGGCCGCCCTCTGGCTAGTATTGTTCGCCAGGAGGAAATAGCCGAACCTAACGCTACAGTCTTGACCCAAAGCTTAGAGTCCCTGGTAGAGGACATCCGTCGTCTCCTGAGGGGAGCCCGGGGGCACCCGGGGAGGGTGACTGTTGGTTCTCTTCGTGTCTCGTGGCCACACTGTTAAGCTGACCGATGCCTCCAGGCTGTCGCTGAGAGAGGCGCTGAGGGAGATACTCCAGAGAAAGGACACGAGGGTAATCTACTATGCTACCGACAACTCGGTGTACGAGGTTGAGGTGAGCAGCAGGGGCCGCGCTGGCTGTGTCGCCAGGCTCCACGACGGTACAATGCTTTACGGCCCAATCTGCCTCCAGAGGCTTGCACAGTACTTGGACACCAAGGAAGGTGTGATCGAAATAGCGCAGCTTGACGCTGAGAGAGTGCGCACCGACCTGCTCACTGTGCCCCAGAGCCTCCTCCCTCTAGGCGTCCGCGACATAGAGAGGCTCATATCGCAGCCTGCCGCCCAGCCCCAGTCCCTCGCGTCAAGAGCCCAGACGGCTGCTGGCCACCCTGCACCCGCCGTCGCTCCGCCAGCCCCCATCCCGGCCCCCGGCCCTGCCGCTGCCGTGGCCACCCCTCCCCCTGCGGCCGTGCAGGATTACGTGAACATGCTCTCAAGGCGCGGGATAAGGGTAGTTGATAGCTTCAACGTGCTGAGCGCAGCCGCGGTCGCCGTGGCGGGGAAGGAGGTGAGCGCCGCGGGGGCTACGAGACCGTGCCTAGACCTAGTGAGCGACCTCGTGGTGCTGCGGGGGAGGGTGCTGATGGACTGCCTCTCTGCCGGGAAGAGGCTGCTCGCACACATGGATGCCGCCGCAGGAAAGCTCGAGCTGCTCTACAGCGAGGGAGAGAGCGTCTACGCTGGGCTCAGGGCCGTGGAGAAGGCAATCGACATGAAGCCCGACGAGGTCAGGGTGTTCGTGCTGGAGGCTGTGAAGGGCTAGGGAAGGGTGAAGACTATCCTCTCGTAGCCCCCCGTCCTGCCTCCCCTCCTCCCATAGATGGCGACCACGTTGTCGTTAACTACGT
>CAZIWH010000009.1:0-38368 GCA_964542985.1 uncultured Hyperthermus sp. | reverse complement strand
TATCTGGAGCCTCCCATAGCCCGCGTTCACATCCCTGAGCTCGAGCCTGGCCACTCCGGGTCACCCCCCTAGGTAGCTGTCTATCACGAGCGGGTTGGAGACCACCTCCTCCGGGCTTCCCTCGGCTATCAGCCGGCCCCGGGCCATAGCGTAGACGTAGTCAACGTACTGCATAGCTATATCGAGGCGGTGCTCTATTATGAAGAAGGTTATGCCCTTCTCCTTCTTCAACCTGGTTATGAAGCGGAGTATCTGATGCGCCAGCGTCGGGTTCACACCTGCGATAGGCTCATCCATGAGCAGGAGCTTGGCGCCGCTCATCAGTGTGCGGGCTATCTCGAGGAGCTTCATCTGGCCGCCGCTGAGCATCCCCGCGGGGTGGTCCCATAGGTGGATTAGGTTCACTAGCCTGAGGATATCGAAGGCCTTCTCCACATACTCCTCCTCTACGCCCAGCCACCTCCTCCTGGAGAGGGGGGCGGCGAAGGATTCACCTGGGTGGCGGGGGGCGGCTAGCAGCACGTTCTCCAGCACGGTGAGCTTGTAGAAGGGCTGGGGCACCTGGAATGTTCTCGCCATACCCATCCTGTAGAGCTCGTGGGGCGGCAGCCCGGTCACATCCTTGCCCTCAAATATCACTCTGCCTCTGTCGGGTTTGTAGAAACCGCTTATCACGTTCAGCAGCGTGCTCTTACCGCTACCGTTCGGGCCTATCAGCAGCGTTAGGGTGCCACGGCGGACGCTGAGACTCACATCATCCACTGCGACGAGCCCGCCGAACGTTTTCCTCACATGCTCGACCCGGAGTATTACATCACTCTCCTGTGCCGCGGGCAAGGATACCACTCTCCGCCCCATGGCCCTTGAGAGCCCGCCTGGGGGGAAGACGTACCCCCATAGGCTCGGCTCGGGTGCGGATACCGCTACCCGAGGGGGCTGTTTCGTGGTGAGCGTCTCCCTGGGGCCGCCCTCTGGCCCGCGCGGCGGGCCGTGGGCAGCGGCTTCGGTGGTGCAGAGCCCCCTTTTGAGGCTTGCCCACTGGAAGCGGGGCTTGGGAGACGTTCAGCTGTCAAACGTTTTCTATCAAGCGGAACCCAGTGCTTAAATCACCCCCCGACGGTGGGAGCGACTTTGAGCGGTATCAACAGGGTTCGCGCACGCGCGTAAGAGGTGACCCCGTGTGGCTAACAAGGCCCTCGTGGCGGGCATAGCTGTGGCAATAATAGTACTCGCAGCAGCGGCCTACATGATATCCAGTCGTGGCGCGCCTACGACAAGCCCCGCCGCGGCTACGCCAGCCGCAACCTCCGCCGCCACTCCAGCCGCGACACAGGCTAAGACGCCAGCCTCAGCCACCACCCAGAGCGCCGCCACGACAAAGACCATGCAGGCCAGCGGCCAGGGCGGCGGCTGCCTCAAGGGCACCATCTACATCGGCGGCCTGCTCCCCCTGACCGGCGACCTAAGCAGCTACGGCCAGAACAGCAAGGCTGCCCTTGAGCTCGCCGAGAAGGACATCAATGCTTTCCTGGAGAAGGCCGGTGCTGGCTTCAGGATAAAGTTCGTGATAGTTGACACCCAGACCAGGCCCGAGGTGTGTCTACAGAAGCTGCAGACCCTGGCGGGCAGGGGCATCAAGGTGTTCATAGGCCCTATGACCAGCGCCGAGGTCAAGCAGATAATGAACTATGCCAACCAGAATCACCTAGTAATAATAAGCCCGAGCAGCACTGCCCCCAGCCTAGCGATACCGAACGACTACATCTTCCGCTTCTGCCCCACCGACAGGATACAGGGCCCAGTGATAGCTAAGATGGCTAAGGCCCTGGGCAAGAAGGTGCTCATAATAATGTGGCGTGGCGACGCCTGGGGCGACGGCCTACACGACGCCATCAAGGAGGCCGCCCAGAAGCTCGGCATAGAGGTGATAGACGGCCCCAGGTACGACCCCAAAGCCAAGGAGTTCAGCGCCGAGGTCGCCAAGCTAGCCCAGCTAGTAGAGAACGCCGTAAAGAAGTATGGCGCAGACAAAGTAGCGGTATCCTACATAGGCTTCAACGAGGTAGTCCAGGTGATGGACACTGCCGCCCAGTACAAGGTGCTGCGCGAGGTTCAGTGGTTCGGCAGCGACGGTACCGCTCTGCTGAGCGAGCTGCTCAAGGACCCCACTGCCGCAAAGTTCGCCGCTGACGTGAAGTTCCTCAACCCGATATTCGCTGCCACCAAGAGCCAGAAGTATGAGAGAGTGGTGAACGAGCTGAAGAAGATGCTGGGCAGGGAGCCCGACACCTACGCCCTGGCTAGCTACGACGCCGCCTGGGTTGCTGCACTCAGCATACTGGACACTCAGAAGTACGACGGCACCGCCATAAAGAACATACTGCCCGACGTGGCTTACAACTACTTCGGCGCCACTGGCTGGATAGTGCTGGACAAGGCCGGTGACCGCGCCTTCGCCGACTACGACCTATGGATGGTAGTGAAGACGCCGCAGGGCTACCAGTGGAAGCTGGCCGGCATCTACCACTACAGCAGCGACAGCTTCACCTGGTACATAAAGCCCTAGAACATGTAGGTGCTCTCGGGAAGGGCTCCTAAGACTTTTTTGATGCTATTTTTCTCTACCCGGCTTCTTTTGTCCGGAGCTGTGCCCCAGATGCCAGCTTACCTCCTCTTCTCTCCAGGCTTCTGCGCCGCATAGTGTATGGGCTCGCCTATGGCTGCTAGTGCGGCCTCGTGGAGCGCTTCCTCGGGCTCCGGGTGAGGCGCCACCGTCTCCGCAAGCTGTCTGACGGTGAGCCCGGCCTCTATCGCTAGGGCCGCCTCTGCAGCTATTCCGGCTGCGCCGGGGGCCGCAGCCTCGAAGCCCAGTATCCTCCCGTCCCTCGGGTCATGGATTAGCGCGACATAGCCCCAATCAACGCTCTCAAGGAGCGCGTAGGGACTCCAGCCTAGCCTTATCCTGGTGACTGCTAGCCCCTGCTTCCTCGCCTCCTCCGCGGAGACCCCGGCTGCCGCCAGCTCCACGCCGGGAAAGTGTATCACAGTCGGCACGGCTCTCGGCTTGTAGCGCCTCGGCTCCCCAGGCCGAACGGCGTTCCACGCCGCGACCATTGACTGCTTTATCGCCTTGTGGGCTAGCAGCGGCGGCCCCGCGGCATCTCCAGCCGCAAAGACTCCTGGGGCTGTCCTCATCTGCTCGTCGACAAGTATGTAGCCTTTCTCGTCCAGCCTGGCTCCCGTGTCCTCCACGCCTAGGTCTCTGGTGGCAGGCCTCCTGCCCGTCGCTGCCACCACGAGGCCTGCCGTGAAGCGGCCACAGGGCGCTTCAACTATTATTTCTTCGCCGTTGTTCTCTTCTGCTTGGGCTACGGGGCATCTGGTGTGCACCTCTACGCCTAGAGCTGTGAGGAGCCTGCGGGCGGAGGAGCCGAGGCCCCTGGGGAGCCCCGGGAGGAGCCGGGGGAGCGCCTCCAGCAGCGTAACCCTGTACCCCATTGCGGCCATGGCGGCTGCGAGTTCTACGCCGACGGCGCCACCTCCGGCTACGAGGACCCTGCTGCCCGGCTCTGGCGGCTCCTCGAGGAGCCCACGGTTGTCCACCACCCGGCGGAGGCCGCGGAGCGGCGGGGGCACGGAGGGCACCGTGCCTGGGGCGAGGAGCAGCGATCCAGCCGAGAGGAGCCTCCCACTGGCCTCGACGAGGCCCCTACCTCGTACCAGAGCCCTTGCTTCAACAACCTCTACGCCGGCCCCTTTCAGCCTCTCCTTGAGGCCCTGGGAGAGCCTCCTGGAGACCCTTACCGCCTCGGCCCAGGCCTCATGGGGGCTCCAGCCCTCGGCGCCGAGCCTGGAGGCCAGTAGGAGTGCATGTGCATAGCGGAGCAGGGTCTTCGTGGGCACACAGCCGTAGAGGAGGCACTCGCCGCCTACACCCCTCTCCTCGACCAGAGCCACGCTCAATCCCAGCTCAGCAGCCAGTAGGGCGCCCGGGTAGCCCCCGGGGCCTCCGCCGACCACTACGAGATCCCAGTGCTCCGCCAAACCAGTACGCCCTCAGGATAGGGGCCGGAGCAGGGTGAACGATTTGTGCACAACTCTCCTACCTCTCCACCGCGTGATAAGCGGCTGCAGCTACACCGCTGAGGTGTACGTGTTGTGGCTGAGGCCCGTGCCCTAGGTGTTTTGGAGTATTCAGGCTACTGTTGGGACTGATTGCGTGGATTATATGGCTCTACGTGGCGCTCTGGGTGTACAACGACGCCAAGAAAAAGGTACCCAGAGGGCAGCGCAGCTCCTCTGGTATGGGCCATCCTGGTGTTCATAGCGGGGCCGAGCTTCTGGCTTAGCATAGGGATGCTAATACTGTACCTCCTCGTCCGTCCACCCAGGAGGGAGGGGCGGTGACGGAGCTGTAGCCTGCGCCGACACACTGGAGTGGGGAGCCTCGATCCCGTCTGAGCCCCTCCCCGTTTATCACAGCCGAGTGCGTAATTACTGCCCTGGGGGTTCGGCGAGAGACGTGGGTGACGCCAGGCGGGTGGCGAGAGATTGTTGTTCTTCAAGCTGCTTCGCCGCCTCCACAACAAGTTCCTCCGCCGTCGCAGCAACCATGGCTGGGAGGGGCTGGAGGAGGCCTGGGATAGGGCCAAGAGGGTTCGAATGCTGGCTGAGGAGCTGGCTCTCAGGCTCCACAGCGAGGGGGCAGGGGACGAGGCGCTGCTCCTGGAAAGCCTTGTAGAGGAGCTGGAGGAGGTGGAGAGGCTCCTAGCAGAGGCGAGCCTCATGCTCACCAGCGCTGCCGCACGACGCCCCCTGGAGTCGCGGCACTAGACTCACTGCTACAAGGAGGCTCTCTACCTTGTCCTCTCAGCCGCGGCAGCAACCGAGACCCGTAGGCTCCTCAGCAGGGGTTTTAGGGCACCGTAGCCGGCTTTCTCCAGCGCTTTCTCGGCAAGGCTTGTTTCGTCGAGCGCCTCTAGGTAGGCCGCTATCTTGAGGAGCCGCTTGGGGTCCTTCTCCTCCTCGACTAGGCGGTGGGCCTGGCGGCGGAACCTTTGCCATGCGAGCATGTTCTCCAGGTAGCCCTTCCTCCAGCGCCCATAAACGTAGCTCGGCTGCACAGCGTGGGGTACATAGGCTATACCGGCAAGGAGCCATGCCGCGACAGCCCTGGCCTCGACCGCGTAGTCGCCTAGGGGAAGCCTCGCCAACGCCACGGCCGCGACGCCGGCCCCCATCACACCAGCGGCGGTGAGAAATGCGAAAAGAGGCCTCCTCTTCTCCAATGCCTCCTCGTAGTACATTCTCCAGGGCTCGGGGTGGAGCATGTCGTGGAGTTGTTCCCGGAGCACGCCAGTAGGGCTGGAGAGGCGGCGCTCTACATTCCGAAGCACTATCTCGCCACTTCCCTCCTCGGCCAAGCTGTATAGCAGATCTACAACCTTCTTCTCGAAGCCCTGGAGCCTCCCGGGGTTGTCTGGAAGCCGGAGCACAGGGCCGACGCCCGGCTCTTCTTCTAGGCTAAGCACGCCCCTCTCCACAAGCCGCACGACAGTGCCCGTGACAGCGCCGGGGGTGAGGACGCCGGCATCGCTCACGTAGCGGAGGTTTACCACCCAGGGCTCCTCCCCGGTCTCTGGTGGAACGCCCCCAGGGAGGCTGCCGGGCCTCCTCTCCGTTCCCCAGCGCTTGTACAGTACTAGGCCAAGCAGCGGCGCCGCCGCGGCATAGACGGCTGCAGCCGCAGCCGCTACCTCCGCTGCCGCGAGGGCCTTCCTCGCCTCGCCTAGCCTCGCCTGGAGCGCTGACAGGGGGTCGCCGCTCCTCCGCAGCACCATGGGCACCTTCTCCTCGGGCACCAGGGCGAGGATGCTGAGCGCCTGGTCACTCCTAATCGGCCCCGCCTCCGCCATAGCTGAGCCTAGGTTTTTGACTCGAAGTGTCGGTGGCAGGAGCTTCAACGCCTTCGCAGCCGCCACCTTAATCCGCGCCCCCGCGGCTGGGAGATGGCCTGGCCTCAAGGCTTCAACGTCTATGAGGCATAAGCCGCCGCCGCAGACCATGGGGACGTGCGCCGCGAGCCGGGCCTCCACCGAGTAGCTTGCCCCGCTGGCGAAACCCCTGGGCGAGAAGCAGCCCACTACGTCGCTCAGCCCGGCTTCCCTGAGGACGTCCCCTAGGAGCCTCGCCGCCTCTCCACGGGCGCTTGTATTGACTATGCCCCCCTTGGGGCCGGCGACGAACCAGTAGCTCCCCCTGGGGCAGGAGACCTGCAGCACTACCATCTGGGGAGAGTGGCCTCCGAGCCGGAGGCCAGGCGCCAGGTAGAGAAGATGCACTCCCTCCTCGCCAACAAGGAAGCGGGCCGAGTAAGTAACGTTGAGGCCGCAGAACGTTATGTTCAACTGTATAGCCTTAGTCCCCCCGAGCCCCGGCGCAGGGAGAGCATAGGCGACGAGGCCGGCGAGCATAGCTATGAGGGCACTCACCGCGACTGCTGCCACGACTCTCCTCTCCTCGCCCCTAATCCTCAGCTCCACTGCCATGGCGCCCCCAGCGACTCTCCCTAGGCAAAGCATGTTAGCCCCACACGCGGAGATTAAACGGTAACCATGCCGCCCCTCACACTGTCCCACCTCCTAACCCGTAGCGCCTCGCCTCCAGGGCCCAGCACAGCAGGCGCACCGGCTCCGAGGAGCCTCCCAATCCTCTCCACCCTGAGCCTCGTGGCCGAGGCCTCCTCCTCGAGGAGCCTAGCGCAGCTGGGCCGGATGGTGAACACTATCTCGTACTCCTGGCCCCCCTCCAGCGCCGCCTCCAGCACGTCCCCGCCGAGCCTGCCAAGTAGCCCTTCGACACCGGGGTGGAGGCTCGGAGGCCTCTCGAGCAGCAGAGGCGCCCCCGCAGCCCTGGAGAGGAGGAGCAGCGTGTACCCCAGCCCGTCGCTCACATCCGCGGAGCCTGTGAGGCAGCCCCGGGGCAGCCGGGAGGCCAGCTCAGCGAACCCGAGCCTCGCCACGGGCCTCGCCACTTCAGCGGCCACCCGGGGCTCCAGGCTGGGCAACGGGAGGCCCAGCTCGCTGCTCCGGGCCGCAGCCCAGCCGACGCCGTGGCGGCCCACTGTGGTGTACACCAGGTCCCCGGGCCCGGGGCGGCGGGCGAGCAGACCCCACGGTGGAGCCGCTGCCCCGAGGGCGGCGACATCTATCCAGCCGCCGCAGCCCCTGGGACAGCCGTTCAAATCTCCGCCTCCGAGCCAGGCACCGTGCCGCTCAGCCGCCTTAGCCACACCCTCCACGACCTCAACAGCCGCTCCGGCCATCTCCTCCTCGACCCCCAGGGAGGCGGCGAGCACTAGCGGCCACGCGGCCTTAGCCACAAGGTCGCTCATCGCAGCCACAGCCCACACCCATCCAACATCCCGCCACCCCATCCACGGCCACCTACTAGAAGCCAAAGACCCACCATCAATGTTCAAGACCAGGGAGCCCAGCCACCCGCCTCCAGCGCAGAACGCGTCATCACCCGGGTCGAGGCCACGGCACCTCCACCGCCGGCGGAGAAACGCCACGAGGCGCTGCACAAGCACCTCCTCGCCCAACCCATAAGCCCCGGAAGTAAGGCCCCCGGGCAGCTGCAGTAATCTCCACCCCCTGGGGCCCCTAGACAGCGTAGACGGGAAGCGGCCCTGCGCCTTGCCCCGTGGAGTAGGCACTTCTGCAGCCTGTGCCCGGGAAGACACCAGGGAACTGAAGGAGCGAAGTGGGGGAGACGATAAGCGAGCTGAAAAAAGGGCATAGGGGAACTGAGGAAGCAGATAAGGAAGGACATTAGAGCATCCAGGAGAGGGTTATGAAGCTCGAGAAGGTCGTAGAAAGACTTGAAGAGAGCATCGCGGGGGTCAAGAAGGGGATAGCGAGGTTCCGGGAGAGGCTTGGAGCCGTGGAGAAGAGTACGGTTCGAAGAAGGGACGTCGCGAAACCGAAGGAGGAACTGGAGGAGGTCGTGAATACGCTAGTGAAGGTAAGGGGTAAGAAGCCTCTAACGGAGCCTCTAGCAAAGCTGCGAGAGCCCGAGGGCCCACCGTGGTGAGCGTGGCTGGGGCAGGAGCTCCCACCAGGGACTCCTGAACTCGGTACCCCCTAGCCGCGGAAGCGGCGGTACCACTCCTCGTAGGCCTTGATCATCTCGGGGGTGATGCTGGGCCTCCTAGCTTTTATCGCCTCTATGAAGTCCCTCATCTCTATTGGCCGGGGCTCTCCCTCGCCGTCTCCCTGCTCGAAGAGCTCCCTGACTGTGCGGAGATGAGCCTCCATCACTATGTCCTTTATGTCGCTCGCCGAGTAGCCCTCAGTCATCTCCGCCAGCTTCTCGAGGTCAACGTCAGGGGCTAGGCGGAGCTTCCTGGTGTAGAGCTTGAATATCTCCAGCCGGGCCTTCTTGTCGGGCGGCGGGATATAGATCCTCTTCTGGAACCTCCTTATGAATGGCTCGTCGAGCTTCCACGGCTTATTCGTGGCGCCTATCACGTAGACGTGGAGCTTGTTGCTCTTGTCCTGGAGGCCGTCCATCTCCTTGAGGAACTGGTTCCTGACACGCACCTCGCCGCCAACCTCGCTCTCATGCACTCCCAGCAGCGCGTCAATCTCGTCGATGAATATTATCGCAGGCTTCCCGCTCCTGGCCGCCTCCCTCGCCTTCTCGAAGAGCATCCGGACCCTCCTCTCCGCCTCGCCCAGCCACTTGCTCATAATGCTCGCCGCATCAACGTTGAAGAATACGCCATCAACCTCGTTCGCCACAGCCGCGGCTAGCATGGTCTTACCACAGCCCGGCGGCCCGAACAGCAGTATCCCCCGGGGCCACCCCAGGGGAAAGAGGTCCGGTCTCCGGACAGGGTAGATTATGGCCTCCCTTATCGCCCGCTTAGCGTGCTCCAGGTCAGCTATGTCGCTGAACCTCACCTTAGGTTTCTCGGTGACAACCCACTCCTCCAGCTGCTCAGCCTCCTGAGGAGAGGCAGGCACGCCTATCTTCTCTAGCTGCTCGACCCTCCTCTCATACTGCTTCAGTATCCCCGCGTAGACGTGGACAAGCGGGTTATCCGGGTACAGTTTCACTATCTTTCTGAGAACCTCTATAGCCCTCTTATAGTTCGCTATAGCCTCCTGCACCCTTCCCTCACGGTCAGCCTTCACAGCAGCCAGCGCGTAGCCGCGGGCCAGCATCTCGAGCCTCTGCAGTCCAGACGCCATAGGGAAACCATCCCCAAAGCTGAGAACTAGCATCAGCAGACAAGGTGCGCCCTAAAAACGCGGAGGCCCAATCACCCTCCCTCCTGCCAGTGCTCAGCGGAACTGGTCGCGGAACACGCGCAGGCTCCACCCGGCCAGATACACCATGGCCTCAAAGACCCTGTATGCCTCCTCCACCGTGCTGGCCGTGTAGCAGACCCTCGTAGGAGCCTCCATCTCGGAGCCGGGTATAAGCGACGCCGTCTCCGCGTAGAGGGGTCGGTGGAACTCAACGCAGAGCCTCACCCGGGAGGGCGGCTTCAGGGGCCTGGCTTCCCCACGCTCCGCCTTGGCTGCCGCCTCCTCGGTGGCTGCGCGCAGTTCCTCCTCCAGCTCCTCAATGCTCCTGGAGGCTGTGGCGAGGTAGCCGAGGGACTCGGTTAGCGGGGTGAACGCCGCCCAGGGTGTGTGCCTCTCCACCTCGGCGCGGAGCTCCGCCGCACCGGCCACGAGCGCGACAGGGACCCCCCACTCGCCGAGCAGCATCGCGTTGAGGAGGTACTCGCTCGCAGGCTCCCCGTTCAACGTGACACGGTGGACTACGCTGCCGCTGTACGTGTGGCTGAAGGCCGAGGCCTCGCCGGCCGCCGCATGGTAGCCTAGGAAGATGGCGAAGGAGGAGCCCCTCGCGCCGGCGACCATTGAGAGGGCCCTAGGGAACCCGCGGACCAGCGTGACGCCCCTGGGCAGCCCGAGGGGATCTATGTTAACCATGTAGCCGTGGCTGTCGGCCACGGCTACGCGGTACCCCCTGGCGGCGAGGACTCCGGCGACCACCCTGGTGAGCCTCGTGGCCACCCTCCTCATCTCCTGGAAGAGGCTCCAGCCAGGCATGAGCCACGGGGTGACGGAGAAGGGGAGCCCCTCCGCGTCAACGGAGACGAACACTTTTCCCCTCTGCATGGGCCTCGCCGCCCCACTGTCCGGGGGCGCCGGCTCAAACACTTTTATTCAATCACCGATGTCCGGCGGACGCCCCCTACACGGGCATGCTCCTTGACGCTGCCGGCAGCGCCCCGCCTCACATGGGATGGCGCCGCCCGCTGCAATGGAGACGCTGGGCCTCCCCGCAGCGGCCACGGCGTACTCGAACATAAAACGCTGTGAAAAGCGGCTGTACGCCGCCTAGCCACATGGGGCGCCGTGCTCTCCCTCTACAAGCATACTCAGCAACGCCGGTTGAGCCGTGGAGTCCGTTCTCTACGGCCTGCTCTCCGCCGCTCTGCCAGACGCGATGCCAGTGGCGAGGCGCCCGCGTCACCGCCGTGGCGCTAGCCTCGCTCTGGCCGCTGAGCCCCGCCGGGCTCTACGCGGCGAGAACCTATTCCCAAGAACCAGGCTCCACCCGGGCAACAGGGTGATCTGAGACGAAGGGGCTCAGAGGCTGTGTCCTCCGCTACAACACCCTGGCAGCCCCCTGGCCGGCTGTGGCCGTGGAGTGCGCGCCCAGGCGTGGCGCCAGCCCCGCAGAGGCCCTCCAGGGCCTAGTGGAGGCTGCGCGTTCAGCCCTCGGCGCAGAGCCCGCCGGCCCCGTGTCCAGCGAGCCTCAGCCCCCCAGCGATGCCCGCTACGTAATCCACCGGGTGCCCGTGGGCAGGGGCGAGCTGAGGCTCGTGGAGGCCGACGGCAGGCCCCTGGTCGCCGCGGGTCTCGTCCCGGCCCCGGAGGGGTGGAGGGGCAGCCTGGTGCTCGGCGACCACCCCGGCGTACCGCGGGAGGCCGCCGAGACTGCGCCTCCAGTGGGGGGCGCCCCGCCCGGCCAACGGAGGGGGAGGGCGAGGGCGGTGTACTGGGCGGAGGAGCCTGGTGAGGCGCCGCGACTCTTGCGCGTCAAGTGGCCCAGCGGCGGAGCGGTGGTAGACGCGGCGGCCCTTGGGGCGGTGGAGCGGCGGCTGTGGATGCACTGTGTCACCGGCTGGAGCGTCGATATGGAGTGGCCCGTTGCCGAGCTGCACCGCCTCCTGGAGGCGGCGGGGGCGCCTCAGCTCGATGGAGGCTGGCTGCTGGCTAGGAGCAGGGGAGGCTACTCCGCTGTGCTCCCCCTGGCGGAGGTATGGCGGGGCGAGGTGCTGCTGGCCCTGCCGCCGGCGCCGGGGGCGCCTAGACTCGTGGCGCCCAGGCTCTACGCGTGGAAATGGGTGAAGCATGTAGAGGAGCTTCTACTCCTCGAGGAATACGTGGATGGGTACTGGGAGGCACTGGGGTACCACTGGAGAGGCTCGGCGGCGCTCGTGGAGAGGTTTAAGCAATGGGACTAGCCCGTGGACGCCTTCTCTATCACCGTCACGCAGTACGGGTTAGACTCATCCCCGTGCTCCGCCTCGACTGCTACGTGGCGGCGCCTCACTTCCTCGTCGAACACCGCCACCGTCATGCCGCGCTCTAGGTGACAGACACGCTGCCCATCAGCCTCACCCTCCCCGCCTCAGCCATAGAGGCTATACTCGGGGGCTCGACTAGCCTTACCACCGCGTGGTCGCCGCTGAACCCCAGAACCTCTACGCAGCCGAGGCCAAGCTCCTCCAGCAGCTCCGCGTACCGGTGAGCCACCGTGCTACAGTCCCTCGCGCCGCCGAGGCGGTGGAGCATCTCCTCGACCAGGCCCTTGCCTATCTTCTTGCCCCAGGTGGCAGAGAAGCCCGCAACGGCAGCGCCTACGAGATCCCCCGAGGGCGTCTATTATGACGTCATGGGCCATCACGGGTATCGATATGATGTAGCGCTCCTTCTGCCCATACTGCCATGATGCTCTTGTTGAGGACTAGGTTTTTCGCCAAGGTGGCACAATCCCCAGTACTGCAACTGTGTTCCCCGGTTTCATCATAGAATAGGGTGAGTTGTCCGGGGATCTGGTTCCCTACGTGCGTGGAAAAACAATGCTAGCAGGGTGCCTCCTCGCCTGTTCTTATCTTGTAGGCCTTGATGACGGGTGTTAGGAAGATCCTGCCGTCGCCAGGCTTCCCGGTTCTAGCGGCCTCCATTATCACCTTGGCCGCCTTCTCTGCCTCCCCTATGCTGGGGAACACTATCTCTATCTTGATCTTGGGGAGGAGGTCTACGCGTATCTTGTGGCCACGGTACTCTAGCTCTATGCCCTTCTGCTCGCCGCGGCCCCTAACCTCATAGACTGTCATTGCCGTGAACCCTGCTTTCTCGAGAGCCTCTTTGACCACGTCGAGTCTCTCGGGCCTGATTATGGCCTCGAGCTTGACTGCGCCACCCCACTCCGCCATCACGCGCCACCCCACGGGTTACTCTCCGAAGGAGTAGGCCTCCTCTCCGTGCTGGACTATGTCTAGGCCCAGGTACTCCTCTGTCTCACTGACGCGTAGGCCTATCGTCTTCTCCACCAGTAGTGCCAGTATGTAGGTTACCACGAACGCGTATAGGGCTACGAATACCGCGTCCGCCAGCTGCGCCAGGAACTGGGCGGCGTTGCCCTCTATGAGGCCGCTGACTCCGCCTATGGCTTTCTCTGCGAACACACCGGTGAGCACTGCGCCCAGGAAGCCGCCTACGCCGTGCACAGCCCAGGCGTCGAGGCTCTCGTCGAGCCGGACGCGGAGCCTGTATCCGACGGCCTCGTAGCATATCGCGCCAGCCAGGGCGCCTATCACTAGGGCCGCTATTGGGCCGACGTAGCCGGCTGCAGGGGTTATTGCTACTAGACCTGCCACGGCGCCGCTGGCGACGCCGAGGGTGCCCATCCTCCCCGTGCGGGCCCAGCTCAGCAGCCCCCAGGCGAGCGCGCCGGCGCTCGCAGCCAAGTGGGTCACGAGGAGCGCGTTAGCAGCGTCACCGTTGGCTGCAAGGGCGCTGCCGGCGTTGAACCCGAACCAGCCGAACCACAGTATAGCCGCGCCTATCAACGTCAACGGTATATTATGTGGCGTAAACTCCCGCTCATCGAACCCAATCCTCTTACCCACCACCAGGGCGAGAGCCAGAGCGCTGAAGCCGGACGCTATGTGTACCACGGTGCCGCCCGCGAAGTCCACCGGCGCCGCCCCAAGAGCATTCTTTATCGCCTCGTGGAGCCAGCCGCCGCCCCACACCCAGTGCGCCACGGGGTCATAGACGAAGGTGGTCCAGAGTAGCCCGAAGACCAGGAACCCGCCCAGGCTAACCCTCTCAGCGAACGCGCTCGTGAGTATCGCGAGCGTTATCCCGGCGAACGCCATCTGGAACGCCACGTAGAGGAGCGCAGGCAGCCCAGTGCCGGGCCACAGCGTGTCAACACCCATACCCCTTAGGAGGAAGTACCGTGAGCCGCCAACGAGGCCGCCGAGCACGTTAGGGCCGAAGGAGAGGCTGAACCCCCACAGCACCCACTGAACGCTCACAAGCGCCAGCGCCAGGAAGCTCAGCGCTATCATTGATAGCACGTTCTTCCTCCTAACCAAGCCACCGTAGAAAAACCCGAGACCCAGCGTCATGAACACAACCATAGCGGTGGAGGCGAGCACCCACGCCGTCGCAGCAGCGTCAAGCCCCACCACAAGCCCACCAAGGGTGCTAACGCCGCAGGCCACCGTACAAGTATAAAACAACCATGCACCAAGACAAGAAACACAACCGTACAGACACCATAAACAGCACTACACAAACCGCCACAGATGTCCACAAACAATACCCGAGAAAACGAACAAACGACAACCACGCCTGGAGGCAATCTATAAAACCCGGAAAAAGGGGATGAGTGCCCCTACAGACACGGCGGGCCACAGCCAGCGCACACGCTGGGCCCGTAGCTCAGCCAGGATAGAGCGCCGGCCTCCTAAGCCGGTGGTCGGGGGTTCAAATCCCCCCGGGCCCGCCACCTCACCGGCCCCTTCCGCGCCTCTTGTGACGACTATTCCTCGCTGCACGGCCTCATAGTATGAGGCAGTGACGCAATAATAGTGGGGCTATTGAAGGCTAGCTGTAGCTTCGGTTCTCTGTTGATTCGAGTACAACGCCTGGGCTAGTCGAACAGTCCATAGAAGGAGAGTTCTTCGCGTATGTTTCATTTTTGTACCAGGAGCGTCCCGCCAGTTGGCGTGTCTGTAACCGCTGTTTCCTGCGGTCACATAGTCCGAGAGGAGCGGAGGAACGGCATACCGTTTTGGTGCATTCATAGCTGCTATGACGGCTCTGTTCTTGCTATCAGGGCCAGTGATTTGCGCGGAGGCGGAGGTAGAGGATCGGAACGCTACTTACTGTAGTTGGGCTAGTATCTTGGCTTTGAGCTTCTCGTATTCTTCTCGCGTTATTGCGCCTTGGTCTAGTAGGCGTTTGAGCACCTCTAGCTTCTTCAAAGGATCTTCCTGGGGGCCTGTTGTTGCCTCGATGCGGCTTATGCCTCGTGTCACCAGTTCCTTGGGTTTCTCGAGGACTATGTCTGTGGCTGTGAGGCCCTTCTTCTTGACCAGCTTCGGGGGCTCTACGCTTATTCTCTCCAGAGCTTCCTTTATCGCGTTGAGGGCCTTGTCGGCGTTCTCTTTGCTCAGCCAGGAGAGGTCCAGCTCTGAGCTGTCCTCGAGGACCAGCTTGAAGCTTGAGCCTACTAGGCCGCGGTGGTAGACCACTTTTTCGAGCTTCTCGTAGGGGACTGCTGTGAGCTCGTAGCGGCCGAGTATCTTCTCGTCGAAGACTATTACGCGACGGTTGGTTACTATGACCCATTTGGGCTTCTCTACGGCGAAGCGCTGCTTCACGGCCTCTATTATCACCTCGCCGGGCTCCAGGTTCTCCAGCAGGCCCTTGGGGAGTTTCGTCTTCTCCTTGCCTGCCACGCCAGGATCCCTCCGGAGGAGGGTTGAGAGGCGAGCTGTCTCCCTTTATCGTGGCCGGTGCCCGACGGGCATTACGTACAGCGGAACAGTGTTGCCCGGGAGCTGAAGGAGCCTGGCTACATGCTCGTCGTGGAACGCGGCGACGGCTACGGTTGCTAGGCCTAGGGCCTCGGCCTGGAGGTAGATGTTCTGGGAGGCGTGGCCGGCCTCCATGTAGACGTACCGCATCCCCCGCTTGCCGTAGACGCTGGTGGTTCTCCCGGGCACGGCAGCTATGACTATGGAGGCTGGGGCCTCGAGAACCCATGGCTGCTCTAGGCACGCCTTGTAGAGGCCTGGGCGGGGGTCTCCCCTAGGCCTGGGGCCTCTCAGGGCGTGCGCGCCGGAGATGTAGTGGTAGACTCCGGGCTCGAGGTCCTCGACGCGGCCAGCGGCGAGGTAGAGTTCGAGAGGGTAGGTTGCTCCTGCGCTCGGCGCTGCGCGGAGACCCTCGTGGGGCTCTGTGACGCCCTGGGCTGCCCATAGGAGCTGGGCGGCCTCCCATAGGGTTAGGGGCTCGGGGCTGTAGCTCCTCCTGCTCCTCCTCCCCGCTATCGCCTCCTCTAGGCTCAGGGGGCCGCGGGGCCGGGGGGCAGGGAGCGCGATGACTCGGAGGCCGTGGTTCAAGGAAGGGGTGCACCATATATGGGTGAAGTGGTCTTGGATGGGGAAAAGAGGCCTAGGGCTGGGTTTCGGCGCATTCGCCTAGCTTCTCTGCCAGGTGGATTAGTATCCCGAGGCCTTTGGCTACCTTGGGGTTGCTGAGAGCTTTTAGCATGCCCATTAATCCTTTGACCGGCTTGGCTTTCTTCATCTCCTCGGGGTCTAAGGCCTTAACGAGGCACCCGGTCATCATCTCTACTGCGGGCTTGTATTTCCATGGATCAGCCTCTTTTAGGCCGTTGAGTGCCGCCTCGAGCAGCGCTAGCCCATGGTAGACTCTACGGTCGCTGCTAGTGTAGAGGAGGAGTTCCTCATACCTTTCTGCCATGGTTTCCAGCATGTCGAGCATGCCGCTTTCCTTAAGCTTTGCAGCCATCTTTGCGAAGCTTATGAGCGCCTCCATGGTCTTCTCGTCGAGCAGCTCCTCTATGTGGGGCTTCTTTTGGGCCATGTGTATTCACCTCCCTCCTGTTCTCCGCTCTTCATGCATGAATTTCCTTCTTGAGGGACTTGATCCAGCCGGCGTAGAAACTGTACTTGAGGAGCTTGATCATTGGGTGTGTTGCCCCTATGTAGGGCTTTACCTCGGCTACTCCGCCGGGCGCGGGCTTTACGTCGAAGACTACCAGCACGCCGGTACTCCCGAAGTCGAGGACTATTGTTATGTTCTCCGGGAACAGCATGGGGCCAGCAGCTCCCTTCATGTCCGCGAGCACAGTGTCTGCCGCTGTTACTGCTGCATAGTGGACCGGGACGCCTGCGAAGGGCAGGTTCACACTGGGCATGGCGCTGTCGGTCGGTATGAATACGTCGTCGTACTTCCTGCTCCTAAAGGTGGGGAACGTGGTCTCAAGGAACCTTGGATCCTTGCTCCAGACGAAGGGGGTGTCGCGTAGAAACTTTGGCGGCCTGGCAGGCGGCGCTGCTATGAGGAGATCATAGTTCATCTCGCTGCCGTCCTTGAATATCAGCTTCTTCTTCACCGGGTCTACGCGCTGGAGCTGCTTGCCCATCAAGTACTCTATGTCTCCTATCTCCTGGTGTATCTTGTGCCAGGTCACAGCTAGATCGTATAGGTGCTGCAACGCTACATCCATGGGGACAACGTGAACTAGCTTAACTTGGGCCTTAACGCCCCTCCTCCTGGCGTGATAGACTAGGCGGCCTAGAACCTCGAAGGGGTATCCAGGACACCTGTGAGGAAACTCCGGCACAACTACTGCTATGGTGCCGCCGCGGAAGCCTGCAAGGGCCTTCCTCAGCTCTACCGCGCCCTCCAGGGTGTAGTTGTGGTGGGCGGCCTCCCTTAGGCCAGGGTAATCGTCCCAGCCATAGTCTGTGCCGGCGCAGATGAAGAGATAGTCGTACTCGAGCTTCTTGCCACCCTTGGTCTCCACTACACGGTTTGCGGGGTCCACGCGGGTGACCTCGTCTAATATGAGTTTGGCGTGGTAGGCTTCGGCTATGTTCTGAACCGGTGCGCGGACGTCGTCGGGCTCTGCTTCGCCTAGGGCCACGTCGGGGAAGAAGGCTGGGAAGTAGTGGTAGGGGCTGTTTGTTACTATGGTCTGCTCAACCTCTATCCCGGTCTTGGCCGCCTCCTCGGCTATCCTGCGGAGCGCTACGAGGGTGCAGGCGCCTCCACCGATGTAGAGTATTTTCTTCGCCACGCCCCTGTCGCCTCCTCTCCGGCGGCTGCCGTGTATATGTGGCGTCCTATAGTAGGTGTGTGAGCGATATGTACTAGGCCTTCCTATCTGCGGGCAACACTTATTTCCGGAAAATATCTCAATAAAAACTAAAAATTTTCGAAAATTATGTATCATGCGAAGTATACGATAGCTTCGAAACTAATACTTCTAGAAACTAGAACTAGAGTCGCGCCTCCATGAGTGCCCGGAGCCCCCGGAGAGCCTTCTCCAGGGCCTCCCCGAGCCTCGGCCCACGGGAGTACAGGTAGCCGCCGTGCGCGTCCGCAGCGACCACCATTGGGCCGAGCCCTTTCACGCGGAGCAGCCAGACGGCGTCAGCCATGCCCAGCTCCTCGAGCCAGTAGACGTCAACCACTTCCTCCACAGCCTCAGCGGCGAGCACGGCGGCGCCGCCGGGGTAGACTAGGTAGGCGCCACGTAGCCTCCGAAGGGCCTCCCGGGTTCCGGGGCCGACGCCGCCTTTGCCGGCCAGTAGCCTCACCCCGGTGGCCTCGAGGAACCTGGGCTCCAGGGGCTCCATCCTGGTGCTCGTGGTGGGGCCTGCGGCGAGTATCTCCCAGCCCCTGGGGGTTCTCCTGGCTACGGGGCCACAGTGGTAGAGAACCAGACCCCTGGGGTCGAAGGGCAGGCTCTCGCCCCTCTCCAGCATGCCCAGTATGAGGCGGTGGGCCCGGTCCCTGGCGGTGAAGACGAGGCCGTCTATGTAGACCGTGTCCCCTACGCGGAGCATCGAGGCGTCGTACACGGGTGTACGTATCTTGTAGGTCGTCACGGCTCCTCTTCCTAGTGGAGGAGGCTGTAGAGGAGCCCGTAGAGCAGTATTGAGCCTCCCGCCGCCACGCCCCTCGCTAGGCCCAGCGCTCCGTAGCCGGTGGCGCCCCGGGCCATTGCCCGGGCCACGGTCTCGTAGCCTGCCTCCACCACGCCGGAGGCCAGGGCAGCTGCTACAAGGGAGAATGCTGTGCCGTGCAGGGCCAGGGCCGCCGCTGCTGCGCCGCTCGCAGCCATGGCCGCCACCGCTGCTGCCCTGTTCTTGTCATGCAACAAGCCTAAGGGGATTGCAGCGAGGGCGTCAGAAGCCATCGCGGCTGCGTAGAGAAGAGGAATCTCCTTGGCCGCAGTTCCTGCTAGCGCTGCGACGTGGGCGACTGCGAGGGGGCTCGGGGTTAGGACTCCGAGAACCGCCACCAGGGCTAGGGCGGCCCGGCTACCGCGGAGGCTCTCCCGGGGGCTCCTCCGCTGCGGCTCTCCAATGTTGCTGCGGTACACTCTCCTCGCCGCCGCGAGTGCTGCCACGGTGAGGGCTCCTGGCACCGCTAGGCTCCAGGCGGGGAGGACGCCGGAGACTACTCCATAGGCTATGAGCGGCCCTGCGACCGCGCCCGCCTGGTCCAACGCCTCGTGGACGCCGAATACTAGGCCCCTCCGGCTCCGCGGGGCTGCTTCGCTGAGGAGATGGTCTCTCGCCGGGCCGCGGACCGCCTTCCCCATTCTCTCTACCAGGTAGCCCGCTATGAGCCAATCCATGCCCCCGCCGTAGAGTGCTAGGAGGATGCCTAGGGGTATGAGCCCGTATCCGAGGAACACTGCAGCCCAGTAGCCCCCCGCAAGGTCCACTACCAGTCCGCTTAGGGGCCGGAGCCCGTAGGCGACGAAGTCGCCGAGCCCTATGGTGGCGCCGAGGCCCGCGGTGCTCCTAATGTCAGCTGGGAGGAGGCTCCTGAAGCCCTCGTAGCTCGCGTCGCCGAGGAGGCTCACCAGGCCGAAGAGCAGCACTATGAGCGCCACCGCCTCTGCCCTAGAGCGGCGCACCACTCGGCACCCGATGCATCCGCGGGCCCGGCGTGTGCAGGGAGGCGACATTAAACACTAGCCCCCAGTGCCCGCTGGGAGACGTGGAGGCCTGCCGTGTTCGTAGCCAACGCGGCCACGCTCTCCCGGCTCGGCGGCGGTCTCGGCGCAGATGCCGTGGCTGCTTACGAGGCTGCCCTGGCCGCTGTGGAGCCGGGGAGGCTGCTCTCCAGGGCGCTGGCCCCCCTGGGGCCGAGGTGCGTCTCCCTGCTCGGCAGGAGGCTCTGCGGCCCCGTCTACCTAGCCGGCTTCGGGAAGATGGCCAGAGGGATGGCCGAGGCCGCCCACAGGCTGCTCGGCGACAGGCTGGAGGCGGGCGTCGTCATAGCGCCCCGGGGCCAGGGGGGCCGCGTGGGCCCCGTGGAGATCCTTGAGGGCGACCACCCAGTTCCCCGCGGCGCGACGCTCTCCTCCAGCAGGAGGCTGCTGGACTTCATCTCCTCGCTGCCCGGGGGCTCCGTGCTCCTAGTGGCGGTCTCAGGCGGGGGGAGCAGCCTCTTCGAGATCCCGGCGCCGGGGCTGGAGATGAGCGACGTGGCTGAGACGGCTAGGCTCTTGATGGACGCCGGGGCAGACATCTATGAGTTGAACGCTGTCCGGAAGCACCTCTCAAGGGTGAAGGGAGGACAGCTGCTCCGCTACATCCGACGAGGAGTAACGATGGCCGGGCTCTATGTCAGCGACGTGCCCGGAGACAGGCTAGACACCATAGCCTCGGGGCCCACGGTGCCGGATCCGACCACGTTCCGGGACGCCTACGAGGCGCTCCAGAGGAGAAAGGTCTGGAAGAAGACGCCGCCCCGGGCCCGGGCCTGGATAGAGGCGGGGCTCCGGGGGGAGGCGCCGGAAACCCCTAAGCCGGGCGACCCCCTCTTCGCAGGCACTGTGAACACGCTCCTCGCCGGCAACAGGGACGCCCTCCACGCCGCCGCCGGGGAGCTGAGGCGCCGCGGGTACAGCGTCCTGGTTCTCACCGACACGCTGCGCGGCGAGGCCCGGGAGGCCGCGAGAGTGCTCGCCTCGATGATCGAGGGAGCCTACCGGGGGCTCCCCGGGCTCCCTAGACCCGCCGCCATAGTAGCGGGCGGTGAGACCACGGTCACCGTGCGCGGCGGGGGCATCGGGGGGAGGAACCAGGAGCTGTGCCTCGCACTGGCGCTGGCGCTCCACCGGCTCCGCCTGGCGCCCCGCTACCTGACCCTATGCGCGGGCAGCGACGGCGTGGACGGCGTAAGCCCTGCTGCCGGCGCCGTCGTGGACGAGGCGACGATCGACAGGGCGCTGCAGATGGGCTTGGACCCGGAGGACTACCTGGAGAGGAACGACAGCTACAGCTTCTTCAAGGCACTGGGCCAGGCGGTGGACACGCGGGGCTACACCGGGATAAACGTGAACGACATCTTCATAGCACTCATACCCTAGTGGAGCAGGGACGCAAGCAGGGCCGCGACCAGCGTCACCCACATGGTGGCAAGCATCCCGATGACCCACTTGACCAGGCTGTCTATCCTCGCCTCCACCCGGTTTATCCTCTCCTCGAGCCTTCTAATGTCTTCTCGTAGCTCCTCACGCAGCTCCGCTAGATCCTCTTTCGTGACTATATCGCGGTAGAGCGCGTTTATCGTAGCTGTGCGCAGCTCCTGGTCACTGTAGACCTCGGGAACAAGGAGCCTCGCCAGCCTCCTCCTCTTCTCAGCATCACCCTCAAGCTCACTGATAAGCTGCTCAGCGATGCCCAAAACAGGACAGCCCCTAGAAAGCAGAGACTAAGGTGTCCCCGG
Organism: uncultured Hyperthermus sp.; assembly: GCA_964542985.1. Classification (GTDB taxonomy): domain Archaea; phylum Thermoproteota; class Thermoprotei_A; order Sulfolobales; family Pyrodictiaceae; genus QNYQ01. Next base: position 17,252 of record CAZIWH010000009.1, on the reverse strand, counting down.
TTTTCAGTGTTTGCGTAAAGAAACACTGAGCTGGACGCGCTAGTCGGGTAGCTCGGCCTCAATTATCCTCGCATCCACCGCCTCCCTTACCTCCGACTCGCACCAGGCGTCAGCCATCCTGGCTATCTCCTCCTTCACCCTCTCCACTGCCTCCTCTATGCTCTGCCCCTGCGCCTGCGCGCCGCTCGTCGGCTCAACCGCTATGTACCAGGTTGCGCCGTCCTCGTCCACCTCCTTGTAGATAACTATGCCCACCTTCACTTTCCTGGGCACGGCGGGTCACCGTTAGCAGCCGCTGCTTACGCGGGCGATAATATAGGCTCTCCCCCGGCTGTGCCCAGGAGCGGGGGAAGCAGTGCGGGACGCGTCGTAGAGACTACGAAAATAGAGCAATGACATAAGTCATAAATGTAAGGGGCAGGTAAGTAGCTCGGATCCGTCTTGGAGGCGTCGGTAAAATGGAATACCGTGGACATGTTGCGCGCTCCACCGCGTCCTCCACTGTGGCGGCAACACTGTTCATTCTCTTCCTCGCCTCCGCCTCGGCCGCGGCTGCTGCCGGGCAGCCGCCAGCTGGAGGCCCCACGGGCGCGGCCGTGAGGGCCTACATCTTGGAGCTGCCCCAGGGGCTACCGGAGAACCATGCTCTTGTAGCCCTCTACCGTGGCTGCGCCATACCAGCGCTGGCCGTACCTTATTCTCTCAAGCCCATCACATTAAACGTTGCTACAGCCGTAGCTACAGAGAACCACGGTATGTTAACGCCAACAATAACTACTACGGCTGTGAAGCGCCTAGTCTGGAGCCCTGGCAGCAGAGAGCTGCTCGTAATCGTGCCCGCCAGGCCCGCATGCGGCTACATGCTTACACAGCGGCAGCTGGAAGAGCTCAGAGAGCTGACACTCGCCGCGTACAGGACGGGCAACCTGGAGTTCAGGATAATAGTGCCCACGCGGGACCTCATGTACATAACGGTGCCGCCGTTCACGCCGCCAATATCCAGCGACACTATCTTCGGCTACAGCATAACTATGGGTAGAGCAAAGCTAGACATAGACATAACGCCCGACACGATAGAGAAGCTAGCAGCCACCGCACCCGTACTGGAGCCGCTACACGGCGCCACGGGAGCCAGCACAGCCAACATAACTACAACATGCAGCACGAGAAGCCCCGCTACAAGCCACAGCGCCGGAGCAACAGCCCACAGGGAAGAGGCGAACAACACGACACACGCCAGGACCCAGAGAGCGACACTAACAAGCCAAGCACAAACCACCAGTACCCATCCACCGCCGGCAGGCTGGAGCAGCCCCGCAGTCCTCGCGGCCCTGTCTACAGCCACCGGGGCAGCCGCCATTCTCCTCCTACGCGGCAGACGCAGATGACAACCCTGGCGAGAAGACGCCCGCCCCTCCTACAGCCACGGAGCCCTCTCTTTGTCTTCATCCAGTCCAGGTCTACAGGGCGGTGATGTGCGTGGCTGCTATAGCTTGGCCGCCTCTCTCTCTCGGTGACGAGGTGTGCCGGTGGACGGGGTTACTCGCGCCTCCGTTGCTGTGCTCCTCTTGGCTCTCCTCGCCGCCCCCATGGTGGCGCCGGCTGCGCTGGCGCAGCAGCCTCGCCTGCCCAGCTCCGCGCAACCGATGAGTGTGAGGGCCTATGTCCTGGAGCTGCCCCGGGGGCTGCCCAGCCGCTACAGCGTGGTAGCGCTTCTCGGCGGCCGCCCGGTGCCGGTGCTAGCGATACCCTACCCCCTGAGGCCCTTCAAGGCCGCGGAGGTGAAGGAGGTCCTCGTGGACGGCAAGCCCCTCGCCCAGCTCCTCCGGGAGGACCCGGAGAAGGCCCGCCGCCTCCTAGTAGAGGACAAGGACGTCAAGATAGTCACTGTGCCGGTCAAGGGCCTGGCATGGACCCCGGGTAGCAGGGAGCTGCTCGTAATAGTGCCCGCCGGGGCCACGCTGGGCGGCAAGCCCCTCGCCCGGGAGCAGCTGGAAGCCCTACAGGAGAACACGCTGGCAGCCTACCGGGCGGGAAGCCTAGAGATAAGGATAGTTAAACCCGCGAGAACAATTGCAGCCTTAGTAACACCGCCGTTCGCACCACCAATAATGAACGACACGGTGTTCGGCTACAGCATGACCATGGGCGCCGCGAGACTAGACATAGATGTAACGCCAGCGTCTATAGAGAGGCTCGCTAGAACCGCCACCTTGCTGAAACCAGCGCAGCAGAGAACCCCCATCCCATCCCCGTTTCAATCAAGTAAAGCACTCCACTCCATCCTAAACCCCACAAGCACGGCCAGCAACACGTGGTGGGAGACCCCCTATACACTGCCCTTCACCTCGCCAAACGGCGCCTCTAAGTCCATCCAGGCCATAGACCTAGCAGCGCCGCCCACAGAGAACAGCATATACTACATGCGCTGTTGGAGCTACAAGCCTCTAGCAGCCACCAATATCGCGACTGCCTCGGTGACGCTCAAGCCCTTCGCCCCAGCACAGGTAGAGCTAACCGTAACGATATACAAGAACTACTGGCTTCAGCCACCACTGGCCAGGAAGAGCTACAGGGGCTTCCTCGAGCCCACCCAGGCGGTCACGCTGCTAGCCGAATGGCACCTACCGTTCAACCTCTGGTCAAACCCGCCGAAGCTGACCGTCTGCGTGGAGGCGTACATAACATGGGCGGGCGGGCAGCAGGATAAGCGGCACGCAGGCCTCTACGTCACAGTAGGGGGCTACAGGCTAGCCACCACGCGCAGCGTGGTGCAGCCTAGCCCCTCCGACAACACGTACACAGTGAACCACAACTACGCCCTAGAAAGACCAGGCTCCGTGGCAGAGATAACGCGGGTTACGACGATACCGGTGGCGATAACGCCTAACGCAGCGCCCGGCCCAATATACTTCAGCACGTACCTCGAGGAGGGCTCCGCCGCCTTCTTCCTAGGAAACATGTACCTGGGAAGCGCGCAGCAGCAACAGTGGTACTGGAAGACTGTTGATGCGGAGGACGCGTTAAGCCTCCTAGCACCCTACATTCTCACCGGCAAAGCGGTACCACTGACCATAGTCCCCTGCATAGGCCCCGGAGACAAGGTCAAGCTAAACGTCGGGTTCACAAGCATCTCATACGTGGCGTACGCGCTGGGCCTCGAGGAGGAAGACAACAAGCCCGTCTACAGGCCCGCCTCAAGCAACGATGGAATACTGGCAGCCGAGCCCCTCATGCTCCAGATACTGTCGGCCGATAACGGCACGCTCCTAGAGGCCGGCGAAGTCACAGCAACAACAATAGTTAGCAGGCCTCTTAGGTCAACAATTTACGCCAATACATTTATCGTAGATGTTGCTGCCAGTATGAAGCCATACTCCTACGGCGTGGACAAGATCTATCTGAGCGCCACGGAGACCGAGGGCTCCGCGCTCATAGCGGGAGTGCTCTCCGCCGAGGGCCGGACAAGCGGCACAGACGAGCTTAACAAGTACTATCAAGAGATTCTATGGCTTGCGGGTGCCGCCGGCCTCTTCATAGGCGGCGGTGTGGCCGTCGGACTCGTCCCGGAGGCTGTGGCTGGTGCCGCTGAGGCCGCTTCATACCTGTTATCGGTGGCCTCTACCGCTCTCGGGGAGCCTCATGTGTTCTCCATGTTGAGCGCTAAGACGCTTCCCCTGAAGGTGGATGTTAAGGGCGACACGATCCGTGTCGAGGGGGGTGCTGACTCTGGCAGCCTTCTCCCCTGGTCTAGCTGGCGTTCGGTGCTCTACCGCGCCCTCTACACGGTGGATATGCGTGGCTCCAGTAGCCCCGTGCAGCTGAGCCTAGATGTTGCCGCCTACCTTAAGCTGGACTGGCGGAGCCTGTGGATGGACGTGCCCTGCTACGGGTGGGGCAGCTTCGAGTATAGCTCGTTGAGCAGGTAGATACCACCGGGGGCTGGGTGGCCGTGGATGAGGAGCGGGTGGCCGGGCTCTTTTTCGTGGGGGCGGTGCTTGTTTTCAGCGAGGCTGTTAAGCCTCTCCTGTGCAGCCTTGTCTCCACGGAGCCCCACACGCTGATGGCCTTGGCTGTGGCTGCTTTTGTCCACGACGTTGTTGGCGTGGTTTTGATGTCATCCGCCGTGTACTACGTTTTCGCTTCCATGGGCATACGTTTTGACTATGTGTTTAGCCGTGTGGTCGCCCCCTGCCTGGTTGCCGGCGGCGCCTATGTCCTCCTCTCGCTCGCGTCGCTGATACTGGACTCCTTCATGGTCTACATAGTCGCTGTGCTTGTCTGCTACGCGGGGCTGGCATGGTCCCAGATAGTTGGGCCCGCCACGGTCGCAGCCCGCGCCGCGGGCGGCAGGGCGAGGAGGTACCTGCTGCCCAGCCTGGCGGCCTACACCCTAATGATGGCTGTGGGTCTGCCCTTCGGCTTCTTCCTAGGACTCACGATGGGCACTGCGGGCACGCTATACGCGTGCAGGGTTATACCCGGCTACAGCGCCGCCCTACCCTCCCTGGCCGCGAAGACAGTCGCGATAACCGTATACATCCTGGCCGCTAGACGGCTGCTGGCCAGGCGTGCTGCCAGTAGGGCTGGCTAGGCCGCTAGCAGCGCTGCCTCCACTGCGGCCAGGTAGAGGGCTGCGGCCACAGCCGCTGTCCTCACGGCTTTCCTCAGCTCCTTGGCGCCGGGGTGGATGCCTTCTCCTAGCCTGTAGTGGCCTCTCTTCTCGAGCGCCACGCCCAGGGCGCCGGCCATGGCTGACATGGGGTGGCCGGCGTTCCTGCTCTCCGTGGCCCCGTGGAACCTCCTCCAGGCGGCGAGGGCGCCTCGGGCGCTGCAGCCGGCCAGGGGGGCCGCGAGGGCTATCAGGAGGACGGTGAGCCGGGCGGGGAGGTAGTTGAGCACAGTGTCCGCCCAGGCGCTGAGCCTCCCCGCCTCAAGGTAGTCGGGCGTCTTGAAGCCCAGGGCGCCGTCGAGTGTGTTTGCCACCCGCTGCGCCACAGCCCCCAGGGGACCGAGCAGCCCGGCGTAGAGGAGGGGCGACACGTAGCCGTCTACTAGGCTCTCCGCGAGGCTCTCCGCTGCTGCGCTCGCCACCAGGCCGGGCGGCGCTGCTGCGAGGTTTCTCCTCACCAGCCCCTGTGCGTGCATCCGGGCCTCCTCGAGCCTCCCCGCCTCGAGGGCCGCAGCAGTGGCGGAGACTGTGTCTAGGAGGAGGCGGAGCCCTATGCTCAGCTTAACCTCCACCGCCGCCGCGAGGAGCCACGCCAGGGGCCCCAGGCTCCAGGCCACGTAGAGTATGAGTGCCGCAGCCGCGAGGTGGCTGGCCATCACTGTGAGCCAGGCGGCGGCTCCGCGAATGAAGCTGCTCCCCGGGGGCGCCAGCCTCTTGGCGAGCACGTAGGAAGTGTGGACCGGGTGTAGCGTGAGGGCAAGGCCACGGTGATAGGGGTAGATGGCGTCCAGCAGGTGGGCCAGGAGTATCGCCACGGCCACCAGCCAGGGGGATGGGTAGAGCCATAGGGGGAGCGGGGGTCTCAACCCAGCAGCCACCCCTCAGCCAGCATGGCGAGCGTCAAGGCAGCCTCATAGGCGAAGCCGAGCGCGTCACCCGAGGCCCTCCCAAGCCTTCTCGACGCATCCCTGCCCACAGCCACGGCGACTAGGAGCCCAGCGGCGAGCGCCACAGCCGCCACCTGGGGGCCGCCAGCAGCGGCGAGGAGCACCCCCACGGCCGCAAGGGCCACAATGTTGACCGCGTCCCGTCCCCCCTCGCGAGCAAAGAGGGCTCCGAGACCACTGCCCCTAGCGGGCATCAGGCGGGCCGCCGCATACATCGCCTCCGAGGCCGCCACGTAGGCCGATGCCACCGCCCACGGCCTCCCCGCGAGGGAGGCAAGCGCGGCGAGCCTCGCCGCGAGGAGCGCGGCCGTGTAGGAGACTGCGAATCCACCTCTCCTGGGGTCTTTGATTATTCTCTCCGCTGCCTCTCCGGCTGCGCCGGCGCCCAGGACGTCGCTGTAGTCCGCGAAGCCGTCCAGGTGGATGCCCCCGGTCACGGCGAGGTGGAGGAGGGTCGCGGCAGCGGCTGCTAGCAGCGGCCTGGGCGCAGCGGCCACGGCGGCTGCCACTATGAGGCCCTCCAGGAGCCCGACGAGTGGGACTAGGGGGAAGCCGCGGGCCGCGTCTTCTATGCTGCTGCAGGGCGCGGGGAGCCTGGTGAGGAAGGCTGTTAGGCAGGCCAGCCTACGCATCCCGGACCACTCTCCTCATGGCCTCTATCAGCGCATCATTCTCCCCTACGGTTCTTATTGAGACCCTGCTGTGGCCTGGCCCGAGGCCGTGGAAGCTCGAGGCGTCACGGACGTAGACGCCATGGCGGGCTAGGAGCCTCCCCATCCAGGGATGCGGGAGCCACGGGTGGCTGAGAAGGAGGAAGGGGGCCCGGCTCTCCCCTGCGCCTAGGCCGAGGGAGCCCAGGGCGGCCCTCAACCTGGGCTCCTCCTCCGCGACGAGTAGCCTGGCGGTGGAGACGTGCCAGCGGCTCCTCTCGTCGGCCAGGAGGCTCTTGTAGACGCACTCCTCGAGGCCGCCCACGGGCCAGGCCTGCAGCGCCATCCAGATCCTCTCTGCGAGCCCCGGCTCCGCCGCCACGTAGCCTAGCCTGAGCCCCGGGGTGGCGAAGGTCTTCGTCATGCTCCTCACAACTACGAGCCCAGGGCCCGGCTCTAGGGGCTCGGCGCCGGGGCTCAAGTCGATGAACGCCTCGTCGACCACGAGGTGGCCGCCGCGCCTCCACAGCATAGCGGCCAGCTCCTCCAGCTCCCCCGCGGCGGGGAGGGCTCCGGTTGGGTTGACGGGCCTCGAGACCAGGACGACGCCCCGCTCCCCCGCGGCCTCGGCCAAGAGACCTAGGGGGAGGGGCCATTGGCGCCAGGCTACACGGAGCAGAGGAATCCCCCACGCCTTTGCATGGGCGGCGTGGTCGCCGAAGCAGGGCTCTACCACTACGAGCCTCCTGGCGCCCAGGAGTGGGGGGAGGAGCGCGAGGGCCTCCGCGGCCCCGTTGAGCGGCACCACCTGCTGGGGGTCGAGGCGGTGCCAGTCTGCGAGCCTCTCCCGGAGCCCCTGGAGACGGGGATGAGGGTAGCGTAGGTGCACGCGCCTGGCGATGCACTCCTCGACGATGTCCTGGAGCCGGGGCGGGGGGCCTAGGGGGTTGAGGGGGGCGCTGAAGTCGTGGCAGCATGGCGGCGTGGAGCCACCGTGTATCTTCACCCGCATGCCTCGACGGCCCTCCTGTAGTCGCTCCACGTGTTCACATTCACCAGCTCCTGGGCTGCCCACTCGGGGGCCTCCAGTGTTTCCCAGGGCTCCCAGCTGCTGCGGGAGGCGATGAGGGAGACCCCTAGGGGCATGCCTCGATGGGTCAGCGTCGCCACCGCCGCCGCGAGGCCGAGGGCCCTGGAGATGAACCAGCGGAGCAGCCTATGGGTGAGGCAGGGGGCGTCGCCGGGGAGGACTAGAAGGGGGCGGGCCTCTACGAGGGAGGCGAGGATGGCCAGATCGCGGGGGTAGCCGAGCCCTGGGAGGAGGATGCACGCGTCCAGCAGCGGAGGACAGCCGGCGGCTCCAAGCGTGTAGGGCGACAGCGCCGCCACGACGTGGCGGGCGACCCTCGTGGCCGCGGCTGCCACGCGGGACAGTATTGCCTCGCTGGCTACGGGGAGGAAGGGCTTCGCTACGCCGCCCATCCTCTCGGCCCGGCCGCCCGCCATGATCGCCGCCGCGGGCACACGGGGGGTCAAGGCTCTCCGCCTCCGCGGGAGAGGAGCCTGGTGTAGAGTAGGCTGAGCAGCGACCCCGTCAGCGCAGAGGCGGCATCGTCCTCGAAGACGGGGAGCCCGGCCAGCCTGAGGCCCAGGCGGCGCTTGGAGCGGTCAACCCAGTAGGCGGCGAGGAGGCCCCGGAACCCGGAGACGTAGAGCGCCAGCATCGAGGCCAGCGCCTCGTCCGCCACTATCGCCTTCGTGTCGGCGTCGAAGCTCTCGGGATCCACCCCTGGCAGGGCGCCGCTGTGCCCCATTATGTCGAGCCACCTCACGGCCGCGAGAAAGGCCCAGACATTCGGGTCCCGGAGCAGCTCCACGAGCATCCTGTGGAGCATCCTGCGCGCCTCCGCTACATCCACGCCGGGGACGGGGGCGGTGGAGTAGAGCCTCTCCATGTCGTCCAGCAGCTCATCGACGCCGAGGCCGAGGATGTCGCGGAGCCTCTCCTCGGGGCCACGGTTGTCGCCCATGAGCACAGCACTGTAGGCCAGCCGTGCCGCCTCGTTGCCCAGCGTGGTCGCCATTCCCGCCCAGGGGGCGCCGCTGCTGCTCACTGGGCCCACCGCCGCTACAGCGTCGGTCACGGTGCCGGAGGCTGGGCTGGGGGGCCCGGGGCAGCGGAGGAGGAGCACCGCCGAGGCCAGTGCCTTGGCCTCCGAGGCTACACGGAGCAGGTCCAGGAGGGCGGCCATTGTGATAGGCTCCTCCGTGAAGACGAGCATGTTTATCGTAGCCACGGCAGGCTCGTAGACGGTCTCCTGCTCCACGCAGACCGGGGGCCGGAGCCCTACCGTGGCGACCAGTTCCACCTGGTCGCCGCGGAGGTGGATGTAGCTGCCCTCCTCCACCGCGGTTATGAAGACCAGCGTCTCCTCGGGGTCCAGCCCGAGGCTGTGGGCGACTTTCCTCCTGTAGCCCTGTGGGTCGCTGCAGCGGAACCCCTTGTCCACATAGTTGAAGACCACGTGGCTTACCCTGCTCAGGCCCTCGACCGTGGAGGCTGCTGTGTAGGAGCCGCTTAGGTCTACTAGGAGGCTGCCGGGCCTAGCCTCTATCCGCAGCATCCCCCTGCCCCCGGGTTATCCTCTCGTACTCCGCCTCTACGGCTGCGAGCACCTCCTCCTGGCTGAAGCCACGGGCCGCTGCGAGGAAGAGTGCGCCGCCGGCGCCGACGCCCTCCTTGACGTAGCCCTGCTCGTAGGCCCTTAGCCCCGGATACCTGCTACTGGCCAGGCTGAACTCGGTATAGGCCAGAGGCACACCGGGCGCTATCTCGGAGACCAGACCTGGGAGGTCGCTGCTCTCGTCGCGTATTATCCACGGCGTCGTAGCAACGCCCACCGCGGCGAGCGCCCCGGGCTCAGCCGCGCGGAGAATTGCGAGAACCGCCGCCATCTGGGTGCCCCCGGCCAGCAGCACTCTCGCCCCCACGGACGCGGCCCCCGCGGCGAGCCCCGCAACGGAGACATGGACCGGGTCCCCGACCTCGTCCACAGCCTCGAATACTGTGGCGCCTCTGCGGAGCCTCCGGAGCGCCGCCTCGACGACCCTGCGGCGGAGCCCGTGGGGGTTCCTGGCGGAGCTGCTGCTCACCCTGCCTAGGCCCCCGTGGCCGAGGGCCTCGAGCACTGCCGCCGCCACCGTCGTGCCGCCTGGGATGGTCTCGCCTATGGCCACGAGGCTGTGGCCCCTAGCTATGGTTTCTCCGAGCAGCTTCGCAGCACGGTAGAGGCGTTCGGCGGTCCCCCTGGGGAGGGCGGGGCCCTCGTCTATTCTCGCCCCCGGCCTCCTAGGCGGCAGGGCTAGGTGCGGCACCCTCGGGGCGAACTTGCAGCCCGCGTCTACCGCCGCGTAGCCCACCGAGTCGAGGAGGCTGAGCACGGCCCGTGTTATTACCGCCGGGGTTGGGAGGCCCTCGGGGCTCACGGGGACCACGTCGAGCATCACCGGCCTCCCCGCCACGAGGTACTCGACGTCCAGCGTCGGCGTCAGCACGGTGGCCTCGGGGCTAGGCCCCGCGATGCTTATCCCGGGTATGGTTGAGGTCTCCGTGGCGCCCGCCACCACGAGGAAGAGCGTGGGGCCCCGAGCCGCCTCCAGGAGAGCCCGGAGCCTCTCAGCGTCGCCGACGACGAGCCTAGTTTCCACCGCCGTGCCCCACACCGCCTGGACCCAGGGTCCAGACGCTAAGCGTTGCGCCCACCACAGATACAAGCCCCAACACGGGGACCAGCACCCATACCGACGATACATAAGGGCAGGAAGACAGTATTCACTTCCTCGGCTAGTCTCCTTGGCATGGGGAGGTAGCTGGCTTAACTGACGGATGGGAGACTAGTGGCGTGGAGCCTGGTGTGTGGGTGGGGTTGTGGTGCGTAGGGCTTCTCTGCTCGCCGCCGTGCTCGCCGCAGCGGCTGTGGCCGCTATAGGCTTCTACCATAGGCCCGTGGCCGTTGAGGGGTTCCTTAACGGCGCCGTGGTTTCCTACGCTAGGCCGCTGCCCTGGACGCCGGGGGGCCTCCTGGTGGAGCCCAGGGCCCCAGGCAGCTGGGGCACCGCAAGCATCGGAGTAACGGTGTACGGCTGGGCGCCGAACGGCAGCATAGTGAAGCTCGGGGAGGGGAGAGGCAAGACCCTGGTGCCGGCCTGGAGGCTCCACCGCTACCTGGCGGAGTGGACTCTGTGGGCGGCGAAGCACGGCCTCACAGCCAGGGACTTCGAGCCACCAGTGATAGTCCTCACGGCAGCCACGTTGAGGAACGGGACAGTCCTAATGGACGCCGAGTCGGCCACCATAAACCCGCAGCTACTGCTGAAACAGGGCCTAGCAGCAACCATAACGGTTCCACTGCACGGCACATGGCGGTACAGGCCACAGGACTACCCGCCCAAGGAGAGAGACATCAACGTTAACCACCGCCTAGTGCTGTACTCCAGCAGGATCTACTACGACCAGTACCTGCCGCTGGCCGTGGCCTACATATATGGCCCGGACAAGCAGATAATGGACACCGTTACCGAGCACATGTTCCTATACAGCCAGTCGAGTGGCGGCCTTCAGCTCCAGTTCAGCATAATGGGCGTAGGCTACACGACGGAGCACGGGAGCGTGGAGAAGGGGGGCTACGTGGTGGCCGGGCCCTCGTTCCTACTGAAGGGCGACAAGCAATGGATCGAGCTAAAAGCGTACACGGAGTTTGATCTCAGCGGCGTCAGGCTGCCCAGCTACTGCCGCCAAACACTGGACGGCCCCTACTGCCTCTACTCGGCCAACCATGTGAAGGAGCTGGACGTGCAGCTCTACGCTACAAGCAGGGTATCCTACCTAGTATCGATGGGCATTGAGGGCGACGTAGCCAAGGCCATCTACGGGCTTGAAGCCACAGAGGACGGCGTTCACTGGTACCCTGTGCCCGGGGTGTTCGTCAACACTACCATGGTTAGGCCGATAATAGTGCACAACCTGGACACGGGCGAGACGTTCATAGCCGGCTGGGCGGAGGCCGCGCCCTTCTCGATGCTGGACGAGGCCAAGGCCTTCAAGCCGTTCATGAACATCGAGCTGAACTGGCCTAGCGTAGACCTAGGCTGGCACTCTGGTGCCATAAGCGTGAGCAATGTTGAGCTAGCCTACGATGTTGGTACGATTGAGCTGCTCTCAGCCGGCCTCGGGCTACCCTTCGGCGACCTCGACGCTGGGCTGCTGGGCGTAGCCCTCGGAGCAGAGAGCAGCAGCCTATACATAAACTTCATAACCATAGGCTTCCAGTTCAAACGGCCGTACCGGGTCGATGGCTTGTGCAAGCTCTGGCTCACCGCGCACGAGTCGCCAACACCATATACCGTCCTAGACCTGGGCAGCGGCAAGCAATACCGGGAGGCGATACTATACGTCGACGCCTACACAGAGCTAGGCGGCTGCCAACCCTAGCAGGTGGGGCTAAGAGGGCCTCGGCAGACAACGTTTTTCATATATGTTCGTAACGGCGCTGTTCTCTTGAAGGGTTAATCGGGGGCGGGCTGCTTCTGGTGCCGGGTGAGTTGTGTGGACTGGGCTGAGGGGTGGGCGCACGGCGCCCTCGGGGTGGTGAACGCTATAGGCACTGGGGGCCTGGGGGCCGCCGTTGCGCTCTCCCTGCCTCTGCGCGTCAGGGTGAGGCGCTGCAGCGGCTACGCCGGTAGGAGCAGGGTGCCGGACGGCGTGGTTGAGGTGGACCCGGTTATCCTCCGCGCGGTTGACGAGGCTACTGCCGAGTGGCTGGGCTCTAGGCCGCTGAGCGGGCTCTGCGCGGAGGCCTGGACCAGGATACCCTACGAGGCGGGGCTCAAGGGGAGCAGCGCGCTAATCAACGCGCTCCTAGAGGCTGCGCTGAGGCTGCGGGGCGTTGAGCCGCCTGGCCTTCTCGGGCTTGCGAGGCTCGGCGTCAAGGCAGCCAGAAAGGCGGGGCTCACCGTCACCGGGGCCCTGGACGACCACCTGGCGGTGAGTGGCTGCGGGGGCTACGCTACGGACAACCGTAGGCAGGAGATACTCTACACCTGGAAAGGCTGGGAGGGCTACGCGGGGATAGCAGTGCCCGGCAGGAGGAGCATAAGAACCGTCTCAAGGGAGGCATTCGCCCGGCTTGGGAGGGCCTACCGGTCGGCCTGGAGGCTCCTGGAGAGCGGGGACTGGTGGGGCGCCGCAGTGCTCAACGGCGCAGCCACAGCCGCCGCAACCGGGGGTGGAGCCGACACGGTTCTACAGGCGCTGGGGCTTCCCGGCGTCGTGGCTGCAGGCGTATCGGGCAAGGGGCCCGCAGTCTACGCCGTGGCCTCCACCAGGAGGGAGGCAGAGGAGGCGGCGAGGTGGCTCGCAGAGAGAACCGGGACTAGCATGTTTCTCGTAGCCGAGCTTCTGCCCTGCAGAGGCTAGCGGGCCGCTATGCCCCAGTGCACCAGCGCCGCGTGTATCATCGCCGCACCGACGCCGCCCACGAACAGCGAGGTTATCCTCGTCAACACCTTCATCGTACTCCTCCCCAGGACGCGGAGCAGAGCCTCAGCTGCCAGGAGGAACGCCCAGACAGTTACGGAGGCGAGCACTATCGCCACTAGCAGTGCCGCCATGTCTCCGCTGTGCGCGAACACTATCACATAAGTCATCGTGGCTGGGCCGACGAGCAGCGGCATAGCGAGCGGCACCAGCGCCGCGTCCCGGGGGTCGGGGGTCTGCGTAACCGGCTCGCCGCCAAGCCTGTGCAACGCTATAGCCAAGAGGACGACACCCCCCGCGAACCTAAACTCGTCAATGCTTATCATGTATAGCCTCAGCAGGAGGTCCCCCGCGAACGCAGTGAGGAATAGGAGCACTATGACGACCATTGTAACGAAGTTGGCAAGCCTCCTCCTCTCCCAGGGGTGCAGCCTCTCAACGATATCCATGAATATCGGCACGGCGCCGAAAGGATTCATTATGAACACTAGTGTCGCATAGTAGGACGCCAGGTCGTTGGCGAAGCCGCCCACCCTCCCACCCCGGCCCAAACCAGAGGAGCCCATTGGGGGCTCATGGCGGGCCGGGGTAGTGTCCGCCCAAGAACCCGGCTAATATAGGTAGGGTGACGGAGTTCAGCGCCCTCCTCCGGCGCCGAGGCGGCGTAGCAAGTACTTCTCCGTCAACGGGTTCTCGGGCTCCGTGAATATCTTGCCCGTCGGCCCCACCTCGACAAGCTCGCCGTAGTAGAGGAAGCCCGTGTAGTCTGCAACTCTCGCAGCCTGCTGTGGGTCATGGGTCACAAGGAGTATCGGTATGTCCTTCTTGAGGCTGAGCATCAACTCCTCTATCTTCTCCGTAGCCACGGGGTCCAGGTTCGCCGTAGGCTCGTCCATGAGCAACAACCTGGGCTTGAGCGCGAGGGCCCTGGCTATGCTGAGCCTCTGCTTCTGCCCGCCGCTCAGCTTCGCGGCCGGCTGGTGCAGCCTGTCCTTCACCTCGTCCCAGAGGTAGGCCTTCTCAAGCGCCCACCGCACCAGCTCATCCAACTCCTTCTTGCTCTTAACCATTCTGTTCAGCCGGGGGCCGAGTGCAACGTTGTCGTAGATGCTCATGTGGGGAAACGGGTTGGGGTACTGGAACACCATCCCTATACGCCGCCTCACCCATGGGGGGTCCACGTCCGGGTCGTAGACGTTGACGCCGTCGAGAATCACCTCTCCCTTAACCTCGGCCTCCTCGTAGAGATCCAGGAGCCTGTTTATTGCCCTCAGTATCGTGCTCTTCCCGCTCCCGCTGGGCCCCATGAGGGCGAACACTGTGCCCTCCTCGACGCTGAAGCTAACGTTCTTCACTACGTGGCGGCCCGCGAGCCAGATATTCAGACCGCGAACCTCGAGCACGGGCATGCTAGAGCCTCACCTCCTTCACGCCCATCCTCGCTATTATCATCACGGCGAACACTATCACCATGAGGACGAGGGCTGCACCCCAAGCGAGCATGTGGTAGCCCTGCCCAGGCTGCTGGATATACTCGTATATCATGAGGGGCACGGCGCCCCCAGGCTTCAGGAGCCCGGAGGGATAGGTATCGAAGAACCCTCCGACAGTGAAGAGCAGTGGCGCTGTCTCGCCCGCCGCCTTGGCTACGCCTATCAATATGCCTACTAGTATCCCCCTTCTGGCGACCGAGAGCACCACCTCGTAGACAGTCTTGAGCCTGGAGGCTCCAAGGCTGAACGCTGCCTCACGCAGGTCCTTCGGCACGTGGCGGAGCGCCTCACTCACGTGGACAGCCATGTAGGGGAGCACCACTATCGCCAACGCTATGGCGCCGGCAAGCATGTTGTAACGCTGAACCCATTTAACCTCGGTCGCGTAGACCGTTAGGCCCACGAGCACCGTGGGGAACTCGACAAGTATCAGCGTCAGCACCAGGGTGAGCCTGCTTATCCCCGCTCTCCTGAACTCCGCTACGAAGACACCCGTCGGCAGCGCCAACGCTATCGAGAATATGGAGGTCAATGCTACCAGTATGGCTGTGCCTGCGAGGGCTGGGCCTATACCGCCCGGGTGCCTCGGGTTCTGCGGGTTTGGCGGCGCCGCGAGGAAGTCAAGAGGCCCGGTGAGCTCTATCGCCCGGAGCCCGTTGAGAACAACCACTGCCACTATGTGGAAGAGAGGGGACAAGGCTAGGGCTGCGAGCACGATTATCGCAGCGACGCCGGCAACGTTCTTAATCCTCCTTGACGCCTCTATCCTTGGATGGCTAGACATGGCCTATCTCCTCCTCCCACTTCCTCATATAGTAGACCGCGACCGCGTTCACGACGAGACCTATGAAGAACAGGGCGAGGCCCCCGGCAAACAAGGCGCTCGTCATGTACTTGTAGAACCCCGCATTGGGGAACTGCGCCGCTATGAGGCTAGATATCGTGTAGCCAGGCACGGTCACGGAGGGGGATATTGTAAAGCTGTTGCCTATTACCAGGCTGACCGCCACGGTCTCGCCCACTGCGCGGGCGAAGGCCAGGGCTAGGGCCGCGATTATGCTCGGCTTTATCGTTGAGAGGAGGAGCCTTATAGCCTCAAATCTAGTGGCGCCGAGGCTGTATGCAGCCTCCCTCAAGTGGCTGGGTATCATCTTGTACGCCTCCCTTATCACCGAGGCCGCGTAAGGCGTAGACATTATCCCGAGCATCACGCCCGCTGTCGCTATAGTGTAGCCCGTGACCGGGGGCTGAGAGAAGAAGGGGAGCCAGCCCAGGTAGCGGTGGAGGAAGCTGAGCACCTTGAGCATCAAGGGAGCCAGGTAGGCCATCGCCCAGAGGCCGTAGATTATCGTCGGCGTCGCCGCCATGAGGTCGGTTAGCGTTGAGACGAGGCCCTGAAGGCGGCGGGGCACGAACTCCTCTATCGCCACCGCGAGGGAGACCGCTAGGGGCGTGGAGACCATGAGGGCTATGAGCCCCGTGTAGAGTGTGCCGTAGATGGCCGCGGCTAGACCATACCTCTCTCCCTGGGGGTTGTTCTCCGGCGCCTTCCAGACATTTGTGGTGAATACGCTCAAGCCTTCCCGGTGAAGTATGGGTAGCGAGTAGAGCACCAGCACGGTCAACATGGAGAGGAGTATGAGCAGGGCTATGAACGTTGTAGGCAGGTGAAGGGCGAAAAACCTGTGGTCGTCGCGGCTGCGGAGCCTGGGCATGAGCGGCATCGTGGGGGTCACCCCCCGCTCGCTGGGCATTCCAGCAGCTTCGCGGCCTCCAGTGCCACCTTGCGGAGCACTGTCGGGAGCGGGGCGTAGCCCCTAGGGAGCATGCCCTGCCCCTCGGTCGCTACGTACCTTATGAACGCTTTTAGGGCTAGACACTTGTCCGGGTTGCTCTGCTTCCTCCAGACTATGAGGAAGGTCTGCCCCGCTATCGGGTAGGCGTCCTTGCTGGCGTTGGAGTAGACAAAGGACTCCGCCGTCTTCGTCCAGTCATCTAACGGGCTGGGCGGGTTGCGGAGGTTAAACGCGGCGGATATGGCCTCCTTGCTAGGGGCTATGAAGCGGCCGTAGGGGTTCTCTATCAACGCTACTGGCAGCTTATACTCGAGCGCATAAGCCCACTCCACGTAGCCTATGCTGTAGGGCGTGCTCCGTATCGCCTCCACCACGCCCGGGTTGCCCTGCTGCCCTATGCCTCGACCAGTCTTGTCCACTGGCCAGTCAATCACCTTACCGACGAGGCTGCGGGGCCAGAGCCCGTGGCTCGACTTGTATAGGAAGGTTGTGAAGATCTGTGTGGTGCCGCTCGCATCGCTCCGATGGACAGCTATTATCTCGTGATGGGGCAGCTTTACGCCGGGGTTGAGGGCCCTTATCGCTGGATCGTCCCAGTACCTTATCTTGCCGAGATATATCTCTGCCAACACCGTGCCGTTGAGGCGGAGCGGCTTATCCAGCCCGGGTATGTTGTAGCTCACCACCACGGCGCCAAGCACTACCGGAAACTGCATTATTTTCCCGCGGTACTCCTTTACGTACTTGGACGCTAGGGGTGGATCACTGCCCGCGAAGTCGACGAGCCTCTCTATGATGTCCTTCTGGCCCTTGCCGCTGCCGCCGCCCGCATACTCCACCGTGACTGTAGGACAGACGCGGTGGAACCCGGAGGCCCACGCGTTCATTGCAGGCCATACGAATGTTGAGCCGCTCCCCCGGAGCACTACCGGCTTCTGGGGGCACTGCTCCGCTGCAGGGGCGGAGGAGGCTGCCGTGTGGCTGAGGGCCGTCTGCGTGACTGTGACGGTTACAACCTGGGGGGCTGCACGGGCGTACTGGCAGCAACAGCTGTAGTAACCCATCTTGAACGCAACCACGGCCACGAAGGCCATTAGAGCAAGGAAGCCTACTATGGTCTTTACATCGGCCTCGCCTCTCACTGTCCACCCCTCTCCCT
>CAZIWH010000008.1:0-39048 GCA_964542985.1 uncultured Hyperthermus sp. | reverse complement strand
CTACGCCTGCCCCATCTGCGGCACCGGCGACCACGCAACCTATATCTTCACCCCAAAGGATCTAGTCTACCACATTTACGCTCACGCCAAGCAGGCCGAGAAGCACGCCGCGAGGATAAGGATTGAGGAGGAGCGCGAGGAGGAAGAGGAGTAGCCCGTTGAGGCGCGTGAGGGTAGCTGTCTACGCGGCCCCTACGGTAGACCTTATTGACGGAGTGAAGCGGCCCGGCGGCCCACTGCTCTACGCTAGGGAGGCTTCCAGGCTCCTTCCCTGGGCCGAGGCCCTTCCAGGCTGCGAGGCCAGGCCAGCGGTTTTCGAGCACTATGTGGAGGGCGACAAGAGATCCTCAAGACTCATCCGTCCGCCGGGGCACTGTAGGCCGCTAACCATAGACGCTGAGGTAGGACTCATAGCGCCCGTGGCCGACGAACTCAGCGTGGATGACACTATCCGTGCAGCGCTGCTCCACAGCACCATCGTGCTAGATCTGCAGGGTTTCGCCCGCCTCGCGCTTAGCGACGGCACTGTGTCGAACTCGGGGCCTGTGGCGCTTTCACGCGCCAGCTACGTGGCCTCAGCTTCAAGGCTCGCCGCAGTTAAGGCTAGCGACGAGGATCTCGGAAAGGGTCTCACTCTCCCCACACCGCCTAAAGGTGTGGGGCTCGTGGTTACTATGGGTAGGCGTGGCGCAGTCCTACTCTACGGGGGGCAATGCTGCTGGTATAGGCCGGGAAGAGGGATAGACGCGGACACGATTGGTGCTGGCGACATGTTTAGCTTCTACCTTGCGGCCTTCCTCGCCGCCGGGAGGAGCATAGACGAGGCCGTTAGGGAGGCTGTGACATATACTGAGAAAGCGCTTGCTCGGAGGATAGGGCTCAGAATGGAGGGAGGGGCTGAGCCTAGGAGGCTACCAGGCTGTGGCTACTGCCTCTAGCTGCTTACGCTCCACCCCCACTATGGGGGCTACGTCTTCTTCGCCGCTGTGGCCGAGGAGCATTAGGGTATGCACGACTATCTCATCGGGCGAGAGCACTCGTCCACGGGACACCTCTTTCCCATTTATAACAAGCACAGGGATGCCATAGGGCATTCCAAGCCCTGGCCCCATGCCCCAGTAGATCGTGTTAGGGACCACTAGCGCCTCGACACCATACTCTCTGCTGAGTATCTCCACGGCCTTCTTGGCGTTTTCTATCAGCTCGTCCGTGTCCGGATCGAGGCCGCCGTAGATGACTATCTCTGCGTCCACAGGCTTGGGGGCTGTGAGCGTGAGGTCTAGGCCTGCGTCCAGTACGGGTAGATCCGCCCGGAGCTCGAGTGCCGCAGACACAGTGAGACCCCGGCGTAACTACTCCAGGACTGCTCCAAGCCATTAAGCACCTCCAGCCCCATAATCCACCTTGCAACCCACGAGAAGAGAGAACCACCGGCCAAGGCGAGGCTGCGAGAGGATTCTAGGTAGTACCAGGGTCTACGGGTAACACTGAAAGGAGGGTTCCGACACAAGCTGCCTCTTTGGGGGGACACGGGGTTATGCCGAAGACACCCTATGTTGACCAGAGGCTCTACGAGGCTATAGATAAGGCCGCCACTATACTGGCAGCGAACATGGATAAGTGGAGCAACGTTGTTGAGGCCTACTGGCTTCTGCGCCGCAAGGAGGATGAGATAGGCTTTCCTCTCACATACAACATGGTTGTGGAAGCAGTGGAGAAGGCTCGCATGATCGCTGCAAGGGAGAGGCCGGTGGCTTTCGCGGAGGCCTAGGCTCTATCTCTGTATTTTAGCCTCCGAGCCGCGAGCTACATGGTACCGGATGATGCTCTTGCCGGGGTTCTGGGAGAGGGTTCTACCTAGTCTCCCCGAGGAGGTGCGTGAGATACTCGAGTTCACGCTCGCACACAATAGATGGCGCCACTACGAGACGATAAACCTCATAGCTAGCGAGAACGTGATGAGCCCCCTTGCGGAGGCCGCTTACATGTCTGATATGATGCACCGCTACGCCGAAGGGAAACCCTTCAAGCGCTACTATCAGGGCACCAGGTATGTGGACGAGGTCGAAGTGCGAACTGCAAGGCTGATAGGTGAGCTACTTGGCGGCGCCATTGTTGACCCTAGGCCCGTAAGTGGCACCACGGCTAACGCTGCTGTCTTCCGCGTCCTGGCTCCATGTGGGGGCAAGGCTGTCATAGCGCCGGTACAGGCTGGCGCCCATGTGAGCCACACCAAGTTCGGCACGCTCGGCGCACTCTGCATAGAGCATATCGAGATGCCATACGATGCCGAGGCTATGAACGTTGATGTTGACAAGGCTGTGAAGCTGATAGAGAAGGTTAAGCCTAACTTCGTGGTGCTCGGCGGCAGCGTCTACCTCTTCCCTCACCCTGTTCGCGAGATAGCCGAAGCCGCGCACAGTGTCGGAGCCAAGCTGGTCTACGATGCGGCACATGTGCTGGGACTCATAGTCGGAAAGAGATGGCACAACCCCCTCGACGAAGGGGCTGACGTGATGACCGCCTCTACTCACAAGACTTTCCCGGGCCCGCAGGGCGGCATAATAGCGACGCGCTCGGAGGAGCTCTATAAGCCTATAGGCAGGGCCATATTCCCATACTTCGTGAGCAACCATCACCTCCACAGACTCCCCGCGCTCGCTGTCACCGCCGCAGAGATGAAGCACTTCGGAGAAGCATATGCAGACCAGACCGTTAGGAACGCACACGCCCTAGCCGAGGCTCTCGCCGCTGAGGGCTTCAAGGTTCTCGGTGAACATCTGGGTTATACTAGGAGCCATCAAGTGGTCGTAGATGTGAGGAAGCAAGGCGGCGGGGCTAAGGCGGCTAAGCTGCTCGAGGAAGCCAACATAATAGTGAACAAGAACCTACTCCCCTACGACCCTCCAGACGCCATTAAAGATCCTAGTGGGCTCCGCATAGGCGTACAAGAGATGACCAGGTTCGGCATGAAGGAGGATGATATGAAAACGATAGCGGAGTTCTTCCGCCGCGTACTCATTGAGAACGAGGACCCCTCCCGCGTAGCCCGCGAGGTCACTGAGTTCAGGAAGAACTTCCTAGAAGTCCACTACACATTCCCCCAGTCAAAGGATGTGGTGCTAAAGGCTGATGACAGCCTGGCGCTACGCCTCCTCTACTAAGAGTGTCCGGGCCCTTCTTCCTCCGGTTCACGTCTTTCTATGATGCCGTCCCTTCTCTACTCATCGCCATGCTTGCTGCAATGTCGGGGAGAACTGCGGGAGGCAAGTCCCCCACCATCATCCATGCCCCTTTTCGGGGCTGTCCGGGGGGCGGCGCGCGTGGAAAAAGAGGGGCCGTGCCGGGGTTTTTCACGGTGGCGTGCGCTGAGGCGGCCACGCGCATGGATAATAAGTATCGGTAACGAGCTGCTGATAGGCCGGGTTGTGAACACTAATGCTGCCTGGATAGCTTCGAGGCTAACTCTTCGGGGGGTGAGCGTTGAACGCATCATAGTTGTCCCCGACAAGCTTGACGACATAGTTGAGGCAGTCGGGGAGGCCTGCAGACGAGCAGAGATAGTTGTCACCACGGGGGGCCTCGGACCGACAGACGACGATATGACTATGGAGGCTGTCGCAGCCGCCCTCCACCAACCCCTAGTCGTCGACGAGGAGGCTAAGCACATGGTTGAGGAATTCTACCGCCGCGCAGGGCTAGGCCTTACCAGGGAGAGGCTTAAGATGGCACGTCTCCCAGCCTCCGCTAAGCCAATTCCTAATCCCGTTGGAGCCGCTCCCGGCGCCTACATAGTGGCTGGAGGGTGCCAGCTTTTCGTTCTCCCTGGCGTGCCTGCCGAGATGCAAGCTATGATGGACCATGTTATTGAGCTGCTGGAGCCAATTTTGCCCAAGCTCTGTGTCGCTGAGGAAGGTGTTACCATCAAGGGTGTGCCAGAGTCGAGTCTCGCACCGCTTCTGCGCAGGGCCTCCAAGCGGTGCCCCGACTGCTACACTAAGAGCCACCCGAAGGGCCATGAAACCATGGAGCCTATAATCGAGGTCAAGGTGCTTGCCTCGGGGAAGGACTGCGAGGAGGCACAGAAGAAGGCGCGAAGCGTGCTTGAGGAGCTTAGGAGGCTGCTCGAGGAGGTGGAGAGGGGTGAGCAGCAGGGGTGAGGCGCGAAGACGCTTCCTCAAGGGAGTCATTGTGCTGAACGCTGTGCTGGCCCCGATAGCTGCCGCTGGCTTGTACCTTGCGTACCTGGGTAAACATGGCGGCAGCACCGGCCTGCTCGTAGTCGGAATAGCCTTGACTATTGTGTCACCCCTCCTGGCGTATGCTATAGCTGCGCCCTTGGCTGAGAGGCTTAGCGGAGGCCATAGTGGAGGAGGCGGACGCGGCAACCATTATTAACAGTGCTTAAAGCACCACAACCCGGGGAGGGTATGCACAGTGACGCAGGGCAAGATTAACAAGGAGGAGATAAAACGCAAGATAATAGAGGCGCTTAAGAACGTATATGACCCCGAGATACCAGTCAATATCTACGACCTCGGGCTCGTCTATGACATCCAGATAACGGATGAGCCCAAAGCAAAGATAAGGCTCGGCGTAACCGCTCCCGGCTGTCCCGTCGCGATGCAGATAGCCTACATGGCTGAAGAGGTGATAAGGCAAGCCGTACCAGAGCTCAAGGACGTGGAGATAGAGTTAGACCTTGAGACCCTTTGGGATCCGCGCCGCGTGACCCCCGAGGGAAGAAAGTTTCTCATGGAGCTGTTCGGCTACGATGTGGTAGAGGAATGGATAAAGAGATACGATGAGCTAAAGAAGCAGATGGGCCAGGCATAAAAGAACGGGGCGGCGATGAAAACCGTGAGGGCCTGGACCGGCATCACTGAGCGACTACCACGTGGATGCTGAGGGGACCACCGTGGCGAGCCGCCCCGGTAGGAATAAGGTGCCTTAGACCTGGCCTGCCCCAGGGGTTGAAGGCGAGAGGGGCCAGCTTTGACGTGGAGTATTCTACGGTACCTCCGTGAGAACCCTGACGTGCTTAGAGAGAGTATGAGGAAGCGCGGCCTTGACCCCGTTGTCGTCGACAAGGCTGTGACGCTGGACCAGGAGTGGAGGAGGCTGAAGCGACTAGTAGACGAGATTAGGCATAAACACAACGTAATAACCAGATCTATAGCACGCGCCAAGGATCCGGCTGAAAAAAGGAGGCTCATAGAGGAGGCTAGGAGGCTTCTGAGAGAGAGGGAGGAGCTGGAGAAGAGGCTTAGGGAGGTAGAGGCTGAGAGGAACCGTGTTCTCCTCTCTCTTCCAAACATCGTCCACCCATCCGTACCTGAGGGCCCAAGCGACGAGTACAATGTCCCAGTAAGGTTCTGGGGAAGACCCCGCGTCTACAAGGGGTTCCTGGAGCAGTTCAGGGGGCAGACGGAGAAGTATGGCTTCAAGGTGGACTACGAGCTTATTGAGTGGCGCCCCGTAGGCCACGCTGATATGCTTGAGAAGGTGCTTGGGCTCGGTGACACGCTGAAGGCCGCGGAGGTTGCGGGCTCCAGGTTCTACTACCTCTTTGACGACATAGTATGGCTTGATATGGCTCTCCTTATGTACGCAATTGACAAGTTGACTGCGAAGGGGTTCCGTCTGGTTCTACCACCTTACATGATTAGGCACCGCATATTGATGGGTGCAATAGACATGGAGACCTTCAAGGACGCTATATACAAGGTTGAGGACGAGGACCTCTACTTGATAGCGACAGCTGAGCATCCATTGGCCGGGCTCTACAGCAACGAGGAGATAATTGAGGACGAGCTGCCAATAAAGCTGATAGGCGTCAGCCCATGTTTCCGTCGCGAGGCGGGCGCCGGCAATCGTGACTTGAAGGGCATCTTCCGCGTCCACCAGTTTCACAAGGTTGAGCAGTACGTCTACGCCAGGCCCGAGGAGAGCTGGGACATACTGGAGGAGCTGATAAGGAACGCTGAGGAGCTGTTCCAGGGCCTGGGCATACCCTACCGCGTGGTCAACGTAGCTGCAGGTGAGCTGGGAGCCCCAGCCGCCAAGAAGTACGACCTGGAGGCGTGGATGCCGGCCCAGGGAAGGTACAGAGAGATGGTTAGCGCAAGCAACACTACGGACTGGCAGAGCTACCGCCTAAACATTAGGCTTGTGAGGAAGAAGGGCATGACGAGGGAATATGTACACACATTGAACTCCACTGGAATAGCGTCAACGAGGACTATAACCGCCATACTGGAGAACTTCCAGGAGCCTGACGGCATTGTAGTCATACCGAAGGTACTACGCAAGTACCTTGAACCCTTCGAGGCCGCGCCCAAGGAGGCTATATACCCGGTTAAGCGTGCACGTCCAACACTACGCGGCAGGTGAAGCCAAGCCATGGATCAGAGGCAGAGGCTACTCGACATAGTGGAAAACATGCCGCAACCCAACAAGGCGGCATTCTACAGCGACCCTGAAGTAGAGCCTCTGGTCGAGGAGCTCCACCAGCGCTGGGCGAGGGAGGGCTACAAGGGAGAGCCCATAGACTACGCTACCCGCGAGGAGGTTGAGAAGCTCCACCGGCTCGCCGAGCGCTACGCCACAATGCCGCAGTGGCAGGCCTACAAACTCTTCGTGAAGAGGCTAGAGGGAGGTTAAGGACCTCTCTCCTGCCTCCCTTGGGGGGCGACGTGATGTGGGTTTTCGAGCGCTTCGTGCCCGCGAGGCTATGGATGAGGCTACGCCCCGACGCTGTAGCTGTATGGGAGAATCTCGAGGTAAAGCGAAGACTGCAGTGGTACTACATGGTTATGACTGATCAGGCTCCCGCCAAGTTCCTGCTGGCCCGACTGGTTGAGTTCACAGAAGACCCCTGGAGGCTGAGCCTGGACGCCCTTATGGAGGAGAGAGCGAAGAGACATCGGGAACTAATGAGCCTTAAGCATGCAGCCGAGGAGGGTAACTACAGCTTAGAGGACTACCGCGGGGATGCGCGCAGTCCGCCGCAGCGTAGCCTACTTGACGCCGACACCGTGCTCGCACAGCGACTCGCTAAACCGTGCAGGCTGTGCGAGAGACGGTGCATGACTGACCGCTCCCGGAAGATAGGGGCCTGCCGTTTGGACGACGGCGTGTATGTTCATAGCTGGTTCCACCATCTCGGCGAGGAGGCTCCACTTGTTCCGAGCGGAACCATCTTCTATGGTGGCTGCAACTTTACGTGCGTCTACTGCCAGAACTATGACATCAGCCAGGTCTCGCCGCGTAGCGGTGAGAGAGTTGACGCTAGACACCTAGCCGAGATACAGAGGCTGCTCAGGGTCTACGGAGCTAGGAACATTAACCATGTGGGGGGCGAGCCCACTCCAAGCCTCCCAACTATTGTAGAGAGTCTGCGCTTTCTTGACGTAAACGTGCCACAAGTATGGAACTCCAACATGTATATGAGCTGGGAGGCGCTCCAAGTTCTCCTAGACGTTATCGACCTATGGCTTCCTGACTTCAAGTACGGGAACAACGACTGCGCTGTCAGGCTCTCCGCCGCACCCCGCTACGTTGAAACGGTGGCCCGCAATCTTAGGGCTGCCGTGGAGACAGGAGATATGATAATACGCCATCTTATCCTACCCGGCCACGTGGAGTGCTGCAGCATACCGGTGCTGCGGTGGATAGCCGCGAACCTGCCCCTGGACAAGGTAGTCGTCAACATCATGGACCAGTATCGGCCTGAGCACCTTGTGGCCAAGTATCCGAGGAGATGGAGAGAGCTGGCCAGGAGGCTGACACGGGAGGAGTACGAGCGTGTAGTTGCCGAGGCGGAGAGGCTCGGGATAGTCTATGAGCCTGTCTCCTAACACCCCCTTATACCTCGCCGGGACGGTGGCCACGCATTGAGGGTGCTTATACTGGACGGTTACACTGATGAGCCTGCAGGTTTCGGCGTGCCGCCCTATATAGACGTCTATCCTCGCTATGTGGCCGGCGTGTTCTGGCTCCACGACCCCTCCACGTTCATCCGCTACGTCACCGTTGACGAGGCACGGAGAGAGCTGCAGCGGTTCCTCGCCGAGGCCAGGAGCTACGACGTAGTCGTGGTAGTCGCCGGGGCCGTGGTCCCTGGCCGCTATATCGGCGGCAAGCCGATAACACTTGAGGAGCTTAAGACATGGTTCAGAATGCTTGAAGGCCCCAAGAAGGTGCTGGCCGGCGCTGCTGCGCGCTGGGGAATAGGCAACGAGGGCGGCCGCGTCGCCGCGCTTCCCAGGGAGGTGCGTGAGAGCTTTGACCACATAGTAACCGGCGATCCTGAGGCATTCCTCCTGGAAGCACTCCAGGACGGCTTCGAGAAGGCGGCGGAGTGGAGAATCCTCGAGGACCTCTCTGTGTTGGACAAGATAGCTGTCAAGGGAGCGCGCATCGTTGAGCAACACCCGAGTTATGGCTATAACTTGACGGCTGAGCTTGAGACCTATAGGAGCTGTAGCCGTTGGGTCACGGGGGGCTGCAGCTTCTGCGTAACCAAGCTCTACGGGAGGCCACGGCAACGCACACCAGAGTCTATCGTGCGTGAGGCCGAGGCGCTCTACACTGCCGGTGTCCGTCACTTCCGGATAGGGCGTCAGGCGGACATATTGGTCTATGGGAGCCCCGAGCTGGGCTCCGTGGAGTGGCCACGACCCAGCCCGGAGGCGTTGCGACGGCTCCTCTACGGGATACGGGTCGCCGCGCCTGGGTTGAAGACGCTACACATAGACAACGTGAACCCTGGGACTATTGTTAGGCACCGGGAGGGCAGCATAGAGGCACTGAAGACCATCGTGGAGTACCATACGCCTGGCGACGTCGCCGCCCTGGGGATAGAGACAGTTGACCCGAGGGTTGTAAAGCTCAACAACTTGAAGACTGGGCCCGAGGAGAGCCTGGAGGCCATACGCATAGTACATCGAGTCGGCGCTAGACGTGGCTACAATGGACTCCCCGAGCTGCTGCCAGGGATAAACTTCGTAGTCGGTCTCCCCGGTGAGACCGCTGAGACCTACCGCTTGAACACGGAACTTCTACGACGCGTAGAAGAGGAGGGCTTGTTAGTGAGAAGGGTTAACGTTAGGAAAGTGCTCGTGCTGCCTGGCACCATGCTTGCCGCCCGCGTCCATGAGATACAAGCACTGCTAAGGAGGCATGAGAAGAGGATACGCAGGTTCCAGAGGTTCGTGATGGAGTTCTCTGCGCGGATGCTCCGCCGCCTCGTGCCACCGGGGACAGTGCTGCGGAGCCTTTACGTCGAGCGCTACGAGGCCTCCCTCGGTGCAACGCTTGCACGGCAAGCCGGCTCCTATCCCCTGGTCGCGGAACTCCCCTGCAAGCTTGAGCCTCCACAAGTGCTCAATGTCTATGTCTATGGCTATGCTGGGAGAAGTGTCAGGGCTGTCCCGGTTCCCCTGAACCCGCATGCCTCAAGGATGGGTGTGCTCTCAAAGGCCTTTGGCCGCCAGACCGCTTTGAGGCTAAAGCGCGGCGAGAACCTGAGGGGGCTAGAGGCTTTCACCTCGCCTGGCGGCTTTGCTTGTTAGCGGCCTGGTTTTGTTGCACAAGTGTTGCTGTTTTTATAGAACCGTGCCAATCTTGAAAACTCCCAGGCCCAGGTTGAATTGTGCAGCTTAGGAGCGCGAGGGTGAGCCTCAATTGGCTATAACGACTGCCGAGCCTAGACGGACTCGCGTCGCTGGCGACGCTGGCATACTGCCCGCCCCTGCCGAGTTTGACCCTAAGAGGAGGATAGTGAGAATAGCGGGCAAGGAGATACCGATAGGCGGCCCTATTCCAAGGCTACGTGAAGACGAGAAGCTGGTGGCGTACACCACGAGCATCTGTCCGTACTGTGAGCGCCTACTACCTGCAGTCATATACGAGAAGGGCGAGAAGATATACATAAGAAAGATCTGTCCTGAACACGGCACTATAGACGAACTGTACTTCAGCAGCGCCAAGCTCTATTACAAGTTCATGGCACTCGAGGAGGAAGGCATAGGAGTCACGCCGCACGTGCAGCTACAAGCGCCCTGTCCCTACAACTGCGGTCTCTGCAGCCGCCACAAGAACCACACGGCACTCGCGAACCTCGTGGTAACCAATCGCTGCGACCTCTCCTGCTGGTACTGCTTTTTCTACGCAGAGAAGATGGGCTATGTCTATGAGCCCAGCCTTGAACAGATACGCCACATGATAAGGCAGTACAAGAAGGAAGGCGTCACGATGGCCGTGCAGTTGACTGGTGGCGAGCCTACGCTGCGCCCAGACCTACCAGAGATAATTAAACTGTTACGCGAGGAAGGTGTAACTCACATACAGCTCAACACCCATGGAATAACCTTCGCCCGAATCTGGTTCGAGAAGAGCCCAGAGGCAGCCGTAGAGTACGCCAGGGTGTTGAGAGAGGCCGGCGTGAACACTGTGTACATGAGTTTTGACGGCGTCACGCCACGCGCTAATCCGAAGAACCACTGGGAGGCCCCCTACACGCTCGAGGTCTTCCGCCGTGCTGGAATGACTAGCGTAGTCCTAGTACCCACAGTGATAAAGACAATAAATGACCAAGAACTCGGAGACATAATAAGGTTCGCCGCGAAGCATATTGATGTAGTGAGGGGCGTCAACTTCCAGCCCGTAAGCCTAACTGGCAGAATGAGGAAAGATGAGAGAGCACGCTTCCGCGTAACGATACCGGATGTGCTCAAGTGGGTTGAGGAGCAAACTGATGGCCAGATACCCGTGGATGCATGGTTCCCCATACCGGTGGCTGCAAAGGTCTCCTACTTCATTGAGGCGCTCAGCGGTGAGCTGAAGGTATGCATGGGCAACCACCCCGTCTGCGGCTCAGCAACCTACGTGTTTGTTGAGCGCGGAGCTGATGGCCTCCCCAAGAGATTCGTGCCAATAACAACGTTTTTCGACGTAGAGGGCTTCATAGAGTACATAGAGCAGAAGACCATGGAGCTGACGCGTGACAGCGCTGCATCCTTCGCCGGGTTCCGCCGCAAGCTGAGGATAGCCTCCATAGTAAAGGATCTACCGAAGTTCGTTGACAGAGAGAAGTTACCTAAGCAGCTCAACATAACTAAGCTGCTTGTCAGCGTGTTCCTAAAGAGGAACTATGAGGCGCTCGGCGAGCTACACTACAAGATGCTGTTTCTAGGCAACATGCATTTCATGGATCTATACAACTACGACGTAGAGCGCGTGATGAGGTGCAATATCCACTACCTTTCGCCCGACGGCCGCATCATACCCTTCTGCGCCTACAACGTGCTCAACGACATATACCGTGACCATATACTCAAAGAATACCGCATACCACTCGAAGAATACAAGAAACGCTACGGCGAGGATAGCATCGGCCCTGGCGTGAAGTACGTGCGTAACATAAAGCTGCTGAAGAGTACACCAATATACTATGAGGCCTACAAGGGCATAGTGCCCGACGAGATACTCCATGGAAAGAAGAGCGACTAGCCCCAATGCTTTTTGAAGTTCCTCCACACAGCCTCCGCGACCTCCCCTTCCTCTAGACCCTTTATCACTGCTATCTCTTTTACGACCTCCGGTATCATTCTCGGGCTCAGCTCCATCCCTCGGTACCTGTACGGTGCGTCGCTCTCTGTGAGTATCACGTCAAGCCTGGCTCTAGCCACAACCTCCCTATGCTTGCGCTGTACTTTAACCGCGGGATTTATGGATATAGTATAGCCGGATACAGCTATCTCCTCCAACAAGTTCAGGGGACCGGTGTACCAGTGAAAGTTCACGTAGCCTATATCATAGCGCTGCACGAGCCGCAGCACCTCCTCCCACGTGCCAGCCGTGTGAAGGTTCAATCTTACGCCGTGATCCCTCGCCGCCTCGAGGAAGAACCGGAACACCTCCCTCTGAGCCTCTATGCTTTCGGGCACGAACTTAGTATCAAGCCCTATCTCGCCGAAGCATTTGACGCCCTTCGCCAGGGCTAACTCCACTATATGCCGGGCTTCCTTCAAGGCCTTCTCTCTCCCAAGCTCATTTACGCTCCAGGGATGAAGCCCTACACATGGGACTACGAAGCTGTGTCTCCTCGCAAGCTCTAGGACTTTAAGGCTTGTCTCATAGTCGTCGCCCACCATGACAATCACTATGTCAAGGCCTGCGGTTACCTCGCTTAGCTTCTCGCCATACTCGTACGCATGGCTATGGACGTCCACGTAGCGTGCCATATCCTCCCACCACTGCTACGGAAACGACCCGGAGAGGCGAATTAACCCCTGGCCCGCCGAGAAGCCCCATAGAGACGGGCCGTGATGACCATCCCGAACACTGGAGCCTCCCCGCGTCCGGCGATGGAGGCTGTGACACGGTGGCGGCTGGCTGAGCCTCACAACCGTAGAAGATTCATCACCACTGTCAGCATAGGCGGCCTTAGCTCATCGGCTCGGAGAGGCTAGAGTCGGATTACTAGTATGTCACGACGAGCGGGAAAGGCCACATTGTAGACTCTTATCCCGTCTAGCTGCGCCTCGAGCTTCACAGAATTGTGCGCATGACCATGTATAACTATGTCTGGCTTCGATGCTAGTATGGCTTTCTCCATCTCTCTGCTGGCCATGTAGGGCCATATCTTCGGATCCTCCCCCTCAAGGGTTGCACGCGTCGGCGCATAGTGCATTAACGTCAGCACAGTGTAGCCCTTCTCTTTCAACTCACGAACGACGCGCTCAAGCCTCACGGCCCGCTCATGGTATATCCTCCTTATTGCCGGTATGTGGCGACGCTGCCAAGGCGTGGGCTCGTCTAGAGACCCTCTGGTGCCGTAGATGGCTATCTTCCTCCCGGCCTTCTCAAACGTCATGTACGTGTCGTTTAGCCATATAACCTCTGGATACATCTTCATAAACTTATGCTCCCTGTCCATGTACTCCTCGTTACCAAACACTGCAACTATCCTAGCCTTAGGGCAACTGCTCCTAACTGCCTCTAGAAGCGGGCGCAGAGCTTGAACATTGCCCCTCTCAACCATGTCCCCGGCCCAGAGAAAGAGGTCTACAGTCCTGCACTCTTCACGACGCCTAGAGAGCACAGCTATGAACTCCAAGAGGTAGCGAGGGCTGTGAACATCACTCGTAGCCGCAACAATCACTTCCACCAAGGCGCCGCACCACCCACAGCCTTACCCACGCAGCACGAGAGACCCCATAGGTTGCCGAAGAAGCGCGGTGAATACGTCCCGGCCCGGCTCATCCAATACCCCGGAACCGTGTCTTCTCCGGGGCGTGGCCGGGCCCTCCAGGCGCATGGACATGGAGTCCTAGGACTTTAACCCCTATCCTCCCTTTTACCTAGAGCAGTCCCGGGGCCTAGATGGGGCCGGCATGAAGAGAACTGTGGGGCCGAAACCCTCATCCGATGAGGAAGCTGAGCTACGCGGAAGCCGGCCCCGCCTCTAGGCTCAACTGCTCCGGGCTACGCAGGGTGCTGGACTTGGCTCGGCTTATCGAGGTCCTTAAGGGCTCCTACATAGCCTATGGGCCTAGACCCGTGCTACTAGCCCTGGCATGCTACGTTGCCGACAAGCTGTCGCTGCCACTCTTTTGCAGTGGACATTACGCTGGCTGCGAGCCTTGCAGGGCTGGGTACGGCGTCTACGCCTTGTGTATTCCTCCGCCGGGCTCTCGCCCTGTCTTCGTGGCCGGCGTGCAGGGGACAAGGCTGAGGCGCTTCAAGCTCACAAGAGCCGTGCTCGCTTCGATAGGCTACGGACTCTACGCTGTTCGTAAGGGAACCCTCAGGGCCTTCTTCAAGTACACGGGAAGCCGTGTGGAGGAGGCTCCGGCACCCTGCCCGAAGCAGCTTCTGGAGGCTCTGGCCGAGACTGCTGGCCCCGCCGGCATGCTCGACTTGAAGGATGCGGTTGACGTGGCCGCCTCCACGCTCTCAGTGCCGCGGGGGGAGGCGAGGAGGCTCTTGATGAGCCTCGCGGAGAGGATGTGTATTGTAGTTGAAAATGGGCAGGTCGTGCTACTCGAGTAGTATCGCCGGCCTGGTGGGCATCGCCTGCCTCTTCTTCTGCTCCGGCATCTCAGCTTCATCCACGTACCTTATCTCTATGTTCTCTATCCCCGTACGCTTAGCTATATAGTGTCTTAGCTCCTCGAGGGCCCTGTACTCGTCAAATTCGGCCACGTTCTTAACCAGCTCCACGTAGCTAGTGCTCATGCCGCGCAGATACTCGTAGAGCTTCTTAGCAACGGCTGCAGCCCTCTTGCCGTCACCGTAGACGGGTACTAGTGCTCTTATCGCGTCACGGAGCGGAGCCCTCCTCAGAACCGTGTCGGCTACTATCCTGGCGGCCCTCCACTCCTCCGGTCTAGCGACGGCTATCACGGCCCTGCTGGGCTTGGCCTTAAGCACCCTCATTATAGCCTTTATATCCTCTACGACTTTGTCAGCATATTCAACTACTAGTTCGTTATGTGGACTGAGCTTGTCCGGTTTTTCTATAGGCCAATGCTCCAGCGAGACGTACGTGTCGTGCCCAAGCATATGCCACATCTCCTCGGCTATATGGGGTGTTATTGGCGCTAGCATTAGCGTCCATTTCTCCACATACTCGCGGAGCGCCGGGCCAACACTACCCCTCATAGCCAGGTACTTCGCCACATCCCTCTCCATCTCGTAGAGCAGTGTCACAGTTGCCTCACGGACCCTGAGGGCCTCCAGCGACTCGGTGACCCTCCTTATGTGGCGCTGCAGCCTGCTTAGGAGCCAGCGGTCGGCTATGCTCTCCTCACCCTCTTCAACCTTCGCTACAGCCTCTGCATGGCTCTTATACTTGGCTAGCTGGCTCAACACGCTCATGGCTTGTTCATGGGTGAAGTTGGCGTCTTGAAGGAGCTCTGCCGCAGCCAGTATCGAGGCCCTTATCACGTCAGGGCTGTAGACGCGGAGCGCGCGGCGCAGCGGTATTATGTTCCTCAAACTCTTGCTCATCTTCTTGCCTTCCAGCATGACGAAGCCGTTCACTACTATCTGGCGGGGCCACTTTTCCCTGGAGAACAGCACAGCGTGATGGAAGATAAAGAACGTTAAGTGGTTCGGCACGAGATCACGGCCGCTGTGCCTCGAGTCGAGAGGATACCAGTAGTCGAACTCGCTCCTCAAGTCCTCGAGCACTTCCACGGGTACACCGGTTTTCTTTGAAACTTTCTCGGGGCTGCCGCGGCCATGGAGCACATAGTCCCAGAACTCTACCGCGAGCTGCTCCGGCTTCAAACCATACTCCCTTATCTTGTAGTTTATAGTGTAGAACGCCATGTATATTGTTGAGTCACTCAAACTCTCTATTACCCAGCCCGGAGCCCATGGCAGCTCCGTGCCGAGGCCGCGGGTCCTGGCGACAGCCCTCTCATGCAGCCACTCTATGGTTTTCTCGAACTCGAGCCTCATCTCCGGCGGCAGTATCCTCATGTACTCGAGGAGCTCGTACGCAAGCTTCTTCCACTCCGGGTTGCCATAGTCTATGAACCACTGGTCCTTGAGCACCTTAACCACTATCTCTGTCCCGCAACGACAGTAGACAGGCTTGTTCATTATCTCGTACATTCTATCAGCGTAGCCTAGGGCCTTCAGCCAGTTCTCCGTCGCCTCTCTGGCTTCTGCGACGCCACGGCCAGCTATCCAGGCCTTGACAGCAGCTATGGCGAAGCGACGCGCCTCTGGCTCAAGGCCAGGATACACTAAGTCGACTATGTTCTCCCGGACAACACCCTTATGGTACTCATCACTGTAGAGCTTCTTTGTAGCTGCGTCTAGCTTGTCCCTCTCCTCTTGGCTCTTTATACCCATGCGCTCCACTATGTCCTTCGCCGGTACGTCACCATAGCCTGGCACTTTTATCAGCGGTATAGGCTTGAGCTCCTCCGGGCTTATGCCCAGCTTCCTCAGCAGATCCCTCTTCTCCTCGACGAGTTCTCGGAGCGCGACGTAGTCGTAAGGAGCATGTGCAGGCACACTCATTACGACACCGGTCGCCGTATCAGGGTCTACGAACGACGCGGGAAGCACCGGAACAAGAGCGCCCGTGGCAGGGTTCCTGACCCTCATTCCTACTAACTCTTCACCCTTAACACTGCCTAGCTCCTTGACGCTGTCACGCTGGAACTTGAGCTTGAAGGCCGCCCTCTTGCTCACAATATAACGGTGCCCGTCAATCTCTATGCGCACATATTCCGCCTCGGGGTTGACCCAGACGTTGGTTACACCGAACACCGTCTCTGGACGCAGGGTTGCCGCCGGCAGGTAGTAGCCGTCGGGCAGCTCAAAGAGTATGAGCGTGAACTCACCTATCTCGGGCTCAACGTCGCCCTTAGTGTCGTGCATGCCTACGGGCATCTGGTGACGAGGACACCAGCCCACAGGATGAGTACCGCGAGTTATGAGGCCCTTTTCGCGGAGCCTCGTGTACTGCCAAATAATGAACTTCTTGAACTCGGGGTCTATTGTCGTGAACTCGCGGCGCCAGTCAATACTATATCCCATCTCGGTCATAGCGTTCTTAGCATCTGCGTGGAAGTAGCGTGCTAGGGCCAGGGGGTCGCCTAGTTTCGGCACATCCTCCGGTGGCACATCATATACCTCTATTAGGAGCGATATGAGTTCTTTATCATTGTTTCTTATAGACTCAGCCATAGTCAGTATGGGCGTGCCCGTGTAGTGGAACCCCATTGGGAATAAGACGTTGTAGCCACGCATCCGCATGAACCTTGCATATACATCTGTTATAGTATACGTCCTGCTATGGCCGAGATGTAGGGGGCTATTGGGGTAAGGGAAGGCAGCTGTTATGAAGAACTTTGGCCTCCCAGGCTCTGGCTTTGGTTCAAACACTCCGTCGCTGCGCCACTTCTCCTGCCACTTCTTAGCTACATCGTAGAGCCATTTAGCGAACGGCGTCACCGGCTTCTTCAGCTTCAGTACTACCGTCGTCCCCGCGTCCCCCAAGAGTCTGGCACCGCGGGCTACCGCTGGCTTACCTGGACTTATGTCTAAGCTACTCGGCAGCGTCATGCTGAACCGGTATAGTAATTAGGTCTCACGGCAGAGGCCGCCGACTTTCATGGCTGGACTGGGGGAGCGCCGGGGCCTTGAAGTACGTAGTGCTGACTATGAAGGAGATAGTTGAGTTCATAGACAAAGTTGTTGAGTACCTGAAGCCCGAACAAGTGGATGCACTTGTAGACGCTTTGATAGACGTCTACAAGCGTGAAGCTAAGGTACTGGTCATGGGCGCGGGCAGGAGCGGTCTCGTAGGCAAAGCATTCGCTATGAGACTCATGCATCTCGGCTTCAACGTCTACGTACTCGGCGAGACAATTACACCCAGCATAGGAAGGGACGACCTCGTGGTAGCCATATCAGGCTCCGGGAGGACGAGACTCATAGTGACCGCGGCTGAGGCCGCGAAGAAGGTTAACGCCAAGATAGCGGCCATAACCAGTTACCCCGACAGCCCGCTGGGCAAGCTCGCCGACATCATAGTAGAGATACCCGGTAGGACGAAGACCGCCCCCGACATAGACTACTTCGCCCGCCAGATCCTCGGCATCCATGAGCCGCTGGCGCCGCTAGGCACACTGTTTGAGGACACCGCGCTAGTGTTCCTTGATGGCGTAGTAGTGGAGCTCATGCACCGTCTGGGCAAACGGGAGGCCGACCTCAAAGCGAGACATGCCAACATCGAGCTGTAGCGCCATGACAGCCCCCCATAGAAGACGGGGCAGCGTAGTCAACGTGTTTGACCCCTGGGGCAGCCCCCTCTGCACATGTCCCCCAAAGTACTCTCTAAACCCCTACACGGGGTGTAGCCACTTCTGCCTCTACTGCTATGCCACAGCCTACATAGGGCTTAAGAGGAGCACACCCAAGAGGGACTACAAGAGGAGGCTACTCCGCGACCTCGCGCGCTGCATCATAGACCCACGCTTCCACATAGATATCTCCACGAGCAGCGACCCCTATCCTCCAGAGGAGGAGCACTACCTCCTCACAAGATGGACCCTCGAGCAGCTGCTTCCCAGGGGCTACAAGGTGCTCATAATAACGAAGGGTGCACTCGTAGCCAGGGACGCTGAGCTGCTCTCCAAGGGCAACGCCGCCGTAACAATGACGATAACTACGTTGGATCAAGGGCTGGCGGCGAGGCTCGAGCCCGGCGCCCCGTCGCCAAGGGAGAGGATTGAGGCGCTACGAAGGCTGAGCGAGGCAGGCGTCCCAGTAGGGCTCCGCCTAGACCCCCTGCTACCAGGCCTCAACGACGACGAGCAATCGATGGGAGCTGTCCTCGAGGCCGCCGTGGAGGCCGGCGCGAGGTTCGTGGTGGTTTCAACCTACAAGGCCCGGCCTGACAATCTGAAGCGCATACTTGCAGCGTTTCCGGAGCTGAGGGGGCTGTATCTCCGCCTCTACCGCTCGGAGGGGCGGTGGCTCCACGGCTACTGGTATCTACCCGAGAAGCTGAGGCGCGAGATCATTGAGAGGGCGAGGAGCCTGGCTCTCAGCCTCGGCTACGAGTTTGCCACCTGCAGAGAAGGCATGGCTGAGCTACACACCGCCCCTACCTGCGATGGTTCGCACCTAATTCCTCGGAGGGTTCCTCCGCCGAGGAGCTGCGGGGGAGGGCTTGACCGCTTCCTCGGCGGAGGGCCTGGCTGAGCCTAAGCCAAAGCTCCTCGGCCTCCCTTGCAGCGCCCGGCGGAGGCCACTCCCTGTACCTGGCCGCGCAGCTCGGGCAAAGCCACACAACGGGCGAGACCTGTACGCCGCAGGCGTCGCAGACAAGCCTCCCACACACGCTGCAGGAGGCGATAGCCAGCTCGCGGCCACACACCTCGCAGAGGGTTGAGGAGCATACGCTGCACAGCCCCTTCTCAGCATCGTAGTGTCTACTGCACACGCTACGGCCGCAGAGCCTGCAACGGGCCACGGCGGGCTCCAGGCGGCAGACCTCACAGAGACGTGGCTCCACGGCGGTTCTACTCCTCCTCGCCCTCCTCTTCCTCCTCCAGCTCCTCTACCTCGCCGGCCTCAACAGCTTCTCCCTTCCCGCGCTTCGTCCTAAGCTGTGCTATCACACGCTCAGCAAGCCTCCCCAGCCTTTCCGCTTCCTCGCGCGAAGCCGTGTAGATTACGGCACGATACCTGTCCACTGTGAGGGGCTCCAGGAGGAGCACGGCGTTCGCCGACGCCTGGAACATTCTTATTGCGAACCTGGTGGCCTTCGTTGCCGGAACCTCTATCTCCACACGGTACTTCATCCCGTTTATTGGAGGCTTGTCCACACTTACTGCTACCATGCCGTAGGGTGTTGAGGTCTGCTGCTTCCTCTTCCGCCTCCCGGCGCGCCGCCGAATAACGTATATCTCCTTGATCATCAGCCAGACGTCATCATGCCTAATCGCCACCTTCATTAACATACCCCCAGGGAACTGTGTGTAGGACATCTGGGAGAATAAAATACGCAGTACGTGCCCCGAGGTATACAGCAAGCCACTACGCTACGGACATGCAAACTACTCCATAACACCCAGCCGGTCCCCCATAACGCCCTTCCTCACAAGCGTCTCGTACGTACGCCATATCCTCTTCACAGTCACAAACCTTGTATCAAACCCCCTGGATTCAAGCAGCTCAAGCACATAGTCCGGAAACTCGTCCGGATGCCCATAGAAGGTAGCCACAGCCTCGACAACCACGGCTGCCAAGTCACTGCCTCTCGGGTAGGGGCGGTGACGCCTCCTTCCCCGGGGCTTGAGGCCCCTCTCGGCCTCCTCTACCTCGCGCAACACATCCTCGGGCAGAAAGTCCGCATAGTCCCCCCTCAAGGGGAGGCGTCACCGTCGTCTCTTTTCGCGGAGAGTAGCTGATATCACTTGCCTCCTCCGTAACCTTCCAGTAGAGGTAACACCCACGTCCTCTCCCGTGACCTTAGTCCTCACCTTGAAGTGTTTCTTAAGCTCCCGGAGTATCTTCGAGGCGCTTCCACGGTCAAGCAACATTATATCCACACCGTTCTTCTTCTCAACAACGTCTATTATCGAGCCTGTTACCTGGCTGCTTGACTCAAACAAAGGGGCGAGCTTCTCCGCAAGCACCGCCGGCGGGACACCGCGTATCTGGAGGAGCACGTGGTAGTCTCCTCCCCTGGCATCCTTGCACGCCGGACAAAGGGAGGGAATCGCACGAACCTCGACGCGGTAGCTCTTCTCAGCCTCCTCGTCCACGCCCCTCAGCTTCAACGCGTACGTGAGCTTGTAGATAGTTCTCCAGGAGGGTAATGTGAGCGGCTCAGCAGCGACCAATCTATGCTCCTCAACTATGTTACCACATGGTACAACCCTTGTAGAGAAATACGTCTCGACGAATCTCGCGATGGCGTCGCTGAGCTCGCCTCCCTCAACCCACCGGTACCCTATCCTTATGCTGCCACACGCCTTACAGTACTCAAACTGTACCCGCTCGGGGACGCACAGCAACCTCCCGGTCTCCAAGAAGCAGTCGAGGCAGAGGGCGCCGACGCTCCTGCCGGGCCTTAAGGGCCTACCGCACCTGGCACAGAACACTGCGGGAGCACCCAGCCTTATACGGGGGCAGTTATAGACGCTTCAGCGGCTTATAATGGGCACGGCCCTGGGCTGTGAGGAGTTAGACCCGGCCCAGAGGCCCCATATAGCGTGAGGGGCTGATGAGGACTCCTAGTCCAGCTGAGCCTTCCGATGCGGAGCCGTGTTACGGGGCCACAGGGGTTCTGTGCAGCCCGGCGCGTGATAGGTTGCGTCGGGGCTGTGCCTTGTCAGAGGCCATAGTAGAGCAGACTGCAGGAGAACTCGAGGCTGTGACCCCAGCTGCCTCCCCCACGGAAGCTGAAATGGTTGAGGCAGCCACATTCTATGCCTCAATAGCTTCTGTGCTTGACGAGATGGGCTTTGATCCTGCCGAGGCCCGTGAAGCTATGTATGATATACTGGCTGCTATAGCTAGGCGCGTCGAGGCCAGTTACGTACAAGGCATAGCTGAGATAGCTGCGAGGAAAAAGAGGCACGCCTACGCTATAGTCTCTGCCTACGA
This sequence comes from uncultured Hyperthermus sp., assembly GCA_964542985.1. Taxonomy (GTDB): domain Archaea; phylum Thermoproteota; class Thermoprotei_A; order Sulfolobales; family Pyrodictiaceae; genus QNYQ01. The sequence continues at coordinate 17,898 of CAZIWH010000008.1, read as the reverse complement.
CGAGTACTACTTCGCCTCACTCCTCAACTACATAGTGTCCGGGACATGCAACGAAGCTAACCTAGAAGACGCCATAATCGATGTCGCAGGGGCTGTGGGCCTAGAGCCTGCTGCGGCCGATGCATTGCTCACCATGCTCAAAGGCAAGTCCTGTAGCGACATGAGGTATGCGCTGCTTGCCCTCCTACTGGTTCCACCCGTCCCGGGGGCTGAGAAGGCGTGACATCCTCTGAGAGAATAGCCAAGAAGATAGCAGACGCTGCGATTCGCCGAGCCGTGGGCCTCTCTGTCACTCTTGATGGGCTGCCGGACAGTATCCGTGGCGCCGCGGAGAAGGCTGTGGAAGAGCTCGCCACTAGTCTCGTCAGCCTGGACGATAGAGGGATTCTTCGCTGCAGTCTATGCGGTAAGGGTCCTTTTACGCGTAAAGGACTTTACCTTCACATAAAGAGGGTTCACATGGATCTAGTGGTATCTATGGCTAAGAAACTGTTTGAGGAGAAGATATGGAGTGCGAAGGCTGAGATAACTCTTAGGACTTAACCATCCTTAGCAAGGCCTTTACGCGGTCAACAACACTGCTTATATTATCGAGAACCTCCTCGTCTTTAATACTGTACTCGAGCACATATGTCTCAGCATCTGCCTTCTTACTGAACTTCACTATAGCCCTTAGCTTGTCTCCATAGGTTATCTCCACGCTGTGCTTCTCCTTGTCCAGGCGTAGCTTAACGCCCTCCCTTTCTAGATCCTTGAGGCTCCGGTACAGCATCTCGAGTCTATCTTTACTCGGCGCTGCCTCTCCTTCGAGTTCGCGAAGCCTGCGGTCTACGGCTTCCACAACCTCAGGGATATCCTTGTATGCCTCGCGCGCCTCCATCAGTATCTTTTTGAGCACCTCTACGGCTGGTTCCTCACCCTTCTCCGTCTTAACTCCCTTAACTAGTGTAACCAGGTCGTCGAAGTCCTTGCTGTTAAGATAGTCGGCTAGCTTCCGCACATCGCCACCGAATGCGTTGAACTTGTACTTGTCCTCCGCCCTTCCCACGAACTTCCTTATATCATCGACGACCTGACGGGGGAGATTCGAAGACGCAAGCACTCTGTTCACTATGTGACGCAGGAAGTCCTTCCTCCCAGCCATAGCCGCCACCCCTAATCTATGTCTAGGATGGAGTGACGGCAGGGAGAGCAAGATAAGGTTCTCCATCCGGAATCGCGGATAGGTAGAGAAGGCAGGGAGAGCCACCCGCGAAACAGCACTGCACCATAATGAGGCGCCCGTGCGTCACAGCTGTTGAGGCAGAGGAGCCCCGGCCCTAATGATATGATAAGGGTGCTGCCGCAGTGTGCTTATTGCATCGCTTCGAGGCTTTCCGACTAGCGTCAGCCACCAAAGGATGCGACAATGAGGTCTACACTTGAGCCAGGAGAGCGGACTCGAGCCCCCGGAGCCGCCATGGAGCCTCGCCTTAGACATCCACTTGGCAAACGGGGAGGCCGGCGTACTTATCGAGACGAAGAAAGGTAAGGGTGTGAGGAGAGAGTTAACCCCGGTGCCAGCCCTCTATATGGTGGCCTGGAGCGAGGGCTCTGTGCCTTGGAGCAGCCTAGACTCTATGTGGTCGAGATACCTGTACCCGAAGGTGTCAACGTTATACTGGGCCAGGCACACTTCATAAAAACTCTAGAGGATCTTTACGAGGCGCTTGTAACCAGCGTGCCCGGGATAAGGTTTGGTATAGCCTTCTGCGAGGCGAGCCAAAGGAGGCTCATACGCTACGAGGGCAACGACAAGGAACTCATAGATCTCGCCATAGAGGCTGCTAAGCGTATAGCCGCGGGCCACGTCTTTGTGATATACATTAAGGACGCATGGCCCATTAACGTGCTCAATGCGATAAAGAACGTACAAGAGGTTGTAACAGTGTTCGCCGCAACCGCGAACCCGCTCCAGGTTATAGTAGCTGAGACTAACCAGGGCCGCGGAGTACTAGGCGTAATAGACGGCTTCACGCCTATTGGAGTGGAGACCGAGAAGGACATCGAGGAGAGGAGGGCGTTCCTCCGCAAAATAGGCTACAAGAAGTAGTGCCCTCCATCCTCTACCTGTTTTTAAAATCCCTTTCTCCGGAGAGGGGCGCCCCCCGAGGAGGGGCCCTCTAGGCCCGGCTGACTCCACACGTCTCTGTGCCTTCGGACCCGCCGTAGGCTTGGAGGTTCGTCTTCATCGGGCCATGGTCTTCCATTGCGCTTCTCCCGGGAGGCGCCCTTTGTTGTACGCATAGCATGGGGAGGGGGTTATTGCTGTCCCAGGGGCTTCTCCGAGCCGTGGGGCTGCGTGATGGCGGGCAAGCTTGTTGTACGCTACTATAGGGCTGTAAGTTTTCGCGCCGGGCCGGTTCTCCTACGCGGCTATAGACTTGAGAAGAGTGAAGAGAGGAGCGGCGACTTGTTTGACGTGCTGACTGATCTTGCTGAAAGGTATCGTAAGACACCGGATGCTGTTGTTGAGGTCATACGTCTTAACCCTAAGACTGGCGAGGAGGCCGAAGCCGCAGTCTATACCACTGGCCAGGGGGCGCTGCTGTTTCCTCGGCCTGCTAGGCTGCAGACAGTGAGGCTGCTGGATGAGGCCGTTGTCAAAGCCCAGGCCCCGACGCCTCTCGAGAGGCTTCCGACATACAGGCCTTCTGGGGACTACTATGTCTACATCGGGGATGTTGCTGTGGAGAGGCCTGCGGCCGGGATTATACTGGAAACCGATAAGGGTGTCAGGGTGCTGTTGCTGCACGCAGGGATGAAGAGAGACTCCAATAGCGGCTAGGCCCTCTCCTGGGCCGATGGGCAAGCTCCACCCCTACCGACCCGCTAGCAACCTCCTGGCCGCGCTGCGGACGTCTCCGAGCCTACCAGTCAGCCACGCCTCCATGAAACTGTCGCTGAGTCTCTTCAACGCATGTGGACCCAGGATCGATGCCGCTGCCAGGAGGAGCGAGGAGAACCTTGCCTCAAGCACCAGCGGCTCAATCCTCCGCAGATACGCTGTAGCTATATCCTCCTCCTCGACGGCTTCGGCAAGGGCTATGGCTGAGGCCACCGCTGGCCTTATCCCTTCGCCTCCCAGGCTCTGGATAAGGCCAGCCGCCTCGCCTATGCGCAACACGTCCCCCGCTACCGGCTCCACGCGGGGAAAGAGTGTTACAAGCGAGTAGGCTTCCCTGCGGAGCCCGCGGGTAAGCTCCACGCCCTCAACATTGCCCATGCGCTCCAGCAGCTTGACAACCAGGCCGCGTGGCTGCCCCACGCCTATGAAACCTCCCCCTATGTTTAGCTCGTCGCCGTGGCTGAAGGCCCAGGCGAGGCCGAAGGGGCGCTGCGTTATCATCATCAAAGCGTAGCCGCTTCCCAACGTGTTCTCGGCGTAAGCCCTCCACACAACAACCCGGCTTCCCCTGGACGCAAATGGCCCCCGTGCATCAACCACGACTCCCCGACCGGCTAAGGGGGGTCGGCTGTAGACGAGCTGGGCCCCTCGGGCCGTCGCCTCGCCGCGGAGCCTCTCAACCCACGCACCCTTCTCTATGGAGGCCCACAAGGGCCTAGGCGCCTCGTAGACGCGGAGGAGGCCCTCGGAGACCGAGTAGAACTTGTATACAGTTATCTCATCCACTACGGCGGGCATGGGCAGCCCCTTGGAGCGGAGCAATCCCAGCAGTCCGACGGGGACGACCTCGCCGCAAGGCTTCCAGTACCTACGCATAACATCATAGCCGCGGACACGGGCGCCTAGTCTCGCGAGCAGGATAGCAGCGGTGGAGCCCGCAACGCCCAGGCCCAGTATTGTAAACCGCGACGCCAAGCTGATGCACACACCTCTCCCGCGAGAAGAGAAGCCCGGGCTCCGACAAGAAAGAGCCTATAGGAGGGGAGGCTGCGGCCCAGCTCCCTCTGCAAAAACCCTTGCTAAACCATTAACGTGAGGTCAAGGAAGTCCATGGGCAACGGCCTGTTCTTAGCTTTCAGTTCATCATACTTCTTGGAAAGCCACTCAATGAACACGGGGCAACCGTCAAACTTGCCGTCACGCTCACACTTCTCGCCCAGCTTGAGGAAGCACTTTCCGGTCCTCTTGTCGTAGTAGGGGCACATCTTGTGGTACTGCTTTGCACTCCTAATCATTCTATTAATCCAGCGCCTCTTCGGATCCTTTTTCTCCTTCTCCTCTGCCTGACTGAGAATCTTGTCCAACTCCTCATTGGTTATACGTGATCCAGCCATAGCTCCCACCCACCACATGGCCCAGCGGAGGCCCCCTCTCGGAAGGCGCAAGCCCCCTCAAGGGGGTTCCAGGGGGCGCGAGGGACACCCGAGAGCACGTCTACACCAGGGACAGAGGGCCTCTCGGCCTCTCCCTTGTGAGCCGGCGCTGTCCGGACTCCCAGCCAGCAGCATCCAAGGGGAAGGCGAGGTAATATCTCTTCAGACGGGGGTTCAGGCGAGCAGGGCTGGCGCTGCAGAAGCTGCCACAAGGAGCAACGCAGCGGCTGCCGCCAGTCTTGCTGGGCGACGTTGCTCCGTCTCCAGCAACGCGTTGGGGAAAGTCAGGAGTGCTATAAGCCTAAGCGGAAGTGGCACAGCGTGGAGGACAAACAGGAGGATATTGAGCACATAGGGTGCGTATAGTATCAGAAGCCTCTCCCTCGCTGAGACCTCCTTATCTTCAACGTAGATTGATGGAGAGGGAATCAAACCGTCCCGAGAGAGCGCCAGCCTGGGGTGCGCGCCGACAGCGAATGCGGCCACCGCGTGCAGGAGTTCGTGAAGCATAGCATAGATTACCGCTGCTGCTAAGGCCTCCGCGAACGCGGTTGCCAGCATAGCTTGACCCTAGTGTGGGCCGTACCTGTAAGTGCAACACTTAACATATTCTAAGATAGTTTCAGCCGAGCACTGGTCCACACGAGAGGTGAAGGGGGGCGAAGCTAAAACGCGTAGGGCTACTAGGTCCGAAATACTTACAGCATAGGACTAGGCGTAGAGGGCGTAGTAGCGGCCCTCCTCGTCCCCTTCAACCATACCTTCTTCTACGAGCTTATTGAGAGCGTATCTTATCTTGTCCTCGCTTGCAAGCCCCGAGAGCTTCTCATGGAGCTCACGTACAGTCATCGGACGCTCCGCGAGAAGATTAAGAATAATCTCCCGGAGCTGGTCCTCATTGGGGGCCACGACGACTACCACGTCGTCGTCCTCATAGAGCTTCTGTAGGACTATGTTCTTGTCATAGACGTATACGTCGTTCCGGGGCTTCTCGGGGCCCATGGACACGGTTCCTTCCCTCCAGGCACAAGTCTTTATACCCGACCCCTTTATAAAGGGATTAATTCGGCTATAGTCTGATATACCCCTGCTCTTGTGGCGTGGTCTGCGTCTACAGGCTCCTTCACCGTATAGGTCACTCCGCGTATTATCTCGCCGAAGCGGGTACGACTCCTAGCCAGCGACAACACTGCTAGGGACGAGGAGGGACAGGGAGGCAATGCAGCTAGCGCCGAGGGTGGAGCATCTAAAAACCTGCACACTACTAGAGAACGCCATATCCAGCGCTACGACGCTCAAGACCAACTATGAGCGCATAGTGGAGGCCATACCGTCCCACGGAAGAGGGAGTCTCTACGACACCATAGAAGCTATAGAAGCTTACAGTATGCTCATGCAGCGCGTATTCAAGATGCTCTGCAACGGGGATTACGGCCCTGCCACGCTTATGCAGGCATATAACCTCCTCTATACAGGCTACGAGCGATTCATCACATCCCCCCGGCTGCCAGCGAAGCTCCGCATCTACTACTACGAGGTGCTCAACCAGCTACGCCGTCTAATGCAAGTGGCCGACGAGGGGGCGGCAGGCCTCCTGCCCTAGAGAGAAGACATGCGGAGGGTCAGCGGCCTAAAGCGTCCTCACAGCTCAGGGCTCGGCAGAGGCCTTTACTCTTCATCCCCGCGTCTCTCCGGTAGAGGCTGGGAGCCCTCCCTCCAGAGCTACATTTTATCATCCCTGCCCGGCTGTGGCCGCAGCCTTAGACCCGGGGCCCCGTATGCGGCTACTTGAAGCCTTGAAGGCTGGGCTTAGAGCCGCTAGGGTTCCCGGTCCCGTGGCGGCGAAGGTTATGGCTGAGGCTGAGAGGGCCCTCGAGACCTACCATATCAAAGACGACAGAGAGATCTATGAACTCCCCGAGTGGAATCTATGGCTCTTCATGGTGAAGTCCCTACTCTCACCGATAACGAGGCTTCTTAGAGAGGAGGGCTACTGCCACGCTAATGCCATGGTTGTAAGCAGTGTAATGCTCCTCGACGAGCGTATAGCCGGTCTCATAAAGAAGTGGGTCAAGGCGAGATGCAGCGCCGGCCTAGACCCCTGCTGCCGCAACCCGCCTTGCTGCAACATAGGCTAGCCACCCTTACCAAGGGGCTGGGCGGCGTGATAGGAGGAGACGCCGACGACTCCTGTGGGGAGAGACTGCGCATACTAGAGGAGGAGAACAAGAGGCTCATGGAACAGTTGGCCATGCTGGCTCGTAGCTGCGAGGCCATCAAGGAGCTGCGGAGGCTCCACGAGGAGGCTAAGCGGCTCGAGGAGGAGAACAAGAGACTACGAGCGATGCTTACCCGCTGCCTAGAAGAGTAGGCGGACGCCGACACCGCTGGGGAGGGGATGAGCACAGTGCCCTGCCCATGGTACCGTAACGGCATGTGCACCTCGCCGCGGCTCCGCCGCCCCTCCTCTAGCGTCGTCTCCCCCACACGGTGCAAGGGAAGCGAGGCGGAGTACAAGTCGTGCAGGTTCTACGTCAACCCCCAGCAGCCCAGCAGGGAGAAGGGGAGAAGCGGGCTCGTGGAGTCTCTCAAGCCAGCGCTGGCGCAACAGCTCCGCCCCTATCCACCGATTCACCTCCTAACTAGGAGACCAGAGAGCCGGTGCCCCTACTTCAAGGTCTACAGCTACAGTGGCGGCTACCTCATCTTCTGCCAGGTGCTTGGCAGGCTCCTCACCAGGAGCGAGGTAGGCCCATGCGAGAAGTATTGGTCGGCATGCCCCTTCTACAAACAAGCTAGCAGGAGAGGCGAGGGCTAGACGGCCACGGGCGGCACCGGGAGCGGGCTCAGACCAACTATCCCGGCTGCAAGGAGATAGTCTACGAGCTTCTCCGGCTCCACCGCGACCGAGGGCACGTAGACCTCCCTACCGTCGATTAGAGCGAAGGGCTCGAACTCCTCAACGTCGAGCAGAGGGAGACGCACCTCAGTGTAGTCAACCACTATCCCCATCTCCCTCAGCTTCTCCACCACCGCGCGTAGGTTCCTAGAGACCCCGTGGCTCAGTGGCCCGAAGCCAAGGAACCCGACTATGGTGAGAGCCACGCCTAGGCACCCAAGATTGTAGAACTAGGTTCCCGGCGGTACAGGGGCCTCTTCCGGCCTCGGACGCGGTAAGACCAGGCCTGCCCTAATCCGCAGCTTAATAAGCTGTGGAGAAGTGTTGTTGAGCCCTCCCGGGGGCTGCGATGAGCGACCTAACAGCGAAGCTGACTGTGGATAAACGTACGTTGAGACAGATAGTGCGGGAGCTTAAGAAGTGGAAGGCCCCTGCGACAGTGCTGTTGAGCCTCTATATACCGCCAGGCAGGCCTATAAGCGACGTCATGAGCCTGCTCCGTACCGAGTACTCGATAACGGACAACATTAAGCTGAAGAGAACCAGGGATGCTGTGCAGCGTGCACTTGCAGCAGCAATGGACAGGCTGTCTAAGATACCGAAGGTGCCGCCAAACGGCCTTGTGATGTTCTGTGGAGAGAACATGGAGACCAGGGACTTCATCTGCTTAATGTTCTCGCCGCCGGAGCCTGTGCCGGTGTTCTTCTATAGGACTGACAAGTGGTTCCACACGGAGTTCTTAGAGGACATGCTTGAGCACGAGGAGACCTTCGGCCTCGTGATAGTGGAGAGGGATGAGGCCACCATAGGATTGCTGAAGGGCAGCAGGATACAGGTTCTAGAGGAGCTTGAGGGCTATGTGCCGGGCAAGCACCATAGGGGCGGCCAGAGCCAGAGGCGTTTCGACCGCCAGATAGAGCAGTTCGTCAAGGGCTTCTACAAGGAGGTCGCTGAGGCTATGAATAAGCACTTCCTGCCGCTCGTCCAGAAGAACGCGCTCAAGGCGATAATAGTCGGAGGTCCCGGCTACGCTAAGCAAGACTTCCTCGAGGAGGCTAAGAACTTCCTTGACTACCGTGTCTACCAGAAGATAGCTAGGGAGCTGATAGACGTCGCCTATCAGGGTGACGCGGGGCTCAGGGAGCTCGTCATAAGGGCTAGCGACGTCATAGAGAAGAACAAGTACGCTGAGCTCGTAAAAGCCATAGAGGAGTTCAAGATACATCTTGCCAAAGATGACGGCCTAGCAGTCTACGGCGACAAGATGGTGAAGCAAGCTCTCGAGATGGGCGCACTGAAATACATTATCATAGACGAGGATAGAGAGGACGCAGACTACTACATAGAGGAGGCTAAGAAGTACGGCACCAAGGTGTACCTGCTGAGCAGCGACATACCCGAGGCCGAGTGGATAAAGAAGACCTTCAAGGGGCTTGTAGGGGTGCTGAGGTTTCGTATAGCCTAGGAGATGCATCAGCCATGGGGCGGCGAGTGCCGCCTAGCCTCTGCGCCCGCTGCAAGGGCTACAAGAGGCTCTGCGGGCTACCCTTCTGCCCCATACTGGAGCGTTTCCGCGCCCATGCTGCCACCCTCACCCGGCTAGGCAGCCGCGACGTTAAGGGCTCCACGCCGCCCAGCGTCATAGTAGGCGAGCGCGGGTACCCGAGGGTTCCCGTCCTCTACGGCATACCACCTGGCGTCTCTGGGTCGGAGGCAAGGCTCTACGACGACCCCGAGCGCTGGGCCAGGGAAAGGAGGCCACTACGCAGCATAGTTGAGCTTAGGAGCAGCATAGTCGCCGGAGTTGATAGGTTCCCCGTAGAGCGGCCTGAGAAGCTCTACGAGGCCGAGATATCTGTGGCCGCTGTATCGGAGAAACCGGTTGACAGCGAGGCCATACTGGAGAAGCCGCCTACCCCGAGCCTAAGGTTTGACGGCATGCTCACGCCCCAGGGTCCGACGGCGCCGGCACGCGAGATCAAGGTGGAGAGCAACCCACGGCTACCGAGGCCCCTTGAAAAAAGGATATGGGATGATGCTAGAAGCACGGAGCTGATGATCGAGCTTTACCGGGAGGGCGTGCCGGTCTACACGATTATCTCGGCGCTTAGCCTTGGCCTCCTGGGCCGGGCTCGGAGCCGCCGCCTAGTACCAACCAGGTGGGCTATCTCGGCCGTGGACCAGACGCTCGGGGACTGGATGCTTCACCGCGTGAGAGTAATGGATGCCCTTGGAGCGTACGAGGTTTATCACGCATCCTACCTGGGCAACCGGTTCACAATAATCCTCATCCCTGGAGGCTACGAGGCCGAGATGATAGAGGTCTGGCACCCCTTAACGCCCTGGACGAGGACAGCCGCCAAGCCCGTGGTCTATACTGTCACTGAGGCGCCGTCGCTGCGAACCAGCGTCATGGATGGAGGCTACCTGGCCGCCAGGCTCGCTGTGGCAGAACACCTCTACCATAGGCGTAGACAAGCGGCCGTGCTGATCCTACGCGAGATAACGAGGGACTACTATGCGCCCGTAGGCAACTGGCACATAAGGGAGACTGTCCGCCGGGCACTATCCCGCGGGCCCGTGGGGAGGTTCAGCAGCCTCGAGGAGGCACTGCAGGCCGCCGCGGGGTACGCCATGGCCCCTGAGGCCCGCGAGGCGCTAACCCGAAGCAGGCTGGCTAGGAGGAAGAGAAGCCAACACAGATTGGACAGATACCTGGGAACAAGCCTCAAGCCTTAATACAAGAACACTGCCCCCACTACATGTCTACAGTGGAGGCCCCCTTCCACTGCCCCAAGAGGGGGCGGGCAATCTCCTCTAGGGGACGGGTGCTAGGCCATGCCCCAGCTCAGCACGGGCTTCGTTATTGCCGGCGCCTACGCCGACAAGGTCCGCAGGGTGCTCTTCGCGCAGCTTAGGGACAAGATAAAGGCCGGCGAGATAGATAACAAGACCGTAGCGATGAGGGCTGGCGAGCTTAACAGGCTACTGTTCGAAATAATAGTCAATAAGCTTAAGCTGGACAAGGGCGATGTTGTGAGGATTAGAATAGAGTATGAGCTCAAAGACAGGGATGTCGAGTGGAAGCTCAACACGCTACGCATAGAGGCCTTCCGTCGCATACCCGACGAGGAAGTCGAGAAGATAATCAAAGAGGCCATCGGCCGCCGCGAAGAGATACTCGCCCGCGAGGTCACCGAGGAGGAGCGTGCCTGGACTGAGGCCAGAGAGCGGGAGGTTGAACGGGAACTCAAAAGAGCGAGAGAGCAGCGGGCTGCTGCAGCGCAGTCTAGGCTCGTGACGCTTAAGGACCTTGAAGTAGACGTGGCTGAGGCAGCGTATAGCGGCAGTACACTCAACAACGAGTACCTATTCATCCTCACAGCCCCCGACGGCGAGAACATAGGGCTAGCGATAGCGGAACCCATGGATGGAGCCACAAGGGCAACAATAATACTAATACCAGGGCGCAAAAAGGCCTACAAGGCAACTATAACAGTGGACGAAGAGCCGGAGAGACTGCAGGACAACCCAACACCGCTCATAGAGGCCGCGAAGAAGGCACGCTACACGGAGATAGGGAGGGAGGACGCGGAGAAGATAATCCGCGAGAAGCTCGCCGAGCTAACGTAAAGCGGCCTCAGCGAGGTCTCCACACATCACAGAAGCTCAGCTCAAATAGGCTTCCTCACCGGCCGCAGCCGACGAATCCAGCTGCTCTCCAGGCTTTCAGGGTTCCCCGACGGGAGGAGGGAACCAGCCTCTGCAAGCTCCTTTTACCTATTCTCGCTACTACCTCTACACCTGAGACCTTGTTGGGCCGCTGTGCCTGTCTCGCTTCTTACTACTACTCTCTCGGGACTTGCATGCTTTGCCTAAATGAGGTTCTCTGCCTAATTTTACATCTATGTAAGTTTCTTGCCTATTCAGGTATGTTTGGCTAAATGATGTCAAGTCTTTAGAAGAGGCAATAGTAGCATTCACTATGGATATGTGTAGATCAATGTGATTTAGAGCAAATGGTTGAGCTGCATAAGAGCCGGTAGACTGTGTGTACATATGATGAGATGACGTTCAAGTGATGCTCCTCTCAGGCGTGGCAGTGGGAATACCGGGACAAGAATACCCATGTAGCAGCAGCGGCGGGGGAAGTAGTTGGTTATGCTAGGGCCTCGCAGTCGCGGAGTGCGTTCCTGAGCCTCCTGGAGAGCCCGACCCTGACCCCAAGCCTGCGGTCAGTATAGATGTAGACTAGCTGCTTAGCCTGCAGGAGCCTGAGCACTCCTAGAAGCCACACCCGGTCGGCCTCCAGCTCTTGCTCGAGGTGGTCAAGGTAGGTGTAGGTTGAACCCCATTGGACGTAGTGGCCGAGCAGCGCCTCAAGCACTGTGCGCTCGTCTGCGCTGAGCTCTAGTTCCGTCAATAGCGCCTCGGCGCACCGCCTCCTCGGAGCCGTGTCTAGTCTTTTCTTGTCGCGTTTAACATTACTTGTGGCAGTGAACGGCAAGAGTCTGCCTGAACCGTGAGCAACCGGTGTGGTAGCCTTGTCGTTCACTGCTAGACTTATCTTTTCTTGTTCCAGAAGAATCTTCTTCGCTAGTGCAGCGTACTGCGCCACGCGGCTATTGAGCTCCTTCTCGACTATGCTCCGGGCGTACTCCTCCCCCTCATCGGTTAGTGTCCAGAAGCCGTTCTCGTAGTCGAAGAGGCCGCGTGTCTTCCAGTAGCTTAGATAGCTGCTCACATACCGCGTGGGATAGCCTAGCGCCGAAGCTATCTCGGCAGCCCTCATTGGCCTGGCGAGCAGGAGCACAGCTATGGCTTCTACAATTCTGCTCCGTGGCCCGGTGCTCCGCTTCTCTCCTCGTAGATGCTCCCTCTGTAGCTCCAGCCCCTCTTCTTCATGGTACACGGCAGCCTCCCATTCCACCTATATCTGGGCGGCTGCGGGTGGAGGCACCGGCGGGGCAGTAACACCGCGCACCCTATTGAGCCGTGGGGGTGGTGAGTGTGGCTAAGCTGCTGTATCAGCTTGATAGCTATCTCAAGGAGTTCGATGCAAGGATAGTAAGGATTGATGGAAACAAGGTGTTCCTAGACCAGACTGCGTTCCATCCGAGGCCTAGCGGGGGCCTCGACGCGGATCAGGGATACCTGGTGCTGCCTGACGGCCGCCGCATTAGGGTAGTGGACGTAGTTATGCGTGAGGGCGACGTGGCCCATATCGTGGACGATGTGTCGGGAATAGAGGCTGGGATGAGTGTTCACGGTATTATTGACTGGGAGAGGCGCTACCGGATGATGAAGCTCCACACGGCTAGCCATGTGTTGGCCGCGGTCCTCTATAACAGGTATGGAGCCAGAGTGACGGGCGGACATATAGCTCCTGACAAGGCTCGTGATGATTTCGAGCTAAGTGTCGACGACTGGAAGAAGGCTATACAAGAGGCCATCGAGGAAACCAACGGGATAATATCAAGATGCCTGGAGGTCAAGGTCTACTGGCTGCCCCGTGAAGAAGCCATGAAGATCCCCGGGATAGTAAAGCTCGCCGAGAGGTTGCCCCCCAGCGTCGAGAAGCTTAGAATAGTGGAGATACCCGGCGTCGATATACAAGCTGATGGTGGGCCTCATGTGAAGAACACCTGCGAGATAGGTGGCATCAAGCTGTTGAAGATGGAGAGCCGCGGCAGGAGGAGGAAGAGGGTCTACTACACGCTAGCCGGGTGACAATAGCTTCACGAGCCTGCTCCCCCGTAGGAGATCTGCAAGCTCCTCGGGGTCGGCAGCGAGCGGAAGCTCCTCAGTCAGCAATGGTTTGCCCAGCAGCGAGAGGATGCGCTCTGTCCTCCCCGAGCCCATAGCCTTTACAGCCTCGCAGACCCGGTCTCCGCTGTAGAGCAGTACACGCCCCGGTGCAGCAACGGCGACGAAGTCGAGCAGGCAAGCGTCAAGCCCGTAGGGGGGCAGTGCATCGCTGAAGGACTCTATTATTAGGGCGTTGACGCCTCTCTCCAGGCGCTCCCTGCACGACTCTATTGCCTCGTCCAGCTTACCCGCGGCCAGAGCTTCTGTGAACTCACTCGGCTCTCCCGGCGCGGCGGCGGTGGCGGCTACGAGTTTCTCGGCCTCGACTCTCAGCGGGCGAGGAAGACGTTGCATATGCCTCGGGCTGAACCAGGTGGCCCACTGTGGCCCGTGCTGGCAGCTTGTTACACGCCAGGCCAGAAGCCCCTCCAAGGGTGAGCGCGTGTAGACCATGTAGGAGGCCAAGCGTCTGGCCTCAACGTAGGGAAGAGGATCAGGATAGGCGTTTACATAGGCAACGGGGTTAACAATGGCAATAGTGCCGGGCTCAAGTGAGCCTATTACCTCTGCGTGGCGGAGCGCGTCACCGCCAGCCAGGATGCCCAGCCGTGTTGAGGCGCGCAGCGCGCCTAGGCTGTGCCACGCGTTAAAACCACCCACGGGTTTGAATAGTCTTGAGCCAGGGATGTTCCGGGCGAGCGCATAGGAGAGCCATGTCTTGCCAGAGTCGTGGCTCAAGAGGCCTGCAACCAGGATACGGAGCGGCATGACCACGGCCCTCCCTCTTTGACTGTAACATGTGTGCGTCTATTCTCGGCAACGCTAGGTAGGCGGGAATGCTAACAGTATTGAGGCTATTATCATTACTATCCAGAGTATGATGTTGTTGCGCATTATTTTCGCGCCATCGAGCGGCTCAAGCGGCAGGAGGTTGAAGAATGCTAGCCATGCGTTTATCGAGGCAAAACCATTCAGGAACCAGAGCAGCGGCAAGCTAGTGGTAAACCTTGTTGCGAGTATTGCAGCTATTGCTAGTAGTATGTTGACCGCGGGCCCCGAGGCAGCTATTATGTCGTCCCTCCTGTTTATAGCACCCCATCCCCAGGCCTGGCATATTATAGCCACGTAGCCGGGTGCGAGGATGGCAAAGGGTAGGCCTATGCTGCGCAACACACCGGAGAGAAGCGTTATCAGCATACCTGTAGGCGTGAGCACGAAGCCGGCTATGCAGCCTTGCCGTCTCGCGGCCTCGCGGTGGGCTGTCTCATGGAGCACGAAGCCTAGGACGGCCCCTGCGAGCACGCCCCCGGGGAAGCCCAAGGGGTTCCGTAGTATGTTTAGGAGCGTTACCCCGGCGAATCCAAAGGCTACGGCGAGTGAGCCTATGAAGAGGGTCTGCCAGTGCCCGAAGTATATCGTTCTGCTCTCAGTGAGCCCCCACCCGCGTCTCATAATGCCCGCCCCTTAGCACTCCCTGCGGACCTTGCCCCCGAGCCGCCAATATAGGCCTCTACAGGTACTACAGCCTCCTCCCCATAATCAACGATTACGCGTATATAGCCTGCAAGCTCGCTGTCAAGCACCGGGTCACCGGTATCGACGCGGAGCCTCCATCTGAGCTTCTCCATCTTATACCTTGTCGCAACCACAATCAAGGCCTCCTTGCCGCCGGCGGCCCTTACTACTCTAGGAGATATCTGCTGGTTGCCGCGGCCGAGGATGAAGCCTTGGCCACCTATCGGTGTTAGTATGATGGCTACGCGTCCTCCCCTGCTCCTATGCTCGAGCACCAGCCGGTACAGCGTCTCCTCGTCAACATCTCTGTAAAGTATCCTACCGCCGTGCGCGACGTCCACGCCTAGGAGGGTCTTCCCCCGTAGCCCAAGCTCCTCCGCGACGGCAGCCACCGTGGTGCCAGGGCCCAAGACTAGGAGCGTGCAAGCGCTTCGCCCGGCTAGCTGCTCGGCGAGGTAGCGTGCTATTGCTCTCCTGTTCTCCTCCTCCTCCGGGCTCTGGGGGCTGGGTTGCTTTGAGGAGCCTACTAGCAGGCTCCCACAAGGAGTCCTGGCAATAGCGTAGAGCCTTATGGCCAGCCTCCCATGCCGATACATGTTCTCGTCTATATCCACTATCTCTGTGCTGCAGACGCTGCCGTCCCACGCCGCTAGGAGATCCGCGGCGGCCTCGGGCGAGACTGCGAACACGGAGCTGTAGACCTTAACCCCGGCGGGCACACCTAGGATGGGAGTCTTCGAGCCGCCAAGGCCCCGGTAGACGTCCCGGGCGGTGCCGTCGCCCCCGACGAATACTACAACGTCTACATTGCGTGTTAGGCAACGTCTTACGGTCTTGGCTGTGTCTTCTCGCCGCGTCGGCCACGCTGAAGGAGTATAGACAACTAGGGGCTTGAGCCCAGCCTCCTCGGCCTCGTCTCTGCCCATCAGTCCATCCGCGGTGTAGACCTGGACGTCCGGTAGCCTCTCGGCAAGCCGGCGTGCGAACCTGCGGGCACGCTCAGGGGCTACAAGGTGGCCGTCGCTCAGCCTCAGCAGCTCTTCGGGATCAAGGTCACTGCCCTTGAGCCCCAGTGGCCCGCCAAGCCCCGCTAGGGGGTTTACGACGAAACAGAGCCTCAGCCTCTTCATCCCATCAAGCCCCTGCTGGGGCCTAGATGGGGCTAGGCTCTTATTGCTGCCAGGGCCGCGTCGGCCTTGTCCATGGCTGTGTGCTAGGCCGACGCCGTGGCTAAGCGAGGGGTGCCAGTTTGGCGTCTCTTGGCGCGGGTCGCGTGCTGTTCTTCGGCCGCTTCCAGCCGTTCCACTACGGGCATCTCGCTGCGGTGGAGTGGCTGCTAGAGAGGTTCCGGGAGGTAGTGGTGCTCGTAGGCATGGCTGACGAGAGCCATACATGGCTGAACCCGTTTACAGCCGGGGAAAGGCTGCTCATGATAAGGGAGGCGCTCAAGTGGAGGAGGATAGACCTCTCGAGGATAGTGACAGCAACTATTCAGACGCTTCGCGTCTTCTCGGGCAACGCGGGCTATGTGCTAGGCTATGTGCCTCCCGTGGAGGCTGTAGCTACCGCTAACCCGCCAGTGAACAGGGCGTTCCGTGACGCCGGCTACCACACCGTAGCGCCGCCCTTGATAAGGAAGAATGTCTGGTGCGGCGAATACATCCGTGCACTCATGGCCGCAGGGAGCGAGGAGTGGCGTAACTTAGTCCCTCCGCCGGTAGCAGAGATACTTGACGCGATAGACGGTCCCGGCAGGGTCAGGGAGATAGCGGCAGCCTACTCCATAGACGTGGATCTCAGCAAGGTGTCAGAAGCCTGCACGAGGGCAGCGCAGTACAAATAGCGGCGGAGCCCCTGGAAGACGCCTACCGCGGCCTCACCGGTGCAGCCCTTAACGAGGCTCTTGAACCTCGCTGCGAGGTTGCTGGGAACCCCGGGGAAGAGTGGCTCGCTGAAGCCGGGCTCGAGGAAGCCGAGCACAAGTATAGTCTCCGGGTCGCTTGTGAGCACCGCTACCCGGTCGCGCAGCCTCAGCACCTGCCCAGCTAGAGCAGCAGCCTTCGGGCGACGGTAGCAACAGACAGTGACATCTCCCTGCGCAGTCATGGATACGGGCTCCAGGAGTTGGACACTCCTCGCGGAGAGCCTTGAACCGCTCCTCGTGACCTCTATGAGCCCGGTTCTCCGCAGCGCGGTGAGGAGGTTCCTGGCCTTCCGGTCTCCGAGGCCCAGGATGCGCGCTACACGGGGCCTTCCCGCGACACCCTCGTCGCGGAGCAAGAGGAGGACGGCGAGCAGCTCAGTCAGCCTCCTTCCCCCTACGCCTAGGAGAGCCTCCAGCTCCTCGGCTACGCCCCACATACTCCCCCGAGGGGAGCCGTGGCACGCTCCCAGCTATAGTCTGTGCCTGGATAATCGAGAGCCACTCCTCCTCCGTGACCTCAACGCCGTGGTTGAGGAGGAACACTGCTAGCTCCTGCGGTGTCACAGTGGGCTCGCGTAGCACAGCCCTGCGGAGCCTACGCCAATCAGCTGCGACACGTATGCCATGCTCTTCATAGAGCCACTCAGCTAGCTCCCTGGCCAGTCCCCGCTCCTCCGCGAGGCGGAGCAAGTACTCCTTCAGCCTACGTTCCACGAGCCTCCCAGCAGTCAAGGCAGAGGCCTCCCCCGGTCCGTGAAGACTCCATCCCCATGCGGGTCGAGCACCTGGCCCCGGTCATCGGCCTAGAAGGAAGTGGCCTTACTGTTCGTCGCCTAGGTTAGTGTTCTTGACGGGCAAACGGAGATAGCCGGCAACCCTCCGGACTATCCAGGCATAGGAGGGATCCCCGCGGCTCATGCGGAGCTTAAGCTTACGGTAAACCGCCCGGTACACGAGTCTCCCACTAGGGTCGTAGACCTCTATGAAGCCCTTCACGTGGCCCTTGAGATTCTTGACGAGCCAGACGTAGACTAGGAACCAGCCCTCTGGCACGTGAAAGTAGGCCTCGAACGCCTTGCCCCGCGCATAGAGGGGGCTAGCGGGTGTAGTCATTCTAGGCCTGGGCTCAACTATGTCTCCTTTCTCGGAGACTAGCAACGCCAGGCTGCGTACAGCGTGCTTACCAGTACGGCTCTTGCTCTGCTCAATCCTAACTGACAGCAAGGCGTGCCTCAGCCCCCAGGCTCAACTATGAGTCTCCCACCAGCCTCCCTAACAGACACGCTACCCTCTATAGAGAAGAGTATCAGCACGCCAGCACCCACGTGGACCCTCATAGGCACCCTCAGCTCGAGCTGACGTGCCTCCAGCCTCTCCTCGTCAACAAGGCGCCCATCTTCGTCGTAGACGCGTAGCTCCACGCCCCCCTTCT
>CAZIWH010000007.1:24980-50463 GCA_964542985.1 uncultured Hyperthermus sp. | reverse complement strand
CTCGGGCGACACGTCCCCAACCATCAGCCCCCTGGTAGCACCACTGACCCTCCCGTCCGTGACTAGGGCGTCGCTGTCCCCAAGCAACATGCCGTAGAGCATTGATGTCAGCTGTAGCATCTCCCTCATGCCTGGCCCGCCTGCCGGGCCTTCATACCGGACCACTATGACTGAGCCAGGCTCAACCTCGACACGCTTGACATACTCCAAGGCCTCCTCCTCGCTGTTAAACACCAGGGCCTCGCCTTTAAGCCTCCTCTTCTCCACGTGAACCGCCTTGACCACGGCCCCGTTGGGCGCGAGGCTGCCCCGCAGTATCCGGAGAGGACTGCGGCGCGCCAGCGGCCTAGACACGGGCTGCACCGGCGGCCTTGGGTGAGGCGCTTTCTCGACGTGGATTCTCCAGGGCCTCCCGTCGCCCGCCAACTGCTCCGCGTCAAAGACCCCGGCCTCGACGAGCTGCCTCGCCACAGCGGGCACGCCGCCGGATGCGTGCAGGTGCTCCATGTACATGCGGCCGCCGGGCTCCAGGTCAACGATCCAAGGGGTTCTGTTGAACACATCCTCGAGCATATCCATGGATATCTCTATGTCCGCCTCCACAGCTAACGCTGCGAGATGTAGGAGCGTGTTTGTTGAGCCACCGGCGGCCGCGTCTACTGCAAACGCGTTCAGGAGCGCCTCGCGGGTCAAGTGTAGCCTGGGGAGACGGCCGCCCAGCACCGCCCGGACAGCCTCTCTCCCGGTGCGGCGTGCCCACCATCGGCGCTCCGCTGAGACCGCCGGCGCCGTCGAGGCGCCTGGAAGTATGAAGCCGAGAGCCTCCGCCGCCAGCGCCATAGTGTTCGCGGTGTATAGTGCGGCGCAGCTGCCCGGGCCAGGGAGCGCGCTGAGCTCCAGCTCCCGCAGCTCCTCCTCGCTCAGCCGGCCCCGGAGCAGCTGCCCCACCGCCTCGAACACGTGGCCGAGCGCACGGGGACAGCCCCGAGGACCGGAGCCGGCGAGCATGGGGCCCCCGTTGGCTATGAGGAGCGGCACGTCATCCCTGAGCCTCGCTGCCGCCATCAGCGCGCCCGGGAGCATCTTGTCGCAGCTTGTCAACACGACCACGGCATCCAGGCTATGGGCCTGGACGAAGGCCTCTATGGCGTCCGCGACAACTTCTCTAGACGGCAGACTATACCTCATACCCTCGTGGCCCATGGCTATTCCGTCGCAGACGCTGTGCGCCTGGCTGAAGACTGGTATGCCCCCCTCGGAGAGCACCCCCTCGGCCACGACACGGGCCAGCTCCTCCATATGCACATGGCCCGGCACTATGTTGGAGTACGTGTAGACTATTCCCACCAGGGGGCGCCCGGCGTCAGCTATATCCTCGGGGCTGAGCCCCGCCGCCGCCATCAGCGCTCGGTGGGGCGCCCTCTCCACTCCGAAGCGTATCCTGGAGCTGCGCAAGGCTAGTCACCGAAAACGAGCTTCCGCATCTCGGCCCCAACCTTCTCTATCAAGTGCCTCCTCCTAGCCTCCATGAGCTTCTTGAGGTTCGGCGCGCCCCTCCTGTACTCCTCTATCCACTCTCGCGCGAACTCCCCGCTCCTCACCCTCTCCGCCGCCCTGCGCATGTTATCCTTGACATGCTCGTCCACTACGCGCGGCCCCACGGTGAGCCCGCCGTACCTGGCCGTCACAGAGACGCGTTCAAGCATGCCGGCTATACCGTACCTCCATATCAGATCCATTATCAGCTTAGCCTCGTTGAGGACCTCGAAGTACGCTACCTCGGGCTGGTAGCCCAGCTCAACGAGCGTCTCGAAGCCCTTGGTTATCAGCTCCATGAGCCCCCCTACGAGGACAGTCTGCTCCCCTATCAGGTCGGTCTCCGTCTCCTCTGCGAACGTGGTCTCCACAACCCCTGCGCGCGTAGCGCCTATACCCTTAGCTATCGCCAACGCTATGGCCATCGCGTTCCCCGTGTAGTCCTGGTGCACCGCGACCAGCGCCGGCACCCCCCGGCCGCGCAGGTACTCCTCCCTCACGAGCTGGCCCGGCCCCTTGGGCGCAACCATCACCACGTCAACCCATTCTGGCGGCCTTATCAACCCGTAGTGTATGGTGAAGCCGTGAGCAAAGTCCACGGCCACCCCTGGGCGGAGGTTGGGCTCAACCTGGCTCCGCCACACATCCGGCTGAACCATGTCGGGGAGCAGCATCATCACCACCTGGGCGCCGCGCACCGCGTCAGGTATCTCAGCGACCTCCATGCCGTCGCTCTGGGCGCGCCTCCAGCTAGGCCCGTCCCTGCGGACTCCGACTACCACGTCCACCCCGCTGTCACGCAGGTTGAGCGCCTGGGCTCTCCCCTGGCTCCCATAGCCAAGCACCGCTACCCTCTTGTCCATCAATGGCTCCAGGGAGGCATCCGTGTCACGGTATATTCGAGCCATAACCACCACCTCCTCCTGGAATCAAACACTATAGCATCGACACAAAAACAGATAAATACCATTCACGCTACAAGAGTCTCCTCATAATCACCATTAATTCTCCTAGCCCTAATCGAGGTTATCTCTGGTAGTCTCTCAAGCTTCGCTACGAGCCACCTGGTTTCACGTGGGTCGCCCGTAACCTTCAACACTATTCTGACCCTCGATGGCTCAAAGCTAGCATTGAGATCCCTTGGTATAAGCTTTGCCCGACGGGCTATCATAGTCACCCTCATAACCGCGTCGAGCCCGTTCCAGGCCTCCATCTCAACGAGGAAGGTCTCAGCCTGCATGCACGGTCACCTCCTTCTCAGCCAAAGGCTTGTATACTAGGTCAAGGTCTTCAAGACCAGGAGGCTTTACCGCATCTGTAAGCCAGTCACCAGGCTTAACCCAGGGCAGAACTATGTCTTCCTCATTATCTATTTCAATAATTATTATCACTGGCTCTCTTGCTCTGACGGACCAGTCAGCCCATTTCTTGACCTCCGAGAGGCTGCTCGGCCGGACAGCCTCTATCTCGTAGGCCTCCGCTATCTTCACGAAGTCTGGTCTCCGCGAGTACTCTGTCGCCACTATCCTCCTATCGTAGAGGTATATCTGCCACTGCTTTACCAGCATCAACGCCCTGTTATCAAATATCACTATTGTTATTGGCAGATTGTAGTCCCTCACAAGGGCAAGGTTGTTCATCGTCATCTGGAAGCTGCCGTCACCGTCTATGCACAGCACGGGGCGGTCGCGTGCAGCTATCTTGGCCCCCAGGGCGGCCGGGATGCAGAACCCCATGGTGCCTAGGCCTGCACTGGTTATCCATGTGCCGGGCACGTAGACGTCCCAGTGCTGCTCCGCCCACATCTGGTGGCTCCCGACGCCTGTGACTGTGATAGTGTCGGCTGGCATGACTTGCCGCAGCGCCTTCAACACTTTCCATGGGGCTAGTCCTCGGAGCTTGCGTGCCCAAGCCTTCATTGCCTCCTCGTATCTCCTCCGGATCTCGAGGAGCCACTGGAGGAACTTCGTATCCCTAGCCGGCAGGGCAGGCATCTCGCGGAGGATTGCTCTCAGAGCAGCCTTGGCGTCAGCCACTATGCCTACGCTGGGCTCCACGTTCTTGCCTATCTCGCTTGGGTCGGCATCCACGTGTATAATCTTCTTCTCTCGCAGCTCCGGCCCGAACCTGCCGACAGTGCGGTCGGAGAACCTCGTGCCCACAGCTAGTATCGTGTCTGCATTGGCCAGCGCCGCGTCCGCCTCCAGCCGCCCATGCATGCCGGCGGGCCCCATTACGAGAGGGTGGCTGGAGGGCACCGCGTTCTTGCCGGGCAGAGTGGTCACTACCGGGGCCTGGAGCAGCTCGGCGAGCTGGAGTACCTCACCCCAGGCACGGGACCAGTAGACGCCGTTACCGACCAGTATGACGGGCCTAGCCGACGAGGCGAGTATCCTGGCGGCCTTCCTCACCGCCTTGGGGTCGGGCCTCGGCGGACGGTACTTGTGGAAGTCTACCGGCAGGTAGGCTGTTTCGGTGTCCTCACAACCAGCGTAGCGGGCTAGCTGCACGTCCCTTGGGAGGTCAACTAGGGTTGGGCCCGGCCGGCCCTCGTAGGCTAGGCGGTACGCCGTCCTGAGCGCTGGCCCGGCTTCGCGGGGGCTGCGCACCTGGTAGGCGAACTTGGTTATCGGGGCGGCCACGCCGACTATGTCGGTCTCCTGGAACGCATCCCTGCCGAACACCGTTGTCGGCACCTGGCCCGTTATAGCCATCATAGGCGATGAATCGAAGTACGCGTTCGCTATCCCCGTTACCAGGTTCGTGGCGCCTGGCCCGCTCGTGGCTACCGCTATGCCCGGCCTCCTCTTCACCCTGCCGTAGGCGTCTGCCGCGTGCGCGGCGCCTTGCTCGTGCCTGAACATGTATATCTCTATGTCCTCCAGGTATAGGGCGTCGAGGAGCGCCATTACACTGCCTCCGGTTACTCCGAATACTTCCCCGACGCCCATTTCACGCAGCACACGTGCCGCGTGGTCAACTAGGCGAGTTCCATTTTCGGCTACACCTCCGCTCCAATTTAGGCAATGTTTAACATCGAGACCACCTCCTTCCACGGAGGAGCGCCGCCCGTGACTAGCTGTCCATGGGCGGCGTCTCGGCTTAGTGGGGCCTGCTCCCCACTGCTTAAAAAATCAACTATGATTATTCTACATCATGGGATGGGGTGAGAGGGACACTATTTTAAACTGGCTTCGGCCGCCGCTCCTTGTTCCAGGCACGCTGCTGGAGGGGGTCGGAGGTGCAGCCGCGACTGGAACTCGCGTAAGGGTCTTCGACACTACTCTCCGCGATGGGGACCAGATGCCGGGTGTTGAGCTAGACCTGAATGAGAAGCTCCGAATAGCTATGCTCCTTGACGAGCTTGGCGTGGACGTGATAGAAGCCGGGTTCCCTGCCTCCTCGGACATAGACCGTCGGGCGGTCTCCGAGGCCGCCAGCGCCGTCTCGAGGGCCAAGGTGGCGGGGCTCGCCAGGGCACGGAGGAGCGACATAGATGCTGCCGTGGAGGCCGGGGCCCACATAGTACACGTATTTATAGCTACAAGTGAGATCCATATGAGGAACAAGCTCCGCATGAGCCGCGACGAGGTTCTGAATGCTGCCGTGGAGGCCGTGGAGTACGCCAGGGACAGGGGCGTAGACGTATTGTTCTCCGCCGAGGACGCGACTAGGAGTGACCCCGTGTTCCTCGTGGAGGTCTATAAGGCTGTGGTGGAGGCCGGGGCAGGGTACATTAACATACCCGACACAGTGGGGGTAGCCACTCCCTGGAGAATGGAGTGGCTGGTATCACTAGTGCGTAGGAGCCTCCCCCCGTGGGTGCGCATAGACGTGCACTGCCACAACGACTTCGGCCTAGCGGTGGCGAACAGCCTTGCAGGCGTGAGAGGCGGGGCAGATGGGGTACAGGTTACTGTCAACGGGTTCGGGGAGCGCGGCGGCAACGCGGCGCTGGAGGAGGTGGCTGCTGCTCTCCACTTCCTCCTAGGGAGGAGAACCAACATAGACATGAGCAAGCTGACTCCCGTGGCCAGGGAGGTGGCTAGGCTCTTCGGCGTCCAGCTTCCGCCGAACAAGCCGGTCGTAGGGCTCAACGCGTTTGCCCACGAGGCAGGTATACACGTGCACGGCGTCCTCCAGGACCCGTCGACCTATGAGCCTATGCCGCCGGAGGCTGTGGGGAACACGAGGAGAATAGTGCTGGGGAGGCATAGCGGCAGGGCTGCCGTGGCATACGCGCTCAGCTCCATGGGGTACCGGGCTGAGAGGGGCCTGGTAGACCACGTGCTTGAGATGCTCAAGCAGCACGCGCCCAGGGTGAAGAAGGTGAGCCAGGAGATGCTCGAGGACTGGGTGCGCCGCTACTACGAGGAGGCTGGCAGCCTTGGAGGCTAGGAGGGTGCTCGTAATCCCGGGGGACGGCGTGGGCCCTGAGGTAACCAGGGCCGCGCTGAGGGTTCTAGAGGCGGCTGCAGGGGCCTGCGGGGCCGCCGTGGAGGTACGTGTAGGCGAGGCTGGGGACGCTGCCGCGAGGAGATACGGGGAGCCTCTGCCCAGGGAGACGCGGCGCCTGGTAGAGTGGGCTGACGCTGTGCTCAAGGGCCCAGTGGGTGAGACCGCGAGGCACGTCGTTATCCCCCTTAGGAGGATGGTGGGGGCCTACGCGAACATTCGGCCCGCACACGTACTCCCAGGCGTGGAGGCGCTGAGGCCCATAGACCTAGTCATAGTCAGGGAGAACCTTGAGGGCCTCTACGCGGGCATAGAGTGGGAGGTGCCTGGAGCGGCGTTCGCGGTCAAGGTAGCCACCGAGGCGGAGACGAGGAGGGTTGCCCGGGTCGCTGCGCGCTACGCAGCCGGGAGGAGGGGCAGGGTGACGGTAGTGCACAAGGCCAACGTCCTGGCCAAGACGGATGGGCTTTTCCGCCGCGTCTCATTCGAGACGCTAAGGAGGCTCGGCGTCAACGCCGACGAGATGTATGTCGACGCAGCGGCGATGGAGATGGTGAGGAACCCCCTGCGCTTCGACGTGGTGCTTACCATGAACCAGTACGGTGACATACTGAGCGACCTCGCCGCCCAGGTTGCAGGGGGCCTGGGGCTCGCCCCGTCGGCGAACCTCGGCGACGAGAAGGCTCTCTTCGAGCCCGTGCACGGGGCTGCGTGGGACATAGCTGGCAAGGGGGTGGCTAACCCTACGGCCATGATTCTCTCATCGGCAATGATGCTCGACTGGCTGGGCTTCCACGACGCCGCAAGGGCCGTTGAAAGAGCTGTGGAGGAGACCCTTGCCGCGGGGGAGAAGACCCCGGATCTTGGGGGCAACCTCTCCACCGAGGAGTACGCCTCCAGGATAGCCGGGAGGGTGAGGTGCAGTTGACGAGCCTGGCCGAGAGGATACTATCCAGCCACCTTGTGGAGGGAAGAGTGGAGCCGGGCGAGGTAGTCACAGCCAGGGTAGACATGGTGCTGATGAACGACGTTACCGCTCTTCTTGCTGCAAGGGTTCTACGAGAGACGGGCGCCGAGCGCCTCGTGGACTGCCGCCGCGTCCCAGGCGTCATAGTCTTCGACCACTACGCTCCCCCGCCGACCCCGGAGCACGCGGCGGGCCATAGGCTTCTGCGCGTCTTCTCGAGGAGGCATGGCTGCATCCTCTACGACGTCGGAGACGGCGTGATGCACCAACTGTTCCTGGAGAACCATGCCGTGCCCGGGATGCTTGTTGTAGGCGCCGACAGCCATACCATAACCTACGGCGCGCTGGGCGTGTTCGCGACCGGGGTCGGGAGCACTGAGGCA
Source organism: uncultured Hyperthermus sp. (assembly GCA_964542985.1). Lineage (GTDB taxonomy): Archaea > Thermoproteota > Thermoprotei_A > Sulfolobales > Pyrodictiaceae > QNYQ01. The sequence goes on along the minus strand of CAZIWH010000007.1, from coordinate 43,122 downwards.
GCCTACGCCCTCGTAGCCGGCAGCCTATGGTTCCGCGTCCCCGAGCCCCTGTACTACCGGGTGGCCGGCAGCCTCAAGCCAAGAGTCACGGGCAAGGATGCTGCCCTGACGCTGCTGGGCGAGTTGGGCGGTGACGGCGCGCTCTACCGCAGCGTCGAGTTCCTGGGCGACCTGCGGGGCCTCGACATCCACGACAGAGCCACGATAGCCAACATGATGGTTGAGGCTGGCGCCAAGACCGCCCTCTTCCCAGTAGACGCTGTAGCCGAGAGGTACCTCGGCCCCAGGGCGCGCAGGCTCCCTCCCCCAGAGCCCGGGAGCGGAGAGGACGTGAGGAGCCTCGACCTAGCCGCGGTGGAGCCTATGCTCGCGCTCCCCGGAGCCCCCTACAACGCCGCCCCCGTGGCGGAGCACGAGGGCGTTGAGGTAGACATGGTGTTCATAGGGAGCTGCACCAACGGCCGCCTAGAAGACCTGGAGGCCGCTGCAAGGCTGCTCAAGGGCCGCCGCGTGGCACGGGGCACGAGGCTCATAGTGACTCCGGCCAGCCGCCGCGTCTACCGGGAGGCCCTGCGCCGCGGCATAGTGGAGACTCTGCTCGAAGCGGGCGCCGTGGTTACCCCGCCCGGCTGCGGGGCATGCTTCGGCGCCCACATGGGTGTGGCGGCTGACGGGGAGACCGTCGTGTCCACTAGCAACAGGAACTTCCCCGGCAGGATGGGTGGCAGAGGCGCACGCGTCTACCTGGCGAGCCCCTACACCGCAGCCGCGGCGGCTGCGACGGGAAGGATAACTGATCCACGAACGCTCCCCTAGCGCTGCAAGACACCGTCGCCGGCCCGGCGGCCGTTCATCTTACTCCCCCTCTGCGGCGGCGTCACCGCCCGCCTTCCGGCCCTTCTACGCCTCCTAGCCAGGGGGGCTGGCACTATCCGTCTAACGCCGTCCACCTCAACCTCTGCGAGCCTTGAGCCGTAGAGCCTGGACAAGTGCTCAGGGGTTACGAGATCCTCGACGCTGCCGCGGAGCACTCTGCCACGCTCCACCAGCAGAACATGATCTGCAACATCTATTGCCAGGTTGGGGTCATGTGTTACCACTGCGACTGCCGTGCCTTCCGCGGCCAGCTCGAGTATAGCCTCGGCGACCCTAGAGGCGTGGCGTGCGTCGAGCATGCTCGTCGGCTCGTCGAGGAGGACAACGCTGGGCCTCGGGGCTATGGCGCGCGCCAGCTCGACTAGCTGCCTCTCGCCGCCACTGAGCTCCCAGAGCCCCTTGTCAGCGAGCCCCTCTATCCCGAGCCTGCTCAATGCCTCCTCAGCTGCTGCGAGGTGCTCCGCCTTCACCCTCGGGTCGCTGCTCGGCGCCTTCAACCCAAGAACTATGTACTCGAGGACGGTCAATAGGGGTCTAGACTGGGGGGCCTGCGGCACATAGGCGGCCACATGTGCCAGGAGCCTTCTGGGCGTAGTTCTAGTGTCCATGCCTTTCACGAGCACTTTGCCTTCCAGGGGCTTTAATATCCCCGCCAGCGTCTTGAGGAGGGTGCTCTTCCCAGCCCCGTTTGGCCCAAGTATCGCTAAGATCTCGCCGCTGTGAAGGGTGAGCCTGACGCCGCGTGCAAGGGGCCTAGTGTATCCGTAGGCCATATCCTTGGCATATATCACTGGCTCCAAGCAGCCCCCCTCCGTGCAGCCACTATTGCCAGGAAGAATGGGACGCCGGCGAGCGACGTCACGATGCCTATGGGTAGAACGCCGCCCGGCACCAGCGCCCTGGAGGCCAGGTGGGCGGCTGATAGCACGAGGGCGCCGGCAAGGGCTGACGCCGAGGCCAGGTAGCGGAAGTCCTCTCCAACGAGCCCCCTGGCGACATGGGGGGCTATGAGGCCTATGAAGCCTATGACACCGTAGAAGCAGACCGAGAGCGCCGTGAGGAGGCTCGCTGCCGCGAAGCCTAGCAGGCGGGTGCTCCTAGGCTCGGCTCCTAGGGCCTCTGCGGCCTCGTCGCCTAGACGGAGGCTCGTCATCCTCCAGGCGAGAGGTGTGAGCACCACTAGCGACGTTACAAGCCCTGCCATGCCGAGGAGCAGCTTGCTCCACGTAGCCTTGTAGAGGCTACCGAAGAGCCAGAATACTATTGCCTGCAGGGCTTCCTCGTTGGCAAGGTACTCCATGAGGGCGAGGAGACTGTGGAACATATAGCTCACCGCTATCCCCGCGAGAACCAGGGCCTCCGAGGTAAAGCCCCTGGCCCTGCCCAGCGCGTAGACCAGCAGGCTGGTCGCCATGGCGAAGGCGAACGCGTTGACGGGCACAGCGTAGCCGCCGATACCGGGTACTATGCTGAAGCCCACCGCATAGGCTGCAGCTGCGCCGAAAGCCGCCCCCGCAGAGACCCCGAGCGTATAGGGGGAGGCAAGCGGGTTATCCAGTATGGTCTGCATAACCGCCCCCGCGAGCCCCAGGGAGGCACCCACGAGGACGGCCGCCAGGGCCGCCGGGAGCCTAATGTCCCTCACTATCACGGATTCCACGCCGGAGCCCATGAGCCCATGTATAGCCGAGGCTGGGTTGAAGCCACGTGCCCCGTAGGAGAGGTTTGCGAAGAAAAAGAGGGGGAGCAGAGCAGAGAGCAGCAGTATGGCCCGCATCCTTTCTCTGGCTCTCTTAGCGTAGAGCCTAGCCAGCCGCCTCCCTGATTCCAACAGCCCACACCCCTCTCAGCGGATAAGGCATGTACTTCTCGTAGAACTCTTCAAGGTTCTTCAACGGGTCAAGATTCTTGAACAGCTCCGGGTGCAGCCACTTCGCCAGCCACTGCAGTGCAGCGAACTGGAAGACATGGCCATGGCTCAGCCCATGGTAGAGCATGTACACCCTGCCGTCCCTCACAGCGGGGAGCGTCTCCCAGCCCGGCCTCTTCACAAGCTCCTCAAGGACTTTCCTAGCCGCCTCCGGGCTTCTGGCAGTGTACCCTATGACTACCTTCTGTACCGTGCCGCCGCTTGTGTAGAAGTTGTTGTTGCACGTGAACACTATGACCTGGGGCTTCGCCTCGAGCACGTACTCTGGGTCTATCTCGCCGCTGCTGCCGGGCACAGCTTTTGCTGCAAGGTTCCTGCCGCCCGCAAGGGTTATCCACACATTGTAGGGGCTCCTGGCCCCATAGACTCTCCACTTGCTCCACGTGGCGAACACGATTACCCCAGGCTTATCCTTCTCTGGAAGCCCTTTGGTCTTGTTTATGACGAGCATTACTTGATGCACGTAGAAGTTGTAGAGGCTCGCCGCCCTCTCTGGGTATCCCGTTACTGCCCCGAGTACTTCTAGGCTCCTCTTCACGGCCTCCAGGTGCTTCTCAATGTTGGTTGAAGATGGCACGAAGTCTATGACGACGACTGGTATGTGGGCCTCGCTGAGCTTCTTCAACGCGCCGCTGTCCTGCATAGCTCTGTACATCCATGGAGCTGTAATCACTACGTCGGGCCTGGCCTCTACCAACTTCTCCAAGTCGAAGCTGTACCCTGGCTGGCCGACGTCGGGTATATTGCGGAGCCAGGGGAAATGCTCGACCCACGCCGTCCACCAGTCGGGGCGCCACTTCTTGTAACGGAACACGTTTAGCGCCACAAGCCTGGCAAGGGCTGGCTCGCCGCCCACCGCGACTAGATCCTCGAGGCCGTAGAGGACTGCTATCCTCCTAGCCGGGGAGGGCACCGTCACCTTCCTTCCGAGGGCATCTACTACGGTCACCATCCTCGGCGTCTGGTTTAGGCATGCAAACCAGGAGCCCTTGAAGGGCACTGAGAGGAACTCCCTGTAGAATGCTTTCAGGTCGGCTGTGGGGTCTATGTCGCGGAACACGGCAGGGTGCAGCGCCTTAGCGACATACTCCAAGCCCACAGCGCTCCAGGCGCCGCCAGCGAGGCCACCATATACTGCGCATATCCATGCATGCTTGGCCGCCAGTGTACCCCTGATGTCAGCCTGCTTCTCAAGTGCTGCAAGGACGGTGGCTGCTCGACCTGGCTGCGAGAGCGGGCCCAATACCTCCCCGGCGGCCGTGGCCACGACAACATCGGTGTTCCTACTTGGGGCCTCAGAGGCCCTGCCCTTAGCGATGGAGACGAAGCTCTCCAGGGCACTCCTAGCGGAACCATTAGTATCTATGTAGACCCTAGGCGTATCTATTATATCGCTGAGCCTCTTCTCGACTAGTGTGTAGTGGCTGCTGTACCAGTTAGCGATTCTCTTGGCCCGCTCATCGCTGCCAAGCAGCTTACCTAGCACCTCTATGCTCTTGATCACCTTTTCTGGGTGGCCGCTGTCCAGGTCTACGAAGACTACTGGTATGTCGGCTTTTTCGAGCCTCTCAAGCGCTCCCGACTCCTTCATGACCTTGTAGTCCGCTGCTGGGGCTACGACCACACTGGGTTTGGCCTCTATGAGCTTCTCCACTTTGAACGTGCCTTTGCCGGGCGAGCCTATGTCCATAACATGTATGAGGCTTGGGAACTTCTTCGTGTATTCCCTGTAGAGCCCGGGGAAGCTCTTCCTCCACTCATTGAGGCTCATGGCCACTATCTTCTTCACCGCCTCGGGACCGCCAACAGCGTCCAGCGTCGTAATGTAGCCAGGCTTGTCACCATTTATCACCGCTATCCTCTCGACTGCGGCCGGTACTGTGACCCTCCTGCCCAGCGCGTCTACAAGAGTCATTGTCTTTGCAGATACGGCAGCCATGGTATTCGTTGTTGTCGTCATGGGTGTCATTGCCCCGGACTGCGTGGCCCGCGGCTTAGTGCTCGCCTGCGGCACAGGCGTGATAGTCTGTGCACCGTGGCTATGCATATAGATTAGGGCTGAGGCCACTATTACTGCAACTATTACGGCGACTATGGATGCCTTCCCGGCTCCCCTCATGGCCTGCACCGGGAGCAGTTCTTGTGCACCATTTTATGGATAAAAGTGCACCGTGTCTAGATCGGCTACCTAGAAGAAACTGAACCGGACACCCGCTCCACTAGGAGCACATAGTATCCGGTCTCGCCTTCCGGCAAGCCTCCAGTCTCCCTGGACTGCTCCACTCTCACCCAGGAGGCCTCAACCATCCGGGCTCTGACCCCGGCCTCCTGCGCCACCCTCAGCACGTCGTCCGGGCTAGCCACCCACCTGAGCGGCGTCGAGGGAACACCATCCACTGTACGTGGAGGGCTGCTGCGGGTGGAGAACGTGAACGCCGCTACCTCCGCGCAGCGCGCAGCCTCACGCAGAGCCGTCCAGGGGTCGTGAAGCGCCCAGAGAACGTGGCGGGCGAACAACGCATCCACTGCGCCGCTGCGGAGCGGGAGCCACGCCGCATCGGCCTCGACGAGATCCACCAGGTGGCCCGCCGTTCCCCACAGCTTGGCACGGGCCCTTGAGAGCATCTCCGGCGAGACATCCACTCCAATGACGTGGCTATAACCCATGCCCACGAGTATGGACGCTATGAAGCCAGTCCCCGTCCCCAGGTCGAGGGCCCGGCGGCCTAATGGGAGGACCGCTGAGAGGAGCCTCCTCCAGACCCCGGGACAACATGTGTGCCAAGGGCTTTCATCGTAGCTGGGGGCCCTCCTGGACCAGTACAGTCTAGCCTCTTCTGCGCGGCCCCGCGGTTCACGCGAACACACGGTATATGCACCAATAATCGACATAAGGTGCACAAGCCTTTAGTATAAAAACAGTAAAACCTGGCCGCCGTCCTCGGGAATCCCGAGCTTACCCTGGAAGGACTATCTGGAATCTCAGGACGGGGACACGGCCTCCAAGATACCTCGTCTTATTGAAGGCTGTAGCGCCCCACAAGAGCAACCTTCTTCTAGAGGCAGCATTCCCCTCTATGTAGAGTTCTTAGCAAAGAGCAACTATTTCTGCACGAAGGCTACGGCGAAACAGAGCCCCCATGGCGCCCAGGCCTTTAGTTATCCGGGCGCAGTGCCCGCGGTACAGCCAGGGTTGCTCTCCCCGGCCCATGTTAACCATAGCACCTCTACGACCCCTATCTAGGATAGCATCTAACCCATTACAACGGGCTGCGATAGAGCGTGGCTTCAGGGTACCGGAGTGTGCACCGCTATGGAGCCGCTTAGGCGTGATGAGGTTGTAGCCGCTCTGAAGAGAATCGACTGGACGAGACTGGGTGCTGAATGGGTTATACTCTTCGGTAGCCTTGCCAGCAAGGGTGTTGGTAGAGACATTGATCTACTAGCCAAGCCCGTCTACAAGGGTGGCGGCGAGTGGAGGCTAAGGCTGAGCACCGAGATCGGAGAGATGACTGGCGTCAGCTGGACTAGGATTGATGTAGTGGAGGCTTCGCCGGAGACGCCGTGTCCCATAGTGTATGATGCGTGGAGACACGGCATCATAGTCTATGAGAAGAGTAAAGGGCTCGCCCGGGAATGGCTGCTGGTACGCGTAGCAGTCTGCGGCGACTACGCCTTGTCTGCTAGGAGGCTGGAGATAATAAAAACGGCTGCAAGGGCTGCGAGGAGGCGATGGGGATAATGGGGGTCCTCGCTAGGCTAATGAGCATTGTATCCGAAATGACCTCTAAGCTTGACTGGCTCGCAGAACATGGACTGAACAGCTGGGTAGACGAAATGGCCGCGCTCCATGCACTACAAGTGCAAGCGCAAGCCCTGCTAGATATGGTTATGCGGACTGCCGCCGAGCTAGGCTATGCGCCGACGTCCCCCAGGGAGGCTGCTAAGGCCTTGACTAGTGAGGGAATACTTTCAGAGGAAGACTATAGGTTCGTAAGCCGCGTGGCCGGGTTTCGTAACATCGTTGTACACGAATACGCTGTCGTAGACATGGAGCTTGTAAGAAAGATAATCGGAAGAGGGGAATACAAGAAGACAGCTGTTCTAGCAGCGAAGCTGCTAGAGGAGGCTTCTAGGAGAGGCATAGACCCGTAGACCCTTTGTGACAGGGCGTCTAACGAGAACACGGCGCGCCTCTACCTGTACCGGCCTGGGAGGAGTAAAATCATGGCAGCACGGCCGCTGAAGGGATATGCGGGCCGAATCGCGTTCGTAAATCTATACGACGGAAGCGTCCAAGTTAGGAGCCTCCGCGAGGAGGATGCTAGGCTCTTCCTCGGCGGCAAGGGGCTGCTCTACCTCTTGGGGTACAAGCTGATAGCCCCCAGCGCCAGGCCCCTCGACCCCCGGGAGAACGCGGTCATAATAGCCGCTGGGGCACTCGCCGCCCACGCCCCTGGGGCGTCGAAGACAGGGTTCCTGGCCAAGAGCCCGTTGACGGGGATTCTATGCGACAGCTATGCGGGCCAGGTTTTCGCGGGCAAGCTGCGCATGGCCGGGTTTGACGCCCTCGTGGTCAGGGGTAGGGCGGAGGAGCCCGTGTACATCTACGTGGAGGACGGCGAGGTGGAGGTTAGGCCGGCTAGGCACCTCTGGGGCAGCGGTACCTGGGACACCTGGCTGGCGGTGAGGAGGGAGACGAGGAGCGGGGCCAGCGTCGCCACGATAGGCCCCGCGGGGGAGAGGATGGTCCGCTACGCCAACGTGATCGTGGACGGGTTCCGGGCCGCCGGCCGCTGCGGCATAGGCGCAGTCATGGGCTCCATGGGGCTCAAGGCGGTAGCCGTGTGGGGCACCCGGGTGCCGGAGAGGGCCAGGCCCGAGGAGTGGCGCCGCCTCTACCTCCGGGTCTACGAGAGGATGCGCGGCGACGAGGCCGCCCGCGCCTGGGCCCGCTACGGGACCAACGACGGCGTCTCCGTCTGCAGCAGGCTCAGCATGTGCCCCCGCCGCCACTGGAGGATGCCATGGAGCCCTCCCGAAGAGGCTGAGAGGCTGAGCGGCGACAGGGTGCTGGAGCGCCAGGCTTCCGTGGAGGAGTACAAGCGCTACGCCGGGGTGCTCTGGGGCTGGGGCTGCCCCCTCAAGTGCAGCAAGCTCGCCAAGCCCAGGAAGAAGGGCATGGAGCACATAGTGGTGAAGCCGGAGTACGAGAACCTCGCCATGCTTGGCCTCGCCCCCGACGTCCTCGACCCAGACGAGGTCCTCGTGACCCAGAAGCTCGTCAACGACCTGGGCCTCGACAGCATAAGCTTCGGCGAGACAGTGTCATGGCTCCTCGAGCTCCTAGAGGAGGGCCTCATCCGCCCAGAGGACACGGGGCTGCCCGAGCCGCCGCGCTTCGGCGACCCCGAGGCCGTGAGGACCCTCGCCAGGCTCGTGGCGGAGCGCCGCGGCATAGGAGCAGTGCTAGCCGAAGGCGTTGAACGCGCCGCACAGATACTGGGCAGCGGAGCCGACCGCGCCGTGCACGTGAAGGGCCTCGAGGCCGCAGCCTGGGATCCCCGCGGCCGGAGGGGCCTCGCCGTAAGCTACGCCACCGCGGACGTCGGCGCCAGCCATCTACGAGGCTGGCCCAGCCCCCACCAGCCTCCAACCAGGGGCCCCGCCGCGGAGACCGTTGAGAGCATGATACGGGACAGGGACTGGAAAGCAATGCTCGACAGCATGGGGCTATGCAGCTTCCTCCCATACCGAGCCGAAGAGATAACAAGCCTATACACCGCGGCCACCGGCATAGAGGCGACGATAGACGAGCTCCTCCTAGTAGGCTGGAGGACCGAGGCCCTCGCAAGGATACACGCAGCCCAGGCGGCAAGAGTGCCCGAAGGCGACACCATACCCCGGCGCTGGATGGAGCCCATACCCGAGGGCCCACTCAAGGGAGCCAAGGCGGCACTGGACTGGAGCGACCTACGGGCAGCGATACAGAGGTTCTACCAGCTAAGAGGCTACGACCCAGAAACCGGGATACCAACCAAGGAAACCCTAGAGAAGCTAGGCCTAGCATGGGCAATACCAGACGCCGAGAAAGCCATTCAAGAGACCCGCTGGAGGCTAGGCTCCGTCACCGCTATGCCCAACTAAGAGTTCTTGAAGCATGTCCTCGAAGACGTAGGGACGGAGCCCCGTAAGCCTGCAGCCCTGGCGTATCAGCCCCTCCAGAGTATCAAGGCCCCTCCCCGAGACCGTCACCCTCACCTTCTCCACCCGCCCTCCACAGTCAAGCTCCGCGACGACTCCCTCGTCGCTCATCTCTCCGAGCGCCTCCAGCCTTCCATCAATAAGCGCGTATATCTTGTAGTCACCGATCCTCGGCCTAACATGTGTAGTTATGAGCAGTGTCCTCTCGTCGTCGAGGCCGGCCAAAACCCTGTCTATCAGCAGCCTTGTCGATATGTCTATGTTCGCGTAGGGCTCGTCCAGTATGAGCAGCTCGGGGTCACAGCAGAGCGCCGACGCAAGCAGCAGCCTCCTCTTAAGCCCCTGGGACAAGGCGCCTATCTTGTAATCAAGCTTCTGCTGGAGATCCATAGTAGCCGCAGCGTCGGAGCAGCTACGGCAGCCCCTAAGCTCAGCCACGTAGTCTAGGTAGTCGCCTACCCTAATCCTGGCCGAGAGCGGGGTCCCCTCCGGCATGTAGCCTATTCTCCTCCTAACACGGTCGAAGCCCCTGGAGCGCGGCTCATAGCCGTAAACCAGTATTTTGCCCGAAGCCGGGGCAGTGAACCCCAGCAGGCACCTTATCAGAGTGGTCTTACCGGAGCCGTTTGGGCCGACGATAACTGCTTTGTCGCCCCTCTCGAGCACCATGTTTATGCCTCGCAGCACTGTCAGCCGCTTATAGCGCTTCACGAGGCCATGCACAGTTAAGGGGCTACCATGAGCCATAGCTCCACCCTCCCCCGGCCGCCAAGCGAGGTAGAGGTAGCATTCAGAACTCTCACGTAGAGGACGAAGGGTCCCCGGCCTATACTCCATGAAAGCGTTGAGTTGCAGTCCACAATTCTCCAGACAAGCATCCCGCCCCCCTCGACAAGCGTCACGTTAGCACTGGCCCCCATGCATGTAAGCTTGACATGTAGCTTAGACTGCGTGGGCGAGTAGCCGACAAAGCCGGTGGTGTAGCCTGGCTCGAGAATAAGTGTCGCAGATGCGTGGTATCCATGCATGTGTGGCAGCAGTACTGAGAGCACTATAGCGGCAGCCACGGGCGTGATAAACGCCAGGATGCGTCGCGCCTTCTTCATGGCTTCTCAACCTCCACCGCCGCCTTGTAGACAAGTAGCGCGTAGCCCGTATCCATGAGAACCATGGAGACGAGCCCCGTCACCCATCCTGGTTCACGTACACCGACCATAAGTAGAAACAAGGGCTCAGCCACATGTAGACGGGCAACATAGCCGTAGAGTAGTGCCAGCAGCAGCCCTCCAACCCCCACCGCTGCCTGCGAAAACTTGGCCCCAATCCACATCAACACGAGGAGCAGAGAGAACCCATAGCTCATCAGAGCAAGCACCGCTGTAGATAACAGCCTACCAGCCCAGTCCATTGGGATTAGGCGGGCCGCGGGCCACATAGACGCGGCCAGAGAGACCGCGGCTACACCTGCAGCCTCAAGCAAGAAACGGGCGTAGCACCTGTCACCACACATGAATAGCAACTGCAGTATCCTCGCTGGCTCGGACTCCGACAGGATGAATAACAGCATCACTGCAAGGGCTACGATCGAGAACGGCACTACGAAAGCATAGAGCGCCTTCACAGCCTCGCCGAAAGCGTAGCCCGAGTAGATCATGCCCAGTTTGCTCAATCCCGCCGAAACATCCTTGACCATATCAGCATAGCCCTTGGCCGATATGCGGCCCCCGAAGAGGGGGAGCCCCCCGAGGGCCGCACTCATCTCCTCCACGACGTAGCTGTTCTCAGCCACGCTAAGCTCATCGAAACTCACCACTGGACGTATAGTGTTGGATACGACAACAAACGCGAAGACCGCGACCAGGACCGCCGCAAGAACTATGGACGCCAAAACGCGGCGATTCAGGAAGAGGAGGAGCAACCACGCTCACCTCCTCCGCCTCACCGCTACGTAGAGTAACACGGCCGCAAGCGACGATAGGGAGAGAATAGCTAGTTGCCTAGAGTGCGCGCAGAGCCAGCACTCGCGGCTAGACTGCTCACCATAAAATCCTATCCTCACGGAGTAAGGGTTAAACCATGGAGGATAAGATGCGTCACCATACAACGCTAATACGACGTGCGTGTCATTGCGCCACTGCAGGTTCACCGGGAAATAGTCGTAGTGCTCGGGGTACATGTAGTGGTAGAGGAGGGATGGCGGACCGCTAGGCTCTGCCAGGAGGACACCATACAGGAACGCCCTGACCTGGGCGCTCGTATACCCCTCCACCGGTACAGTCTTGTTGAGCAATGCCTCTATTATGACCTTGTACGCCGGGCCTAGGTCTCCACCTTCACCTATAAGCATGTAGAACGGTTTACCATCTATCACTGGCACGCTCGCGGTGAACACGTAGGGATGCACGGTTAAAGGTAGCACAGCCCTCCTCAACCCTGTGTAGAACCTGTAGTCACTGTAATCGGCCTCTATGAAGGAGACCGTGACCCAGCGCGGGGGGCCGCCGAAGTGGCTCTCGTCGACACTGAGCCTTGTCATCCTGAACCTCAAGGGCGCCCCGAGGTAACGCACCTCTATTCCGGCTTTCAGCACATGCTTAATCTCATAAGCTGTTCTAGGATACGGAATTAGGAAAGCGTTACTCCACACCACAGCCGTCTTGTTTCCATTTAAGCCTGGACGGACTAGCCAAGAGCCCCTAAAGACTATGGTTTTTCCCTTGAAGATTCTATTGGAGAGGCTGTGGGGGAGACAGTTTGAGCCTAGTAGACGGAACTGCGAGCTATCAATCGGAGGCGTGCCGTTGAGCTGCACGGTGACCAAGTAGCCGCTGCTGCCGCGCCTTACGTTCACCGTGCCAGTGATACGTAGAACTATGGGGACTTCTGTCTCACAGTTAGATGCCCTAAGGTATACGAAGAGGGTACTCCCCCTACGCAGCACTGTCAATGATTTGTTATACATGCATGACGAGGCTAGTACTATCCTCTTAACGCCGTTTAGCAGGCCAGCAACCCTGCTGTACAGGCTTGTGCCGTAGACGTAACGCAGCAGGTCGTTCTTGTCGATAATGTATGTGCCGCTAATGTTCCCCACGTAGAGGAGGCGGAGGGTAGCTGGCTCACCCGTAGGGCAGAACAACAGGGCATTACCCGAGAAGGTGTACGTGAAGTTGAGTGGAGCCACCGCCGACTGAGTCCGGGAGGTGTAAGCGTAGGCGATGAAAAACAATGCCGAAACAGCTACAAAAAACATCACTGAGAGCATGAGGCGCCACAGTTTGGCGGAAGCAGCCTTCTCCATTATATCCACCCGGGGGCAACGTAGTTCACGGCCCTGCTACGAGAATTGTACCATCGCCTTCGACGTAGCCTCCATGGTCGGGCCTTAGGCTAGGGCATCCTCCGAACACGCCACTATGCCCATAGTAGAACTGTGCCTTGAGATACATGTGCCATTTCTCCAGATGCACTGGGAAGACTATTACTAGCCTCCCATTCACCGTCGTCTTCTGCGCGGGGAAGCCGTGGGCTATTAGTGAGGAGAACACCTCTGGAGAGTAGTCTATCGTCACGTCCTTTGATGTGCTACTATAGGTCTCATAGGCATAGACGTTGACTATTTTGACATCATACCTCGTGGCCCCGGTTAGGAATGCGTAGAACGGGCAGCCGTTCTCGGCCTTGACGCCGCTACCCCAGCTCGTAGACACATAGTACTTGAGATTCTTCACTTGAGCGTATTCCCCTCCTACACCCACCACTGCTACAGCCTTACCGTCCCAGTTAACATGGGCGTCTATGCCATTATTGAGGCCCACTGTGGTAGCCTTATTGTATTGGCCTGAAAAGCTTATTGATTTGGATACTCCGGCATCGCGGCCGAAACTCACAGCCGCCTGCTGGTTCACATATATTGTGTACACCATTAGACCGATAGAGGCAACAAGCATTATTACGAACGCAACTATTGCCGCCGTCTCGGAGCGTAGCCCCACAGCTCTCCACCCCACAGCTCTCCGCCATCCTATTTAATCAGAACGTCTTCTTGGCAAGAGGACTACCCGGAACACTATTTGAGAAAGCGGCTGATTCCCCCGTCTCCAAGGCCTAACATGGTTCCGAGGCTAGAGCACTCACCGTGCCTCTCAAGGAAACGAATCCACAGCCGTCAACACTAGGGCGAAGTAATTATGGATGAACAGCTGCACACCACTTTCTGTAAGCATAAGCAAAGAGCCTATCGTCAACTATGTATCCGGTTCGCCCTCCTCTAGGTTTTAGCCTATACAGACCCTATTGGAGAAGAAGAGACGGCGTAGGTACCTAAAGGCGATGAAGCCTCCTGATCCTAGCGCCTCACCTAGAGGATAAGGAGGCCGGGGATAGCGCTGCGAGCAAGCACGCTACGGCGTGCCCTAGGGTATCTTCTTTGTCAGCTTCTCTAGGCTCGTAGCACGTAGGAGAACCGTTATCTACACCCAGTGCCCTCGCATGCCCGCTCATGGCGTTGTCGTCTGTTATTAGTAACGCGTTCCTGTCCTTGGCTAGAGCTATGATGTATGCATCGAAGCCAGAGCAGCCGGTGACTAGGGCTACTCGCAGTGCCGTCCTGCGGTATTCCTCTTCATAGACTATTATGTAGCCACTTGTAGCCTCAAGCGACTCAACGACCCTCTCTGCAGGCCGGCGCTCAGCAAGCCTAGTTAGCACCGCTGCGACTTCCACTAGGACAGGGTACGGTATGAGTACCGTCACGCCACGCGATCTCAATATTTTTATCTAGAACCTTAGCCTTGCGATGCGTTACCAGCTTCTTGTAGACCTCCTCGGGGAGCCAGCGGCCCGGCCTCAGAACGGACTTAACGATTACGCTTGAGTCCAGCACCACCTCTGCCGACGCCCGTGGGCCTCCCTCAACGCCTCATCTACGTCACTACGAGCCTCCACGCTGAGCCTCTCCACGAGATCCGGAACTCTTCTAGAGCAACAGTATCCTAACCTCCTTTCCCTCCCTTAGCTCCAGAGGCTCAAGCGGCTTCAGTACCCTGCCCTCGAATCTTGCCCTAACCACCTTGGACAACTCCGAGGCCCCTCTTGGTAAGGTACAAGGGTTTCCAAACCTACAGCTTTATCTCATTAACTTCTTTGCTGCACTTCAGAACAGTCAATAGTCGTAATCTTCGTTGCACCAGTGTTAGCTAGCCAAGTGGGTGCAGTGGCCTAGATGTTGATACTGAGACTAGGAAGCCTGACATAATAGAGGAACGTGCAAAGACGGCCTCTCGCTTGAACATAAATGGGTAAAAGGAATACAATGGTTATACCTCCTAGTTGCTATACCTATACTGGAATCGCTCCGAGCTGGTAGCCTATGAGGAGGAGTGCTAGGCTTACGAGCGGCACGGAGATGTTGTCGTCTACTATGCCTGCTTTCTCGAAGAGCATTGCTATTACTGCTACGGCTACCCCGATGGGGCCGAAGAGTAGGTAGCCTATGGGAGCGCTGACTGCGAGGAATCCTAGGCTTCCGTCCCAGCTTTTGACGCGGCGTCTCTGCCTTATCCCCCTGATTATCCCGGTTACTCCGTCGCCGAAGCTCATCAGGAAGAGCGGGTAGACTGCTAGCCAGACGTTGAACGGCCACGCTATGAGCACTGCTATGCCCCAGGTTATGCAGTAGTATACTTCGCTTATGTTGTCGGGATCCTGGAACCAGTCGAAGAGCTTGCCGCGGCGGTGGGGCAGGTATGTGTAGAGGGCGAACCCTATGCCTAGGAGGAAGGGCACCAGCGGTTCCCTGAAGAGTAGTGGTATCATCAGCGCGACTAGGCCGCCGGCGGCCATGTGTATGACCTTGCGGGCGAAGTAGAGGCCGACGCCGTGGCCCCACCTTGAGGACGCCCACTGGTAGCTCCACCGGGAGAGGTAGTGGACGACGAATAGCACCCAGGCTGCGAGCGGCAGCGCCCTAACCATGTCCCCGATTACCAGGCTGAGGCTGGGCATGTATACTTCGAGCATTCTGCGGATCCCTCTCCGGAGCCTCCTGGGTCGGCCTGGTGGCCCATGTCTGCGGGTAAAGACTGTTGCCTAGAGCTGTCCAAGACTGCTGCCAAGAGCCGGGTATAACCGGATTATTGTTCTAGCTATAACCCGGTGTACATGCCCAGGGGTGCCGCGGCGGGGCTGGAAGCGGTGGCCAGCAGGGTAGCCTACCTGGCTCTGGGGGTCATAGTCATAGTGGCCATAGCTGCTGCAGCAGTGTATGTGGCGCAGAGGGGGGCGGGGGCAGCGGCTCACACGTCAACCTCGACTACCGTGTCGGGGGCGGCCACGGTCTCAGCGCCCACAAGGACTGCCGGCAGCGCCAAGCCCAGGCCTCTCCTGGTCTATGTCTACAAGGGCTTCATGGCGTGGGGCAGCAACCCCCACTTGTTCCAGGACCTGGTTAAGAACTTCACCAGGGAGACGGGGATACCGGTGAAGCTGCGGGTCTTTGACAGCGCGCACGAGATGATAACGACCGCGATAGCGGAAGCCAGGGCCGGGAAGAGGACCGCGGACGTGATAATAGGTGTCGACCAGATAACTGTGCACGAGCTGCGGCAAGCAGGGCTCCTGGGCTGCTACGTGTCCCGCGAAGCGGATCAGAGGCTCGTACCGCTGCTTGATCCCGAGAAGTGTGTCACCCCGCTGGATTATGGCGTCATAGCGCTTGTCTACGATCCGTCGAGGCTGAGCAAGGAGCAGCTGGCTATGCTCCGGGACGGGGTGACGCCGGAGGAGCTGGTCAAGCTCGCTCCCTACATTGTGGCTGAGGACCCGACTAAGAGTAGCACGGGGCTCAACTTCCTACTATACACGATAGCGGTCTCCAAGGCCTCTGGCGTGGACTGGAAGAAGCTCTGGGAGGAGATGAAGCAGAACAACCTGATGATAGCCAAGAGCTGGGGCGCCGCTTACGACGAGTTCTACAGGAAGGGGAGCAAGAGAGCCATAGTGGTGAGCTATGGCACAGACCCCGCGTACAGCGCATGGTACAACATGAGGCACGGCAAGCCTATGAGGCCCGACGTGAACGCGACGTTCCTTGCGCTGCCCAACGGGACTACCGTGGGCTGGCTCCAGGTAGAGGGCGTCGCCGTCCTCAAGGGGGCGCCCATGGGAGAGGCGGAGAGGTTCGTTGACTGGCTGCTGAGCCCAGAGGTGCAGAGCCGAATACCGGGCAGCCAGTGGATGTTCCCCGCGAACCCCTCGGTAAAGCTGCCCAGCTACTACCGGTACGCATTGACCCTCGGCGAGGCCCGGCTGGTGGGGAACAGGCTTCTACCTCCCAACGTGGTGGCCTCTAAGCTCAGCCAGTGGCTCAACGGCTGGCTCAAGGTGATGAGCGGAGGTTGAGGCGCCGCTGGAGCCCCCTCGGCCGCCTGGGCACACTGCTCTCGGCTGCGGCCTGGCTGATCGTAGCCGCCTACGTGGCCCCCGTCCTGGTATATGCTGCTTTTTTCCTGCCCCCACGGGGAGGGGGACCTCCCTTCAGCCTCCCGTGGGCCGCGGCGTGGACCGCTGGACAGGCGCTGCTCTCCGCTGCCGCCGCTGTGGCCGTGGGTTGGCCCCTCGGGGTTCTCGCCGGCTTCTACGACTCCAGGGCCGCCAGGGCCGCTGCCGCCGCGGCACTGGCTCCCTTCATGAGCCCCGTCGTGGTGGCCGCGCTGGGGCTCCGGAGCCTCTACCTCGGCACCCCTCTGGGTTTCCTGGCCAGGGGCTGGAGCGGCGTAGTAGCGCTGAACAGCTACTTCAACATCGGCCTAGTGGCCGCCCTTGTGGCCGCCGCCGCCGCTGAGACCGAGAGGAGCATGGTTGAGGGCGCGGTGCTCTCCGGGCTCCGCGGCCCCGGACTGTGGAGGCGCGTCCTCCTCCCCCTCACCGCCAGGGCCGCGGCCTATGGCGGCGCAGTAGCGTTCCTCTATAGCTTCACCAGCGCCAGCCCCCTGGTGGTAGCAGGCGCCGCCTATAGGTACTACACGCTGGAGGCCTGGATATACACGCTGCACTGGCTCCCCGGGGGGCAGGGCTACGCCGCGCTGCTGGCCGTGGCGGAGCTCGCAGCGGCCTCAGCGCTAGGCTACGCCGTGGCCAGAGCAGCCGGCGGTCTAGAGGCGAGCCCTCTGGCGGCCAGGGCTGCAGGCACACTGAAGCTGCGCGGCCAGTGGAGGCTCCTAGCGGCAGCCTACTCTGCGGCTGTTGTAGTCTACCTGTACGCGCCCCTGGCTGCGCTTGCGAGGGATGCGGCCCAGGCAAGCCTCGGCAGCCTAGCGTGGGCTGCCTCAGCCTACGGCCCCGGACTGGGGAGAGCCCTTGTTAACAGCATCCTCTACGCCGCAGCCACTGTGGCCGCCGCCCTCCCCCTAGGCGTAACCGCTGCCGCGAGCAGGAGCCTCAGCGCTGCAGCCCTCTCAACGATAGCCGTAGCCCCCGTGGCCTACGGAGTCGCCGCCACAGTGGTCTACTTCTCCTCCCTCTCCCGGGTGCTGGGCGACACGGGCGCCTCCATAGCCCTTATCCTCTTAGCGCACCTCGCCGCAGCCCTTCCCCTCGCCAGTAGAGCCCTCGACCTAGCCAGGGCAAGAGTACCCAAGGAGACCGAGGAGGCGATGCTCCTAACAGGGCTCCGTGGAGCATCGTTCCTCCGCCACTGGCTTGCAGCCGCGGCCCCCGCCGCCGCTGTCGCAGCCGGCCTCTCCGCCGCCGCGAGCCTAGGCGAGTTCGGCGCAACCATAGTAGTCTCAATACCGAGCACCTGGAGCCTAACCGTGCTCGTCTACCAGCTCATGGGGTCCGGGAGACTATACCACGAGGCATGCCTAGCCGCGCTCCTCCTCGAAGCCCTCAGCCTCGCAGCAATACTAGCCGCGCTCGCCGCGGCGAAGAGGCTCACTGGTAGATGAGAGGAGAGGACACCAGCCCATGGACGCGGGAGGCCTCTGGGGAGGCGGGTTAGGCCCCCTAAAAACCTGGGTGCGCGTGGAGCTGGGGCGCCGCCTAGGCTGGGTACCCCTGCAGCATTACGCCGGCCCAGGGGTCCCGGCGGAGGTCCGCGAACACCTCCTTGGGCAACATGTTGAATATCAT
>CAZIWH010000007.1:0-24970 GCA_964542985.1 uncultured Hyperthermus sp. | reverse complement strand
CGTCAATGCGAGGCCTATGAACCGGTATGCTATGCCCCTGGCGCTGAGCGAGTAGATGAGCCAGAGTACCCCGAGCGCTATGTGCGGCGCCAGGAGCTGCCAGCCCGCCGCCAGCACCCCACGGGATGCCAGCGCGGGGGCAGCGACCCCCACTATGCCTGCTGTTACGAAGACAGCCCAGAGGAAGAGGTGGTCAGCCACATCCTTGGCGTTGAGGCCGCGTGGGAAGAGGAACCTCTTGAGCCTCTCGTCACCCACCGCAGCCATTATCAGGGCCGCGGTGTAGGCAGGGGCGGCGAAATACAGCGCCGTTATTATGTGAGCGTGGAACCCCATGCCTATTGCTAGCTGCGGCCAGCTTATGAACATTCTCTCCAGCGCCGGGCTTATTATTGGAAGCGCGTGCGGCCTAAGCACAGTGTTCGCAGCATAGATCACGCCGCGTGTCGCACCCACTATTATCGCGGTCAAAGTGGCGCCGACTATGCCGAGATAGGTCAGCCAGCTGGCCAGCCAGGCGCCGAAGTCCTTTGTCTTAATAAGGTACTCTATGTTCAGAACCAAGTTGAAGAGCGCGCGGAGCCTGGGGGTTAGGTGGTGACGGATCCACCCAACGTTCTTCTCCACAGCCTGCTCCTGGACACTCATTGCGCGACACCTCCTGGCCTACTTCTTCTCCTTGGAAAGGTACACGTAGAAGAGGCCGGGCTTCGAGACGACGTGCCACTGGCCATGGCAGCTCATGCAGTCGCCCTTAGCCTTCTGCACCATCTCCGCGTGCTGCAGGCCCGCACCAAACTCTGTAGCAATGAATGGCTTAGTCATGTTAGCCGTAGCCTTGTCGGTTAGCGCCCCGGTATCCGTATGGCATTTCTTGCATAGCTTGTTCGGGTCTTTTATCGCGAGCATCTCCTTATGCGTCTTCGCCTTCGTGTCGTGGCACACGCTGCAAGCATAGTACTCGACGTGGCTCATGTGAAGGCCAACCTTCACGGCCGTGATGTAAGTGTTACGGTGGCAACCCTCGCAGCCCTTAACAGGCATCAGACTAGTGTTTGCGTACTTGAAGCCCGCGTGGCACCTGTAGCAGTCGCTTAGCTTCTCAGGCTCAACGTCGTGCAGCCTGGGGTGCTTGTGGCACTGCACGCAGCTCTCAAGCAGGGGCGCCTCCCCGTGGAGGAGACTCCCTGCGTGACAGTCCTCGCAGCGGACTATATGGCCGTTAGACATCTTCTTCTCATAGTGCTTCAAGTGCCCCATGTTGTCCGGGACACGGTGGCAGAGCAGACATGCATCGGTTACGTTGATCTTCACCTTGCCTATGCCCATCGCTAGGCTGAAGCCCGCCGATGCCACGAAGCTGTAGCTCATCTTTTTAGGCTTGAATACTGCCGCCGCTACCACGGGGCTGGGGCCATGGCACGCTAGGCAATTAGGGATCAAGCTCTTGTCCATGCCCGGGTGCAGCCTCTCGGGGTCATGGCACTTTGTGCACACCTTGTTTCCGGGCTTAATTGTGTGGCCGCCGTGGTATGCCTTGGTGTGGCAGTCTGTGCAGCGTATCGGCCTGACCAGTCCCACCTCCTCTAGTTTCTTCTCAGTAACGTTAAGGTGCTCCCAGTGGAACTTGTTTGGCACAGGGTGGCACATTAGGCATTCCCCGTGCTCCTCAACCATGAGCTCTAGCTGGTGGTCGCGCACCCTGGGTATATTGAGCCCCGGTATCAGCTCGCTCTTAACTCCGAAGCCGTGGCACTCTATGCACCACAATGGATGCGTTATCTTCTTGTAGTTGAGGATCTTGGTTGTATGGCAGCCGCCAGCGCATATGTCGAGGCCACGGAAATAGCCTGGCACCGTTGCACGCCAGTAAGCATTCATGAGCGCAAGCACGAGCACTGCAACAACTACCGCCTTGGCGGCTAGCGGCAGCCGCGCCATTGCTTCCCACCGTCTCCGCATGAAGAATAGTTGACAAAGGCTTTTAGATTTTACAGTAAAAGAATATTTACATAAGGAAGAATAAATAAAAAGGTCTATCACCGAACTTTTTCGGCAGATGAAAACATTGGAGCCAGAGATGATGCTAGCAGCGCAGCTACATACACAGCCGCTGCTAGGAGCCCCAGGGGGAGTTCTTCTGCAATGACCTTGCCCTCAACGCTGCCAGGCTTTAGCTCCCCCGCAAGCGCGCTAAGCAGCAGCTTCGCCGTCTGGTTGAGTGTTCCCGTCTTCTCCCAGCTGAGGCACAGCGAGGCATAAATGGCGTACCTGAGCGCATCTCCGTCGGTCAGCTTGGGGTCGGAAACCATTGCTAAGTAGGTTTCGCCGAGCAGCTTCGTAGTATTACCCGGCACCTCAACGCGGTAGAGGCTCAACCCTTCAACCGTGATGTTGCTCCCATAGGGGTGGCCAGAGAGCACTGCGAAGGGAGGCAGCGCCACCTTTACTCCGAGCTTCTCAAGCTCCACGAGCAGTGACGGCATCCTCTCCACAGCGGGCAGATCCTTTATGTCATAAGGATCCTTTATTCCCCTCTTCTCTGCCGCAAGCCTTATCGCGTGGGCGAAGCGAGCCATTTCAAGAGCCTCCTTGGCTCCAATCTTCGGAGCCATTAACGCGTAGAGCAGCGACTCATTCTTGGCTCCCAGGTAGAGGAGGAAATAGTCGTGCACCACCTCTTGGCTAGGCTTAGCTACCTCGCCGGGTGCGCCAAGGCCCACTGGCTTGACCAGCGTCTCGGCCTCTACGCTCCTCCAGCCGACAGCCGTGTAGGAGGCAGCCAACAGCGCCACGAGTAGCGCCGCAGCCCACGCCATCCCGGGGCGCGGCAAGAGCCTTGCCACAGCCCCTGCCCTCGCTGCTGCATAGGCCGCGGCACCCAGCGCTGAAGCGGCTGCGACAGCAACCCACACGCCCGCAGCGGCCCAACCCGCGGCCGAGGCCAGCACAGCTGCCGCGAACACCCCCCAGCCACCGCCAGCAGCAGCCGCCGCTAGGAGCGCCGCCACGGGAACGTAGAACACGTCCATGCTCGTAAACGGCTTAGCGGCTGACGCTGCAGCCACGACCAGCACAACTGTTGCCGCGAGTACAAGACCTCCGGGCGAGAGAGCTGCCTCAAAGAGGTCGCCCGGCATCCCTCTCTCGCTGACCTCGGCATATAGCCTTGGGGCAACCACTAGGATTAGGTAAACCCCGAGAGCCCAGCCGAAGAGGCTGCAGGCGCCGACACAGGTGACGTACGGCACGCCGCCAGTATACACCTTAACCCACATGACGGCCGCAGAAGCAACCGCCAAGAAGAGCGCCGCAGCCCTCACCGCGCCGCGGCTCACCGCCGCAGTAGAGGATGCCACTATGATGCCGAGCGCAGCAAAACACAACGCGTCGCCGAAAAGGAGCATACCCAGCCTAGTATCCACTAGGAACCAGAGCCCCAGCGCCGCAAGCCCAAGCGCAGCCACAGCCGCCGCCGCTGCAGGTCTCCTCCCAGGCTCGACCCTGGCGGCAGAGCCCGCCGCAAACCCCGAGGCAAGGCCCAGGACGGCGAGCACCAGGGGCACAACCAGACGCCCACGAGGATCATATGTAACGGCGCCTGCCGCAACGTTGCTGGCTACAAGGCCTAGGCTGAAGAGGCCGAGGCTACTCGCCAGAACCTCGACAGGGGCTACACGCCTCGCCAGCCTCGAGGCCGCGAGCAACCCCAGCGCTGCCAGCAGTAGGGGCTGAACCGCATCCATGAAGGGCTCATACACGCGCAGGAAGACAAGGCTCAGCGCAACCAGGACGAGTGAGCCATAGTATAGGGGACTAGGCTCCAAGGGCCTCTCGAAGCCTCGCCTCCGCCCCCTAAACACGGCTTGCGTATCCGCCACAGCGTCTACCGCCATCGCCAGGTAAAGCGGCGGCTCCCAATACATTTCGTTTAACCCCTGGAAGGAGTGGGTGAGGGAGACACCCTAGTAGGGGATGGCCCCCAACAGCAAGGGGGAGGCTATAAAAAACGGTGATGCGCGGCTAGCGGCCCTCGCTTGTAGTCGCTACTGGTTACTCCTCCTTCCTCCTGACGGCGAAGGCAGCCAGCGGCAGAGCCGCGGGCACTACAAGCAGCGCGTAGAACGGGAAGCCGTTGCTGCCAGTGGTGTTCACTAGGCTGGCCTTGTACTCTGCCACCGGCTTAGCGCCGGTCACCGCGACGCCCTTCACAAGTGGCTTCGCCGGCGGCTTTATGTCCTGCACCTTGCTGGCATAAGCCTTGACTTCGGGCGGCACGTTCTTGACAAGCTCGGTCACAGTGACCTTCTGTAGCTCGCTTAGGGCCTTAACGGTGCCGGTGGTCTCCTCGCCCTCGTACTGGGTCTTCAGCCACGGTAGTATCTCCTCTATAGCCTTCCTAATCTCAGGCGCCTTCTTAATGACCGCAGGCCTGTCATAGACGTCAAGTAGCCATTCCTCAATCTTCTCAGTGAACTCCATTATGCCATCCCACCAGGTGTAGTCGGGTGCGAAGTGGAAGGCAGCCATCTTGGTCGGCCTGTTAGCCATGGCGCCCAGGTTCCTTACCATCCACTCATCCATTGGGGTGAATAGGCCCTTCTCCTTCAACATGTTGGCTATCTTCAGCACATAGGCGTCCCTCATCCAGTCAGCCAGTATTATCATCCAGTCGCTTGTCTTCAGCCAGCTGGCAGCATACTCCTTAGTGTGGCACTGGCTGCACATCGCTATAGCGCGCTCGCGGCGCTCCTTCCAGCCGGGCTCCGGGTATACCAGGGTTATCGTGTCACCGGTGGTCGGGCTCTTGAACACCGGCGCGTGGGTTGCGGTGGCGCTCGGGAAGGCGAAGTCGGGTAGCCCGGCAACCCTAGGCAGCGTGTAGACCCACTTGCCCAGCTTCCACTTACATATTATTGCCACGTCGTGGCTGCTAGCGTACTCAACGTTGCCACGCTGGTCGTACACGGCAGCCATGTGGCAGGTTACACAAGTGGGCGCCCTGAAGTCGCGGCCAGGCTTCCAGTTGTTCACGGGAGCGTCCCAGTTCCAGTCGCTGGCCTCGCCCAGGAATATGGCGCCGTGGACGCTCTTCAGCCACTGTAGGTCGTTCGGGTGGTCGGGGCCGGTGTGGCAGCGGCCACAGGCCTGGTAGGCGCCCTTCCTGGCTATCTTGACGCTGAAGCTGTGGTACGGGTGGCAGGCCTCACAGCTGCCGAGGCTGCCGTCCGGGTTCACCCTACCTATGCCATGGTTAGTTATGAAGGCAGGGTCGAATACTATCTTGTCGGGAGCGGTGCCAGCCTTCATGTCGGCCATCAGCTGACTTAGGCTTGGGTAGGCGTAAGCGGCCTTGACGTCCATTCTGACGCCGTGGCAGGCGAGGCAGCCTCTTATGCCCCAGATGTATAGCGCTGTCTTAGCCACGTAGTGGTCTATGCTGAGGTTCAGCGGGTTGTAGGGCACTATGGCATTGGTCGGGTCCTCTTCTAGCACCTTTATGCCGTACTGGTTGTCGTGTACGTACTCGCGGACTATCTTGGGCACCCACTCTGTGGCTATGTACTCCTTGGGTATGACGTAGTGCTCGTTCCAGCCGAACTGCTTGGCCAGGATCATCCAGTAGGCAGGCTCCTCCCTAAGCACGTAGGCGTGCAGGCCAGCGAAGGCATGGATGCTCTTCTCGTACTCCTCTACCACGGCGGGGTGGCAACGGGCACACTGCTTGGGGGTCACTATGAGGGTTATGTAGTAGCCGTAGTGCTTCTCGACGTCAGGCCTGGTGCCGGGCTGCGCGCTGTGGCACTCGTAGCAGCCCACACCGACCATGCGGTGTACGCTCTTGTACCAGTCATACACTATGAACGGGGTGGCGCGTAGGTGGCACTCAACACAGTCCCTGGACTCCTTTGTCAGCTGCACCGCGCCAAGATCTATGGGCTCGCCCCACTTGAAGGTCTCAGCCTTGGCTAGGCTGCCAAGGCTGGGCAGCAGGAACAGCGCTACGACCCATACAGCTACGAGCTTAGCCGTGTACCCCTTCATGGGGGCTCGCCTCCTCTGTTTCCGGCACCTTTGTCCAGTATCAATAGCAACCATTCCTAGAGATAATTAAGCATATTTTTCTTAATTTATTCTAAAAGAGTTGTTCTATGCTCGGCTATAAGCTTTCTACTAGAGAAGTGCTGTTAGACTATAATTTCGCATGAATAAATAACATAGAGCGTTACGAGCAAGCATGCAAAAATGCTCATCAATACATCGAAGCCCGAAAATTTTCGTAGATGGGCACAAGGACAGCCTAGGCTGAAAGAGAGATAACAACTTAACCTTCTGTGAAGAGAACAGAAGCCGCTTCAAAAACAGAGTGTAGAGCCGGGATGGAGAAAAGACGTGAAAAGCCACATAGACAGGATGTGGCGAAGCCTCGCCGCATCTACTTCCTTGCCCGTTTTATGAGGACACTTGCCCCGAGGTAGACAGCTAGCACGGCTATTGACGCCAGCACCGCACTCATAGCCACATTACCTAATATGCTACCCCCCGTGGTCTCTACGGCTTCCCGTAGGGGCTGCCTGTTTATTATCAAGCGTACATGCGGCGCCGTCTTGCTTGTGATATAGACCAGTATGTCTCCGCCCAGCACCTTTGAGCCCGTCTTGTGGAATAGCGCCAGCCGTGCCTTGAAGAAGTACTGTGCATCCACCACTCCCTCGGCCATCTTGAAGTATCTTAGACTGGGGTGGAGCACTATCGTAGCATTCGCTACCGGCGTATGTAGGGCGTCCTCGCCGGCTATGTGTATGCTTCCGCTGCCCAGCACAGCGCCTCCGTCCGCCCACGCGTTGTCCGCCGTGACCGGCTTGAACGTAGTGTTGTCCACCTTGTAGCCCGGGTCTACAACCATCACTGTAAGTATGCCGTTCCAGAGCTCGGTCCAGTTCGTTGTCACAGTCATGTTTACCGTGCCGAGGCCGCGCTCAGGGCCATGATAGTAAAGCGTGTCAGGGTAATAGACGTCTATTTTCACCATTACGATGCGGCCGTCGGCTAGCCGCTGGTACACCGGGCCTATGGTGGCGTGGTATATCTTCACCGTGACCTGCTTCGGCAGCCCGGCTGCCGCGGCTCCTACAGGAATGGCGAGCACCATCGCTGCGGCTATCAGGGCTAGGGCTGTGTAGGGCTTCACACGGGTTCACCCCCGGATCCATCTATGTCTTAGAGGCCCATGCCTGTATTGCCCCTTCTACCTGGCTTAGCGAGCCCTCCTCGAACACTATGTTGTTGAACACTATTGCCCGGTCTATGTCGCTGCGCTTCATCCCCATATAGTTTAGCCACTGCTGGAGAGCATCGTCGAGGCTGCTGCTTGTAACGTAGAAATCCATTGCAGGATCTGCCAGTATATAGGTCTTGTGGAGCTTCACATAGGCTACTGTGAAGCAGTGCTGTATGTCCTTTGCTATGAGGCACATCGCCCATGCGTCGCCAACGTCGCGCAGGTATATCTTGTACATGGAGCCTAGGAGTATTGCTAGATCCTCGCAGTCTCCCGCATGTCTCTGCAGCGTTTCGACTGGGCTCTGAATGTAATTGTTTATTATGTCCACGGTGAATCCGTATATGTATTTGTCTTGCCCTATCTTGACATACTGCAGGTCCCTTATCGCCATGAAGTTTTGATCCGGTGCCGTCACTATGTTCTTCACTGTCCAGTTATACATTTTCACCATGTCCTGCCTCCAGCTGGCCTCGGTGTAGGCCGGGGTGCCCGTTATCTGAAGCACCAGGTCGCTCACGCTTGCTGGCTGGAAGAGGCTCCTAGTGGCCGGAGTAAAGTAGGCATGCTTGTAGGTATACTCGTACATTGTGGTTATTGTAGTGTTCAGATTGTTTAATATGTTTAGCAGCGTCAAGGTCTTCTTTATAGTCTCGTTAGCTTGCCTTATGTAGTTCACCAGGCCCATGTACCTGCTACGTAGATCGCGCAGCTCTAGAAGGAGCCTCGTGTTTTGATCGTTAAGGTTTCTCACTCTGTTGCTCAACTCCTCTACTATGTTGTTCAACTCCTTGTTGCTCTGCACAAGGTGCGCGATATTGCTGTTGCTGTGGTTATAGAGGGTGTACCATGCAGCGTTCGTAGCCGCTAGGGCTATGAGTAGGCCGAGTATTACTGCCTGCCTAGGATCCATTTATTTTCACCACCTCTTGTTGAGACGTAGCCCTCTTCCCCAGCTGCCGTTTCTGGTATCCGTTATTATTTGGCAAATTCCTTGCTATCAGTATATTATTTATCTATGCTTTTATGATTCTTTTCTCCGAGCCTAGATATATGTCGGCTGCGACGGCGATTGCCGCAGCCAGGGCCGCGAGGCGAGCCGCCCAGGTGGCTCCGGCGGCCACGGCGATGAGGGCCAGAGCCGCGGCTGGCTCCAGGCCCGGGATTGCTGCGAGCAGCGGCAGGAGGCTTGGAGCGACCGCTGCTGCGGAGGCGATGAGGAGGGCCAGCGACCCAGCGGGCGCCAGCAGCGCTGCTGCCATGGCTTCTGCTGCCGCCTCCGCAGCCTGGCCGGGAGAGGGGGCTGGGAGGGCCAGCTGCCAGGCTGCTAGGTACCCTAGTATGTAGGCCGCTGTGTACGCTGCCCGGCCTCTACGGCCGCCGATGGGGGGTGCTGAGGTGAGCGGTGTCGGAGATACGAGGCCCGCTAGGAGGCCCTCAAGGGGCCCGGGCCTGGCGAGCGCTGCCAGGATTACTGGGGCCAGTGGGGCGAGGGGGGCGCTGTAGGCGAGGAGGCCGAATAGCAGCCACCGCAGCGGCTCCAGCCTTCTCCCAGGCTTGGCGGCCCGGTAGGCTGCCGTGGGGTAGAGGAGGGCGGCAGCCGCGAATAGGCCCAGGCGTAGCAGCTTCTCGGGCTGCAGCGCCGCAGCCAGAGGTGCTGCTGCTGGGTTCACCGTCCCCGGGGGCCAGCCGTGGGCCAGCGCCGCTGAGGCGGCCAGGCCGGTGAAAGCTGCCAGGGCTGAGGCGGCTGAGACCCCCCTGGGGGTTTCTAGGCAGAGGCGCAGGCTGCTGGGGGCAAGCCACTGGGCCTCGTCGAGTAGGAGGGGGAGCTGGGTGAGGGAAGCTGCTCCAAGGAGGCTTATCTGTACGCTGTAGAAGCTGTAGAGCGTGTGGTTCCCCGCCGCGTAGACAGCGACGTAGCCGAGCCACGCGGCTGTGGGGGAGGCGGCGGCTGTCAGGAGGAGGCGGCGGCGCTGGCTCCATCCCGCTATGCATGTCCCGGTGAGCGCCGCTAGCGCCGCGGCTACGCCGAGGATGACGGAGGTTGTGCAGACGCCTGGATTGCAGACCGCGGCCAGGTAGGGCTTGTTGCCTATGTAGTAGAGTATGAAGCCGTTGCGGCCGAGTATTAGTCCGAGCGGGTTTGTGCTCGGAGGGCCTGGTGGCCTGCTCGTCGTGTGCCAGGCTATAGCCGAGGCTATCTGGTCCACGAGCCATCCAGGCCCCTTCGCCGCGGCAAAGGGGGCCCAGAGTATTATTGAGACGAGCAGTGGAAGCAACACTGTATCCGCTATGGCTTTCCTCCAGCTCCCCGTGTCCAGCGCCTCTGCTAGGAGGAGAAGCGGTAGTATGAAGCTGCCGGTGTACTTAGAGGATATTGATAGACCTAGGGCTAGGCCAGCAAGCTTCCATCTCCGTTTGGCCGCCGCCGCGACGGCTACCGCGTCGAACGCCGCTGCATAGATGTCTAGCATAGCCACGCTTGACATAGCCTTTATAGCTGGGTCGCGAAGGACATAGACCGGGAGTATGAGGGCTACGAGGACTACGAGGAGTATCCTTGGCTTCTTCTGCTCTACTAGGCCCAGGTAGGCTATGTAAGCGACCGCTCCAAGCCCTATGGCGGCGGCTATGAAGCTTGGGAGCCTCCATGCCAGGGGCCTCCATCCTAGAACCATTATCGAGGCGGCTAGGATGTACTTGACTAGAGGGGGGTGCTCGGTGTTCAAATACATGTTTATCCCGCTGCTGTCGGGGGCTACGCCTGGCATAACGTCCACTATGCAGCTATTGTTCCCAGCAAGTCTTTCTACTAGATTCTCGTCTATAGATGGCACTGTAATAGCGAAGGCGGGTAGCTTCTCGTAGCTGCGGTTGAGCAGCCTGGACCCAGGCAGGGCGTGAAGGACAGTGTTCTCTGCTTCCTTTTTGCTGCAGGTCGTGTTATCGTAGACAATTGTGTAGACGAGAGTCGTGGAGTTGAGCCGAGGGAGTATCTTTACACCGAGAATGTCTCTGGCCACGTTAACAGCCGCTGGTACGTACCATACTTCGTCGCTGATATAGTCCTTTATGGCTAAGGTTTTCTCTAGGCCCTGGCTCCATAGTATAGCCAGGGAGACGACATATGAGATAAGCAGCAGTATCGCCGCCGCCCGCCTGGCCTCCACCTGCCGCGCCCTGGAGGCTCGGGGACGGGGCTGCTGGGTTAAGATACTCGGCGCGGCGCCTCCAGGGCGCGGGGAGGCGTGTCTGCCATGCTGGTGCTCCACGTGAGTGACAGCCACTGTGCGGTCAATGCTTTGAAGGGGGTGCTGAGGCGCGAGGCCTACGACCTTGTAGTCCACAGCGGCGACCATGACTGCCTCCCGGCGGTGGAGGCGTTGCTGCGCTACGCCGCTGCCCCGGTGGCCGCCGTCACGGGTAACCTTGACGGCGCTTCTGTGAGGGAGCGGCTGCTTGAGGCCGGCGTGCTCGTTGAGGCGCGTGTCGCCGTGTTGAAGGGTATACGTGTTGCAGGCGTTGGCGGCTGGAGCCCCAGCGTGGACGCGGAGAGGCTCTTGGGAGCAGAGTTCGAGTTGCTCGTGTCCCACCATCCGCCTCTGGGAGTGCTTGACCTCACGTATGCCGGCGTACACGCGGGCAGCGATGCTGTGAGGAGACTTGTGGAGGAGAAGAAGCCGTTGCTCCACATGTGCGGACATATACACGAGGCGCGCGGAGTCGGCCGGCTCGGCGGCACGGTGGTTGTGAATGCTGGCCCGCTGGCGCGCGGCTACTACGCCATTATAGAGGTGGCCGGCGGCTCTGTTAAGCCCATGCTGCGTCGCCTCAAACGCTAGCAGCCGGCTACAGCTGGAACCAGGAGAGGAGCGATAAGCGTCAAGACGAGCCCCTGAACACTGGCTGCCGCCGCCGCGTCCGCGCCGCCGTAGAGCGCTATCACGGGGAGACCCGTGTCCATCGCTGTGGCACCTGCGGCGGCTACTGCTTCGACCCGTAGCCCTCTGCGGGCGAGCACCGGGTAGAGAGCGATGTGGAGTACTTCTCTAAACATGTTGGCGAGGAGCCCGACTGCCCCAGCGTAGGGGGAGCAGGCCGCTAGCACCGGCGCGGCCAATGTGTACCAGCCCGAGGCCATCGACACCGCAAGAGACTCTCTCACCGTTAAACCGGAGATAGGGGTAAGCGCCGCCCCCACAAGCAGCGCAGACACGAGGGCCGCGGCGGCGAGCCCGAGCCCCGTCTTGAGGGCTCTGCGGGCCATGCGCAGCCGATGCCTAGCAGTATATCCTATCTCGAAGCCCGCTACATAGACCAGCGCTGAGAGGAGGATTATGGGGAGCCAGCCGGGGGGCTCATAGCCTAGGCGTCCAGCGGCTAGGCCCGCAAGGAAGCTCAGCAGCGGGGAGGCCTCTACGAGCATTATCCGTGCCGGCCTCAAGCCGCTCATAGCCCCGCCTATACCCCGTGGGGCAGCCTCCCGGGAGCCTAATATGACGGTGCAGGGGGCTCGCTGCCCGGGGTCGCCGGGTGTTGGAGGCTGCGCTGCTCGTGGCCATTCTCTTGGTGGGCGTCTTATCGGGAATGGCGGCTTCGCGTACACCTAAGGGCCGGGCTGCTAGGAGGGCCGGCAGCCTGGTTCTCCTAGGCTTGGTCGTAGCCTTGGTAGCCATGGTTGGCGCCGAGGCAGGGCGCGAGAGCAGTACCGGGACTGTTGGCGTGGCGGTTGTCTCGCTTCTCTACGCCGCAGCCGGGGCTGCTGCAAGCGTGGCGTTAGCCACCTTAGCTGGGGGCTTCAGGCATCGCCCCTAGTTGGCCGCGTGGCCCAGCCCGTGGGGCTGCCTGGCGATGCTCTGGTTCGTGCTCACAACGGGGGCATGCAACCTGCGCTGCAGGTACTGTGGCGGCGGCTTCCCGCCGGAGTATTCGCCGCCCCGGCCCCGGTTCACCGCAGCAGAGCTGCGAGACTTCATACTGAGCATAGACCCCGACCCCGTCGTGTTCTTCTATGGCGGAGAGCCACTGCTAAACCCCAGGTTCATTAGGGAGGTTATTGACGAGCTCCGGGGGAGGGCGAGGTTCGGAATACAGACGAACGCTACACTGCACCACCTGCTGGGTGACGAGTACTGGGCCGCCATGGACGCCGCGCTGCTCAGCATAGACGGCGTGGAGGAGGTTACGGACAAGTGGAGGGGCCGCGGCGTCTACAAGAGAGTGGTGGAGGCGCTGCGCCGCCTCCAGAGGCTACGGGAGCGGCTCGGCGGCCCCTCCAGGATAGTTGCGAGGATGACCGTGACAAGGGACACCGTGATAGATCGGGACGTGATGCATCTCCTCTCCCTAGGGTTTGACAAGACGCACTGGCAGCTCAACGCAGTATGGGGGGAGGAATGGGACATCAAGTCCTGGGCCGAGTCTAGCTACCTTCCGGGCCTGGAGAGGCTCGCCCACTGGACCGCGGAGAGGCCCCAGGAGAGGCTGCGCCGCATAGTGCCCTTCCACGGCCTGGTCTCGGCGCTGCTTCACGGCGGCGTCTCCTGGCCGCCCTGCGGCGCCGGCCGCACCGCCTTCGCCGTGAACACGGACGGCAGGGTGCTCGCCTGCCCTATCGCTGTCCGCGAGAAATGGGCCACGGTTGGCACCGTGTGGGACGGTCTCGATAGGGAGAGGCTTAGGAGCCTCCAGCGCTTCATAGAGCCGTGCAGGGGATGCCCCTACTTCCAGCTCTGCGGTGGCCGCTGCCTATACGCGCAGGCGGAGAAGAGCTACTGGAGCACCAGGGGGTTGAAAGCCCTTGACGAGGTAACCAAGAGGAGCATAGACATAGTCCTCCGCGTCGTGACGCCGGCCGTGCTACGCGCTATAGAGAGGAGCCTCATGTCCCCCGCGGACGCGTTCTACGATCCCCTTGAGGAGTCCACCGAGGTCATCCCCTAGCCTTTGTGGACGAGTATACTGTAGACTGTCGCATAGAACCTTGACTGCGGTGTGACGAAGACCCCGGGGCCAAGGTATAGCAGCATCGAGGCGAACACAGAGGCCGCGACCAGCCTCCAGGTCTCCATCCTTACTCCTAGCTCCGTCAGCCCCCAAGCCAGCCCCAGGGCGCCAGCAGCGATAGAGGTGGCCAGGGAGACGTTAACAAACCTCGTAAACCCGTCAACACCCGCGAAGGGCGCCAGCCCAGCCAACACTATGCCCGTTACCAGCGACGCGTAACCAGCCGCTTCCAGGCAGAGCTTGCCGTCAACCCGCCTATCCACTATCCAGGCTGATAGCCACAGAGCCGCCATGAACAGCAGCAGTCTAGCAAAATCGGCAGGGAGGCCGATTAGGAACACCCTTACATACATCTCCGCAAAGCCTACCCCAGCAGCGCCAGCATGCCTCGCCTCTATGAGAGCCGTATAGTTTAGGGCCTCGAGGGCCCACCCAGCAAGAACCAGCAACATGAGGCGCCTAAAGCTGCCTATGCGAGCCAAAGCACCACACCTCCTCGGCCACGCGCCCGAGGGAAGGGGAAGGGTATTTCAGCTCCACTTGTTTTACTACAAACGGAGGGGACACCATAG
The DNA here is from genome assembly GCA_964542985.1 of uncultured Hyperthermus sp. Lineage (GTDB taxonomy): Archaea > Thermoproteota > Thermoprotei_A > Sulfolobales > Pyrodictiaceae > QNYQ01. The sequence continues at coordinate 11,110 of CAZIWH010000007.1, read as the reverse complement.
CCATGCTATTCATGATGATGATGAGGCATGGCAGGGCCGTGTCCAGGGAGGAAGCCGGGAGCGACGAGGCAAGGTGGCTTACCGAGGAGGGTAGGAGAGAAGCTGAGGCCGGGCACGGCTACTCCCCGTCAAGCCCACTGTTATCTACACTAGTCCTCTCCGTAGGGCACGGGAGACCGCGGACATTGTGGCACGGGTGACGGACGCCGGGGTAATAGTGACCGAGGAACTCGACCCCAGCCGCGTAGGCTGCCGGAGCCTGGATAGGCTCCGCCCCCCAGGCCGGCAGCCTCATCGCAACCCACTCTCAAGGCGCGGAGGAGTTGCCCCGCTACCTCATAGGGGGAGGAGACGTGACTCTAGCTCCCGGCGCCGTAGCCGTCGTTGAGGCGGAGAAGCTTGCCAAGAAGGCGGGTAGACTCATAGAGTTGATAACGCCCCGCCTGGCTTTAGCAGCCATGGGCGTACAGGGGCGTTGACGCTGCTCCTCAACATCGGCCCGGTATCGGGGGCCGTGTTTGAGGAGAGGGTCTCGAGGTTCACCGTCAGGCTCCGTGGCGGAGCATTGTGCCACCTCCACGACCCTGGTAGGCTGCGGCATCTCCTCCGGCCGGGGGTTAGGCTCCTCGTCCGTCAGGCGTGGAGGCCGGGGAGGAGGACGAGCTGCGACGTTGTAGCAGCATGGGACAGGGATATCCTTGTACTAGAGGACACGAGGCTGCCGAACAAGCTCCTCCCGGCAGCCATGCGCCACCTGGCTCCAGGGCTCAGCATTATTGCGGCGGAGCGTATGATAAACGGCACTAGGGTAGACTACGTGGCCCGTGCCCCAGGAGGCGAGATAGTGCTCATAGAGGTCAAGGGCACTAACCTCGCCAGGAGCGGGGTGGCCTACTTCCCCGATGCTCCCAGTAGGAGGGCGGTAAGACAGTTAGAGGCCCTAGCCGCCGCGAGCCGCCACGGAGTTTACGGGCTCATAGTCTTCACTATTCTCCGCCCAGATGCTACTAGCCTCCGCCCCGAGAGACGCGTAGATCCTCTCCTGGCCTCGAGGCTCTGCGGGCTCCGCCACCAGCTAGGCTACCTGGCCTACCGGGTTGAGCCGAGGCTTAGGGATGACAAGCTCCTCGTATACTACGTTGGCCCGGTCAAGGTGGAGCCATGCAGCTAGGAGGGGGGCGGCACCGGGACACCAAGCACGCGGAGCACAGTGGCCAACACTACCATGTATACGAGGAAGGACTCGTGGCTCCTCGGCGGGAATACGCGAAGATCCCGTGGGTCGAAGAAGTACCCCTCCTTAATGTACTCATGTACCAGTACAAGCGTGGAGGCCAACACTACTTGGAGGAGCCACACACCCCGTGGCCCCAAGCGGAGCCTCCTGGCAGCCTTAGCCGCGACCAACCCTGAGAACATCAGGACACCCACTGCCACCAGCGTGTCCACTAGCAGCGTGAACAGTGGCTGAGACACGTAGAGCTCTACAAGATAGCAGGGCAGCAGGGGAGGACACTTGTACGCCTGCAAGTCGCCCATAGACCTCCTGCAGCGGTCCAGCGGCCTTCTGGGCGCCGCCGGGACGGGGATAAACCCCGCGCCGAGGCCTCAGCTCGTGTATGGATGCGGGAGGGTTACGCTGTGCCTAGGCCGCAGGGAGTACTGGAGACGCTGCGCTCCGTCGTGGCAGTGGCTGCGGGGGCGGCTATGCTGTATCTGGGCTACCGGTTCTTCAGCTACAGCCTGGGCTACCTCTCAGCCAACCCACCCATGGTGACCGCCGGGCTTATGGCCGGGCTAGCGGGCTTCACATTCGTTGCCGCCGCCACTACTCTGCTACGAGACTTCGTACTGGGAGAGAAGCTGGCAAAGGCGCTAGAGGAGGCTGAGAAGAAGGAGAAGAATAGGGAGGGCTAGGGCTCCACGACCGGCTGCCGTGATGAGAGACCCCGGTTCTGTTTCCCGTGCAAGCCCTCCCAACCGGAGGGGATGCGCGTAGCCCCGCATCGCTGAGCCCCCAGTACTTTCCATCCCTTTGCTTCATACAGCAAGTGCTTGTCATAGGTTTACTGCGTTGTTGTTAGTTTGGTTTTTTCTATAGCCGTAACTGTTTTTACTTCCCACACTGAGGCCGTATGCAACATGCGTAGACATTAACCCGCGTTTCCGTGGTGAGGTCTCATGGCCGCTAAGAGAATCCTCGTAATAGGTGGCGGCATAGCCGGCATGGGGTTCGCCCACGCCCTCGTAGACAAGGCGGGAGGCAACGTCGAGATCACAGTAGTGACCAAGGACAGCTTCTACATGGCTGGGCCCAGTAGGCCCCTAATTCTAACCCGCGAGCAGAGCTACGATAGGATAACGAGGGGCTACGAGGAGGCCGCAAGGAAGGGCATAAGGGTTGTCCAGGGGCTCGTCACCCGCATAGACCCCGCCAACCGTGTAGTGGAGGCCGTCGAGTCCCCCACAAGAGCCCCAGTGGAGCCCCTAAAGCTAAGCTACGACTACCTCCTCGTCGCCCCCGGCGTGGTCTACGACGGCTCCGGGATAGAGGGCTACAAGGAGAACTGGTGGAGGAACGCCACGGCCTACGACCCCGGCCGCGTAGACGTCCTACAGCACCGTATATGGAGCATAAAGGAGGGCACCGTCATAGTCTACGCGCCCAAGCAGCCCTACCGCTGCGCCCCCGCCCCAAGTGAGACGACAATGGCGATACACACTGTGCTCAAGCACCGCGGCGTCCGCGACAAGGTCAGGCTGATACACGTGGACGCCAACCCCAAGCCCCAGCCCGGAGTAATAGCAGACCTCATAGCAGAGAGGTTCGAACAGGCAGGCGTCGAGCTGATAACTAACAGGGAGATAACCGAGATAGGCCCCAACTACATAGTGTTGAGCGACGGTGAGAAGCTTCCCTACACTGTGCTCGCAGCCCTAGAGCCCAACAGAGCCCCCAGGTTCGTAGAGGAGGCAGGCCTAGGCAAGCCCTGGATGGAGGTGAGGAGTCCCACCGACCTCCGCAGCCCACGGTACGACGACGTGCTCGCCGCAGGCGATGTAGCCAAACTACCCTTCCCCAAGAACCAGGAGATAGCGTATGAGAGCAGCCTCTACGCTGCCAACAAGGTGCTCGAGGATCTGGGGCTAGGCGCGGAGCCCTACAAGGTACAGTACGCCTTCCTCGGCTGGGCTTACCTCGGCAACCTTGAGGGCCGCCTGGAGACCGAGAGCGTCCAGTTCGGCCTAAACTTCACCACCAAGCCTCCAAAGGCGAGCAAAGACCCAGTACCAAAGAAGGAGTACACCATGCACAAGGACCAGTGGGAGCAGAGCTACCTAAACCGCCTCTACCACCCCAAGCCCTAACAACATCTGCCCACCGCCGCACCGTAAAGCCGCATTTATGCTTTTATGCTCTTTTACGCTCCGCCACTTCTCCCGCAGCCGGCTGCAAGGGACTTACATTGAAAGTGCCCAGAGTGAAGCTTGGCAGGCGCGGACCACTCGTGCCTGTAGTGTTCCTCGGCGCATGGCAAGCCGGGGGGAGGATGTGGGGCCGCCTTGACCGAGAGGAGTATTTCCGTGCCGTGAATAGGGCGGTGGAGCTCGGCCTCCTGGGCTTCGACACCGCTGAGATATACGGTGCGGGGGCCAGTGAGAAGCTGCTGGGAGAGGCGCTGAGGAGGAGCGGCGCCCTCGAGGAGGCGTTCATAGTGACCAAGGTGGCCGGCTTCCGGGTTACAGTGAGCGGTGTGCTGAAAGCTGTTGAGGGCTCCTCGAGGAGGCTCGGCCGGCGCCCCGACCTGGTGCTCTACCATTGGCCTCCCCCTCTACCCTTCACCGCCTGTAGGGCCGCAAGGCTGCTCGAGGAGGCTAGGAGGAGGAGGCTCACGGGCTACATCGGTGTGAGCAACTTCGACCACGCTGAGCTGGAGGAGGCCGCCTCCTGCGCCGAGGTGGTGGCTGATCAAGTTCACTACAGCCTGGCCCACCGTGTGCCCGAGAACCACCTCCTGCCCACCACCCATAGACTGGGCGTGGCGGTGATGGCGTGGGGGCCGCTCGCCAAGGGAGCCCTGGCGGGGAAGACCCGGCCCGACAACTTGGCCAGGGCGACGGACCCCGTCTTCATGAGGGCGGCGAGGGACGGGGTGCTCCAGGAGGCGCTGGCATCCGTGGCGGAGAGACACGGCGTCTCCAAGGCCGTGGTTGCACTCGCCTGGCTCATATCTAAGGGCGCCTTACCCGTCGTCGGGTTCCGGAAGAGGAGCCACGTGGAGGCAGCCGCGCAGGCGGCCAGCCTACACCTAGGCGCGGACGACATGAAGCTACTCGACGAGGCCTCAGCAAGGTATAGAGGCAGGCCATGCACCAGATACCGGGAGTTACACTGGAACCGCTTCATACCCCCGCCAGTCCAGTGGCTAATGTACCGGCTACCTGGCATCTAGACAAGGGGGCTGCAGCCATGGCAAGCCAGGCTGGCGCCGAGGCTCCCAGCCTGCCGAGGTACCTGAGGCTAGCCAAGAACCTCCGCGGCGTCTACGCCCACGCCCCCGGTGAGAGACACGAGCCCCACCTGCGCTGGCTCCTCCGCCGCCTCCATTACCGCGACGCCGGCGCCGCCCCGCCCGCCCCCAGGGGCCTGGAGCCCCTGTACTACCCTCAGTGGCTTACACATGCCGCCGAGGAGGCGGCAGAGGAAATGAGGAGCAACGGTGTACCCCTTCAGCTCGCCCACTCTATACTCCTAAGCCTAGCCTATGGTGTACCGCTCCTCCTCACACCGGGGGCCTACAAGCTGCTAGAGGAGACAGGCCTAGTAGCCCACGTGATCAAAGGGCCCAGCAGCCTGGACGCCAGGAGCGCTAGGCTCCACATGAGGATAGCAGGGTACAGCGTTCTAGATTTCCTTGAGCCCGCAGCCGAGGAGGCAGCAGCCCACCTAGCGGCCTACAAGCCTTTAGCCGAGCTAACGGAGAAGAGGAAGAAGACGGCACAAGAGGATGCGAAGCGCTACTGGAGGATAGCCGGCCAGGGCGAGGCGCCCCGCATAGCCTACCTGGAGCACCTCCACGCCGCCCCAGGGACGGCTCCGAGGCTCACAGGGCCCACTGAGAGAATTCTCCTAGCCATACCCGTGGCCTACATACTACACGAACATGCCTAGAGACACACAACTATATAAGCATTACTCACCCGTCATGAGCTTCCTCAATAACCCTGCCACGAGGGGGTACACTGGTACACGGACCGGGAGGAGCCCGGGAGGCGACGAGACGTGACAAGGGGCGCGGTCTTAGCTCTGGCGGTACTAGGCATAGCTGCAGTAGCGCTGGCCGCCTACGCCCATACAGCAAGGCCCCTCTATAGCCCGTCGGCCTGGCCGACCTCCACGAGCCATCCTTGCAGCCACCCCGGCTGCCCAGGAGGAGCCATGTCCCCAGCAACCGCTCAGCCTCCCGCCAGCCCAATGGCTCCCTACGTCGCGTCCTACCACAGGATGCCGCCCTTCCATCACTGCCACCGGCATCACACCACCGCCGGCATGACTGAGGTCGAGGGCACCATAGAGGGCTTCCAGCCTCCCTCGATGCTAGTGGTGCGCACCGCCAACGGCACTACACTGGTAATACATGTGCCATCAACAATGGTTGACGAGGACGCCCACATGACTTACATGCCGTTGCTGCTAAGCAGGCTTGCCACCAAGGGGACTATGGTAAACCTGCTACTCTTCCACCCGAACCCGGTATACCCAACATACATAGCAGCCAAGATAACCATCGGAGGCCACACCTACTACGCCCCCCACTACTTGGCCTATAAGCTAGCCCAGAGCCACACACCATAACAGTGCAGCAAAGCATAGGCACATCCGCCAAAGCCACACTCTTTTCCCCCATCCCGTATATCCACAGCGGTTAATGAAAACTGGTAACCCCTAACTCACACTCCAGCTAGGCAACAGGTCACGGCAAGCCACCTAAGAGCCCCCGAGGGGACTGAGGGAGAACCATGGTTGAGTCGACCACTAGAACCACAGACGCTGCAAGAATGAGGTAACACGGCATGAGGCGTATGCCCTGTCCCACGTATCCTCGTGGCGTTCCACCTCACCATCCCTACTATCTGGTACATCATGTAGCCCATACTCTTCTTCTCCCTACAGTGGTTACGGTTAACCTAGCCGCCGCGCTGACCTCGTTAATGGTTGCAGCCCTCTTCGCCAGCGGCTACTTGGCGTCCAGGGACGAGAAGATGGGGCTCACAGCAGCCGGCTTCCTGGTACTGGCTATGGCCTCGGCCTCTGCTGTGATAGCCCCCCGGTCTCTTCTCCCACCGCTCCTCTACCCCCTGGGTTACGTGCTCATAGTTGCCGCGCGGCTCGGCAAGCGGGTGGCGCCTACACCGCTAATTGTAGTCTATCCCCGGGTACTCCTAGATGCTGCGGCGACGGGCTTAGCTGTGGCCGCGTTTGCGCCCAGCCCTAGCCTCGCTGTACGCATAGGTGGCGCCCTGCTGGCTATAAGCCACATACTTGATGTAGCTGTGCCAGCCGTGAGGCTGCTGGCAATGCTGCTGCGCGGGGCTGCGCTCCTACTCGTCTCGGGCTCCATAGTGGCCAGGAGCATGCCCAGGCTACCCAGCGAGGAGGCCGAGGAAGCTTGAAGAGACGTAGCCGCGCCAGGATAGTCTACGAGCTCCTACGCACCCTAGACAAGTCGGGGCCCCAGCCGCCCACGAGGCTCGCAACCCTCCTCGGTCTCTCCTACGATAGGCTGCGCGTGATACTGGAGGAGCTTGAGAAGCGAGGCTACGTGGCCCTTGAGAAGGATGGCCGTAGACAGGACGCATACATAACCACGCAGGGTCGGAGAGCACTAACAACATTATCCAGGGCTCTGAGAATGCTTGAGGAGCTTGGCCTAGAGCCTTAGGCGCCACGGAGCCCAGGATATCAGCCCCCACCGTTGCACGTCTCTAACACAGGGGTGCGGAGCAGTGGCGGCTGGGGAAAGGGTGAGGCAGCCCTATGCTGCACTGATAGGCTTCTACCCCGCCGACCCCGACAGCCTCATCAAGACCATTGAGTCCTCGTTCCTGGATTCGAGGTGGGGGCCAGGCCGGCTGCCCCGGGGACCCGTGGAGGACACTGCTCCTCTCGGAGGCGTGGCGCCCCACGCGGGCTACAGCTACAGTGGGCCCGCGGCAGCGCACCTCTTCCTCGCGCTCGCCGAGTCCAGATTCCGGCCCGACACCGTGGTCATAGTGGGCACTAACCACACGGGGTACGGCGGCATCTACACCACTGCCACGAGCTGGGAGGCCTGGGCGACGCCGCTCGGCGAAGTCCCCGTGGATCTAGAGATGATAGAGCAGCTGCTCCGGGAGACGGGGAGGGTTGTAGACGAGCCCCTGGCACATGTGCAGGAGCACAGCGTGGAGGTGGAGCTGCCCTTCCTACAGTACATTTACCGCGGCCACGACTGGAGCCTCGTACCGATAACCGCGAGGGACGCGACGCCCAGCATGGCCAGGGAGCTCGCAGAGGCCGTGGCGCGGGCGGCGGAGAGGCTGGGGAGGAGGATACTGTTCCTGGCGAGCAGCGACTTCACCCATCACGGCCCCATGTACGGCTACGTAGTGTTCACCGAGAACATCGCCGAGAACGTGCGCCGCCTGGACCTCAGCATAATAGAGCCCATCCTCCGCCTAGATTTGGACGGTTTCTACAAGAGGATAATAGAGACTGGGGCCACCGTCTGCGGCTACAGCGCAATAGCCGCACTCATAGAGTACACGAGGCTCCACGAGGGTAAGATGAGGCTACTACAGTACTATAACAGCGCAGAACTCACGGGAGAGGAGGAGATAGCCGTAGGCTACGCAGCCATACTGGCCGAGAAACAGTAGACCGGACAGCCCGCTCCATCCACCGGTGCACACCCCAATACACTTCACCTATACCAACAAAGGTTAGCCACGATTTTTACACAGACTGGGGGCAGATAGGCTATGCCACGCAAGCCCGACGCACACGGGCCGGCAAGACACGGTAACACCCATAGTATTGCTAACACTATTCAAAAGTAATATGTATAGCTTAACTATTAGCAGAAAACAGGCCGGAAAGACAGCGCCACAGACCTAGCCCCAGCAGCCCGACCCAACATGGAGCCCCGACGCCGGGTAACATCCTCGGTCAAGCAAAACATGTATACATTTCAGCTAATATATCAAGTATAACTTGTAGCTAAAAAACTTCACCCAATCACATTAAATGCTCAGTATACGAGCTCCGGGCTGTACAGTAGCTAGCCCAGACAGCGAGGAGACACCATGCAGCCAACCAATAAGTAATACTGATACAGCCGTATAATCGGTTAGCGGCGAGCGATAATATATCTGCAATTTACTTTTACACGTGCAGCTGACTGCCTAGCCAGCTGGGCCGGGAGGAGGCGTATATCTACGGGCTGTCCTGTGCTTTAGCTATCTACGGGGGGTGCCAGCGTCTTGGCCGTTGTACGGGATCGACGTACCATAGTGCTCGACGAGGACGTGGCAGAGGAGCTTGGACTCCAGCCCGGCGAGAGGCTGAGGGTCGAGAAGAGGAGGGACGGGATACTGCTGAGAACAGAGGGGCTGGAGAAGGAGGACTTGGAGCTGCTGAGGAGGCTCCGTAGGGGCTGGAGGCTAGGCCTTAGGCCCGAGGAGCTGAGGAGGGAGCATCTATATGAGGATAGGCTTAGATACAAACATCCTAGTATACATGCTTGACAATACAGACGAGAAAAAGCATGAGAAGGCGCTCGAAATCCTTGTTAATATACTGGCCAGCCCAGGGGACTACGCAGTGTCTCCTCAGGTCCTGGCCGAGTTCCTCTACGTGGTTAAGCGGAAACAGCCCGCCGCCGAGGGGGACGCCCTTCTCCTCGCCGAGAGGCTTAAGGCTAAAGGCGTGGTCACGGGCTCCTACGGTGTAGACGAGGTACTAGGGGCAGCCAAGCACCCGGCAGGAAGGTTCTGGGATGCCCTCATAGCCTACACCTACCTCTCCCACGGAGTCAAGGTAATCCTAACAGAGAACACTGAGGATTTCAAGAACCTAATGGATGCTGTAAACCCGTTCGAGGAGAAACGCTAGGCTCCATGTCCACCCCGGGACCCGGGTCACCCAGCCACGAAGACTGAGGACGCGATAGAGCCTTCCGAGCCGGCTTGGGTCAGAGCATGTGGCCGCGCCGTGCAGCAGCAGAGCACCCGGAGCCCCGACACCTAGACCAGCTGCGACTCCATCACAGCTCCGACCCACTGTGGCCCAGCGATGGTGCAGTTAACTGGCGCTTAACTTCCCGCCCAGTAGATTTAACCCAGCCCCAGGCCGCGATAGAGGCCGGGCCGCCCACTTCGTGGCGTTGGCGGCCGCCCCGGATCTCTCCAGCTGTCACGGTCTTCCACGGCTCTAGCTGTGCTGCACTACCGGGGGCCAGCAGAGCCTAGGGGGACGCGGAAAACAGCTAGAGCCTCTTAGTATTGGAGCACTTGTTGGCAAAACTGGACGGGTTTCTGAAACGGCACCCCGTACCAGGGGAGAGGGGCTTGTCTCAGCCTGTGCCGCAGCTGCTGCTGTAGTAGTAGTCTTTCCCGCGTATGATGTACTCGGCTAGTGTAGGGTATATTCCGTTGGATACGTCGTTGCTTGTCATGTAGCGCTGTGTTAGCTTGTACGCCGTCAGGTCTATTGTGTGGCCCGTCTGCCCTGAAGTGAGGACCAGTTTGAATGACTGCGCGGCTGCGTAGGAGTCCATGTAGGCTATTGAGACCAGGTAGCTGGCTACGGATATGAATGGCGCATACTCTGGCGCGAGTATATTTGCAGCAATTCGCCATAGTGCTGCGTTAGCTGTGTAGGCCATGAATGCTGCCCAGCTGTTGCTCCACTGGTTTATGGGGCCGAAACTGTCGAGCGTTATGTAGTTGTAGAAGTCGTCCTTTATGCACATCTGTTTTATGGTAACGTTCCTCGGCGTAACCACCAAGTGTTCTGCGACATCGTATTGTCTTGTCATGTACCTTAAGGCGTCTAGTATCTCGCTGCCGGGCCTCACCCTGGCTCCGCCTAGCTTCTTGTAGTCGAAGCGATAGTAGTGTAGGACTACCGGGCTGAATACGGGAACGATCATCCAATAGTCTATGCCGTTGTCCCGGTAGCTCCCCACATAGAGCACTACGAGCATTCCATCAGACTCATATACATCATCCATTGGTGCGTAAATGGCCTCAACGTCTCCTCCCGGTATCAGCATGCCCCTTGCCGGCTGAGACTGCAGCTCCATACTGTCCGTGGAATGAGGCAAAACTATGACGCCGAGTATGCTTACACCATACTTTATTGAGATCCACTCAGCTGTGGCGAACGACGCCAAGACCTCCATACGCTCATAGCTGTAATAGGGGCATGTTGGGCAAGTCGTGTTCAACACCACTATAGGTGCCTTGTCGAAGTGCCTCAGTATGGTTCCGGGCTTCAAGTGGTTCCTCCAGTGCAGCGAGGGCTCGTACCCGTATATCGAGTAGAGGGAGGTGATGAAGCTATTCATTGGCATGAGGCCATAGGCTGCTTTGCCGTTGGGCGCCTTCTTGGGCGGGCTTAGGAGGTACCACGACGCCGCCGCCCACAAGGCTGTGTCTAGACTATGCCATTTCGGCACGAGCACTGCGTAGCTGTAGCGGCTTGCAAACACGTGCCAGACCATCTTAGCGTAGCCACTGGGCGTTACATGCTCTAGCCATGACTCGGGCGGCTTGTTGGCTGCGTCGAGCAGAGCCGGGTTGACCAGCAGGAGCCTTTCTCCCGCCACAAACCCCAGCACCGAGGAGCTAGGTGCACGTATCTTGGGGTGCCTCAGTATCTCGCGCAGCCTTGGGGCGACGAACCTGGCTAGAACCTTGCTCAACGGCACACATGGCGTGAAGAGCCCCCGACTGAATGTAAGCAATCCCGCCATGAGCACTGCATCCGGGTGCTGCAGCGCACTCCTAACAGCCTTTTCGTTGGCGCCCATCAATCTGTATGTGTAGTGTAGCGTGTCTATTGTGG
>CAZIWH010000006.1:0-50595 GCA_964542985.1 uncultured Hyperthermus sp. | reverse complement strand
CCGGGAAGAGAGATGACCAAGGGACGGGAGGACGGGTATATCGGCTAGCTGCGCGACTCTAATGCTTATAGCCTCCGAGGCCTCGCTCCGGCCGTTGTCCCTGGGGTGCCCGGGTATGGGTGGCAAACACGGCAAATACGCCTATGTTGAGCGCAGGGACGGCTGGTACGTCAAGGTGAGGGTGTTCAAGAACAGGGACGAGGGGCCCGACAAGTACCTCATCGTAGGGCCTAAGAGGAGGGACGCTCCTCCGACGTTCCCACTGCTTAAGGAGGAGGATCTGCCCGAGGAGGTTAGGGCCAAGCTCTACGAGGTCTAGGGGCTGTCAGCCGGGGACGTCTAGGGTGCATTTTTGGTCCAGCGGCATAGTCACTGTGCGGGGGACCGGCGTAAGCTCCTTCTCCGTCCACTTCTTCCCATGAGCGTGGCCGCGGCCTTCCGTATCGGCGTGCGATGGGTGTGGCTAGGCTATGTGGAACGCGCTGGTCTACACGCTGGTGGCGGGCGCTGCCGCTGCTCTAACTGTCGTGGCCCTTGAGCCTGCCTGGATCAGGGCTGCGCGTGATGCAGGCCTAGTCGGCCGTGATATGAACAAGCTTGGCGGCAGGGAGGTCGCGGAGGCTGGCGGTATATGGGTTGTTGTGGGTGCTGCTTTCGGGCTTCTTATCGTGGAGGCCCTTCACCGTTACCTTGAGGGCCGCCTCTACATGCCTGCCACGCTCTTCGCGTTGATATCCCTGCTTCTCCTCTCGGCTCTCCTCGGCTTCATTGACGATATACTTGGCTGGAAGAAGGGCCTCCCACCATGGCAGCGCGTGGCCTTCATGGCGCCTATCTCCCTACCCCTGGTCGTAATTAAGGCTGGGAAATCTACGCTCTCTCTGCCCCTGGTCGGCGTGGTTAACCTAGGGCTCCTCTATCCTTTGGTCGCAGTTCCTCTGGGCGTGCTCGGCGCCGCGAATGCGTTCAACATGATAGCTGGGCTGAACGGCCTTGAAGCGGGAATGGGGCTCACCTTGATGCTCTATACCGCTCTCTACGCTAAGATCAAAGGCGTTGTCTTTGTCCCTCAGGCGGCAGCTGTGATGGCGGCTGCCCTGCTCGCCTTCCTAGCCTACAACTGGTACCCGGCCCGAGTCTTCCCGGGGAACGCTCTCACCTACGGCGTCGGTGCCTACTACGCCGCACTCGTGATAATAGGGAACATGGAGAAATTCGGCATAGCATTGTTCAGCCTCTACTTCCTCGAGCTGCTCCTCTTCCTCCGAGGCCTAAGGCACGGCGTCTACAAGGAGAACTTCGGGCGCCCCCAACCGGATGGCAGCATAAAGCCGCCCTACAACAAGGTCTACAGCATCACACACGCAGCCATGGTCCTCGCGGAGAAGCTGTTCGGCAAAGCAACCGAGAGGAACACCGTAGCATTAATAATACTCATTGAGAACATAATAGGGCTTGCACTCATAACCGCAGCACTCCACGGCCTCATCTAGCCCTACAAGAGGTTGTAGGAGAAACAACTACTAACAGCGAATCTCTTGTACCCCAATCACACGGCTACATTAGCCCACCCTAACTGGGAGAGAACCTGAAGCCCGCACCCATAAGCTACATGGAGCGACGAGGGAGGGGGTGAGAGTGACCTACAGCATACTCGCGTATGACGCATTGCTTGGCCAGGCAGGCGTGGCCGTCGCCTCAGGGAGTATTGCTGTTGGGTCAAGAGTTCCCTGGGGCAGACACGGTGTCGGCGTCGTGGCGACACAGGCCTACACTAACCCCGCTCTAGGAGCACTCGTGCTCTCCTACCTATTGCGCAGCTCTACTGCCGAGGAAGCGCTCCGCCACGCCCTGAGCCATGATCCTAGCCCGGCGCACCGGCAAGTGGCTGTGATAGACTACAGGGGGGACATAGCGGTGCACGACGGGGACTGGTGCCCGAACTGGCATGGCTACGTGGTGAACCGCAGAGAGCCCATAGTATGCATAGCCAACCTTGTGAAGGGCCCTGCTGTGTGCAGGAACGCTGTCAGAGCCTACGTGGAGGCCCGGGGGTCGCTCGCGGAGAGGCTCTTGGCTGCGCTTGCTGCGGGCCACCGAGCGGGCGGGGATCGGAGAGGCGACCGCTCTGCCGCACTCCTGGTGGTCGGGCAGACAGAGTATAGTCCACATTACGACAGGATAGTTGACCTCCGCGTAGACTATGATCCCGTTGACCCGGTGTCGACGCTGGAGAGACTCTACAGGTTATACAGCGAGGGCTAAGCCATGGCCTCCAAGGGACCTAGCCTGGAGGAACTCGAGGAGTATACGAGCCGCCTCATACCCCTGGCTTATCCGGGCCGCTATCGGTTCCGCTGCACCAGGTGCGGCCGCTGCTGCAGCGGGGGCCCCAATGTCGCGCTCACAGTCTACGACGTGACGAGAATGGCCAAGTTCCTCCGCATGGAGTGGAAGAGCTTCCTCCGCGGCTACGTCAAAGTTATCATAGCCGACCTATGGCCCCACATGCTGATAAGGGGCGACGAGCGCGGCCACTGCCCCTTCCTCGCATGGCGCCATGACGGCACCAGCCTCTGCGTCATCTACCCCGCCAGGCCAATGAGATGCCGCATCTACCCCGTCCTAGTCGAGAGCTTGAAGCCCACCAGGCTCTACATAGACCCGAGGAGCCCCGGCGTCGGCCAGGGCCCAGAGAAGCCCCTTCCAACACGATTGATAGAGGCCTACATCGAGGAGAGGAGGCGCCACTACACGCTCCTACACCGCCTCATAGTGGAGGAGGGCCTGGAGCCCCTCCAGGCGCTCTACCGTGCCCTTGAGGAGGCCTGGCAGGAGGCGGAACAGGGAGCAGAATGGGCAGACCTTGACAAGTTGGCCGAGCTGGGAAGCGTCTAGCCCCGCAGCCCTCTTCAACCCATCCCTCTGACCGATGTGAATCTAGATGACGGGAGCCCAGTGGTGAGCCGCCACAGGGACAGGAGGATAGAGGAGACACCCCCAGAGGAGAGGACACGAGCCTACATAGAGAACGTCGCCCTCCTCCTCGAGACCATTGACGCATCCAGCCTCGGGCCTGCACACCGCAGGCTCCTAGACCTGGCAAGGGCTTACCTTGACGATGCACGCTACTACTTAGAGGAGCGCCACGACCCCTACACCGCGCTCGCCTGTATAGCCTACGCGGAGGGACTCATAGACGCCCTACGCCACCTAGGCATGCTCAACGCAGAGTGGAGACCCACCAGCAGCCTCCTCGAGAGACCAAAGGTGCTCGTCGCGGGCACCTTCGACCTCCTACACCCCGGCCACGTCGAGCTGCTGCGCCAGGCCTGGCTACGCGGCCACGTCTACGTAGTTGTCGCCAGAGACGAGACAGCCCAGAGGATAAAGAAGCGGCCACCAGTAGTGCCGGAGCAGCAGCGCCTCGAAACCGTGCAAGCCATACGCTACGTCCACAAGGCTGTCCTAGGAAGCAAAAAGGACATCCTAGACCCCGTCCGGGAGATAAAACCAGACCTCATCCTCCTAGGCCCCGACCAATGGGTACAAGAGGAGTGGCTCCGCCGACGCCTACAAGAAGAGGGAATAGAAGCCAGAGTGGAGCGGCTACCAGAGAAGAAACAGTGCCCCCTCTGCAGCAGCACAAGCATAGCATGCAAAGCCGCAGAGACCGTGCCCAAGAAGCTGTGCCAGGAACGAAAACCCTAAACCCCCGCAGACAAGGACTCCGCTTCCTCAATGGGAGCCGCCGTAGCTCAGCCGGCAGAGCGCCGGCCTTGTAAGCCGGTGGTCGCGGGTTCGAATCCCGCCGGCGGCTCCACTTCTCATAGCCAATCTCATTGTAGCTATACGGTGATTATATGGCGACTTAATTCCCACCACTGCTTGTACGCCATAATCACTATGAATCCTATGTGTTTCTCCATTCCTTATCCGCGAATATAGAAGATGAAGATTGTTCGTATCAATCAGCCGTACCTAGCGACGATCCTCAGGGTGTTATGGTTTCTCAACAGTCCTTTTCGTAGGCTTTTTCATGAACTCTTCTCTCGTTATTCCTGCTAGCTCAAGCACTCCTAGAAGAGTATCCGGCTCCAGCTCCGGGTGGAGAGGTACAACAGTTACAATCTTCCTGCCCCGATATGCTTGGCTAAAACTACGTGACTCCCGCGTTGTCTTCTTATAGCAAAACCGAATTCCTTGACGAGCAGCTCTACGACCTCATGCCCCAAGAGTCTTGGGAACCTTCACCTCAATTTCCAGTACTCCCACAATGCCTTGATTTAAACGTTCTAGCTTCTCTAGTGCCTAGGAACCTCCTCTAGATACAGCTCTAGTGCCTCTCGAAGATTCTCAATGGCCTCTTCAACCGTTCTACCCCGACTAGTATACTCCTATAACAAGCTCCCTGGCCACGTACACGTCCTTCTCACGTCAAATAACGACCCTTATATGCAACTCGAGAACTACCCTCTGCAGCCTGTTGCCGTTTCCAAACATAATAATCTTGTTAGCCAATGTACTCTTCAGCTGGCATAGGCGAATATCTCCGCTTTCAGCTTCCCTCAACTGGCGAAACGCTAGCATTTGTATCACGGGCCTTGTAAGCCGGTGGTCGCAGGTTCAAATCTTGCCAGCGGCCTCCCTCGCTACATTCATTCACATGTTATCGTGTTACTGCATGCCTTATATCATGTCTTATATCTAGGGCAACGTCTGCACCGTTATACCATTAGCTTTTAGATAGGCTTCTAACTGTTGCAGAATCAATTAATACGAAAGATAAAAACATGTAAGCAGGATTTATACCTGGATTTATAGAAATTATACCGTTGTTGTAGCTTTGCCTATGAGGAGTGAGGGAAGGCGGCTGTTAGGATTTGCTGAGAGATTGGCGTAGCTTCTGGATTAGTTTCTTGGCCCATTCTGGGTGTTCTTCTAGGGCTCTCTTGAGCGGCATCTTGCCGGTGAGGAATGTCGTGTCTATCGGGAATGTCTTTGGCCTGAAGTGGCTGTATGATATGTGTACCATTAGTATGAATGTTACCGCCAGAACCGCCTCCTTAGTGTGTGTTACCCAGAATATTCCGTCGAGCACTTGGGGGCCGTAGAGCAGCATTATGACGCCGGGGATTCCTAGGACTGCCATACCCCAGTAGACGCCCCA
Organism: uncultured Hyperthermus sp.; assembly: GCA_964542985.1. Taxonomy (GTDB): domain Archaea; phylum Thermoproteota; class Thermoprotei_A; order Sulfolobales; family Pyrodictiaceae; genus QNYQ01. Next base: position 45,425 of record CAZIWH010000006.1, on the reverse strand, counting down.
ATATTCGAATAGCTGCTCGGGGTCGTACTTACCGTATGGTTCTGGCTTCTTGCCTAGCATTACGCGGATAATGTTTTTGAAGAACTTTTTGCTGTAGATCTCTAGTATGGGGAACTTTTCTTTGAGGCTCTCGCCGCGCGCCTTGGCCATTAGTGCCTGCGTTGTGTAGTAGGCAAAATGTATTATTGCCAGGATGCCCATTGCTATTCCACTGTATATGTGTATTGTTAGTAGCTCGCGGCGTGGCGCGAGTACGTGGGCTTGGGCGGCGAACCCCGTTATAGCGCATATTATGAATGTTATCATGACCCAGATGTGTTGGAAGCGCTGCCACGCGGTGAGCCTGGGGAGCCACTTGTCTTTCTTGGCTTCTGGGCTACGGTAGTAGAAGCGCCATTTGCCGGCCTCGCGGGCCTCCAAGTAGAAGTTTGCTAGCACCCACCATGTCCCTATTACTGCTATGATTATTATGAGCACGTCGAAGGCCAGTGCTATGAAGGCTCTCCACCAGAAGCCGCTGCTTATACTATACTTGTGGAGTTCCTCGAGCCTTATCGGGCCCTCCTTGAGGAGGGGTTGGATGGCGTAGGCGTAGACTAGGCCCCATGCGAAGCCAACCAGTATTGCCGTGCCTATGAGGCTACCCACCAGGTAGCTCAGCTTGCTGACCCTGCTCTCCTGCACCGCCTCGGCCAAAACTCTTCACCCCCTGGGGGCTTTGATGTTTGCGAGAACGCTACTCCTCCTTCTTGGAGGATGCTTTCGCGGCCGCGAAACCAGCAATAGCACCGACAGCAGCGCTGGCTATGGAGCCTGCTATTGCTGCTTGCTTGAGCTGCCTCTGCGACGCGGTCTCCTCGCCGGGCCTCGGCGGGGACTGCAGCGGGTTGTAGAAGCTGTGGGCATGTGGCGTCATGTCACGGTGGCATGCCTCGCACTCCATGTAGCCACGTGTGAACTGGCCCATCTCGTAGTCCTTGCCCTTGTAGTGGCATACGCGGCAGCTAGCGGTTGTTGCCGAAAGCTTGACCGTCCCGCTGCCATGTATAGTCCTTATGTACCTCTCGAAGGAGGCTAGTGCCGCTTCAACGTTCTTTCCACTCTTGAAATACTCGTTGAGCAGGAAAGCCGTAGCAGCGGCCACGTCACCGGTCAACCGGCCACAGCGTTCACTCCTTTCCGGAGAGCCGCTGGCGTAGCCGCTGACAACACACCACCGGCTCACGGAGACGTGGCATAGTACAGAGCCACTGACACTCTGAGGCAACGGGCCAGCATACTTCATTTTATCCCTCGGGACGTAGTATTTACCCTCAACGGCGTACTCGTTGGACTTCTTGCTTGGGAACGGGGCTGATTCATAGAAGCGCAGCAGAGCCCTTATCAGCTTCTTCCAGTGACTTTCCTTCTCAACAACCATCTGGATGAATCCTGCCGAGCCGTTCAGTGCGCCGCAAAGTGTTGCATAGCCCGCGACGCCACCGGCTCCATACTGGTAGAAGAAGAGGAGTTCCTTCTTATGCAGCACAGCGTTAAGCATCGTCTGCAGTGATGGTATTGGCAGCATGTTCCAGGGCTTTACACCCTTCTCGGCAAGCTGGGAAGTTAGAGCCCAGAACGCGCCGCCGGCGCACTCAAACTTGTAGTACCCTAGGTGTCCACGCTTCCTTGTTTCCTCAACATCGAGTTCCACGTAGCCCCATGGCAGCTCCGGCAGCTTCTGCTCCTCCGCCGCGAAGGCCCTGGGAGCCAGCCTCGAGAACACCATGGCACCTGCTGTTGCGAGAACAGCTCTTTTCATGAATTCTCTTCGCGTAACCATTGTCACACCCGCCATTATCATCTATTGATAATTGGCAAAGCTTTTGAGAATTATACTTTATGCTCTAAATATACGTAGCATATGTGCAACAAGTGTAAACGAACAACATTATGACGCGGAACGTTACGCTACGAATGTTAATAAGCTGCGTGGACACGTGCCCACGGCTGGCTGAATCATCTAGACGAAGACACATAGTGAGCGCGGAGCGCATAGTAGAGTAGTGCCTTTGTCTTTGGATCCGGGCCTAGCCTAGTGTTAACGTCAACTACTGCCTGCTCCCACGTCATGTGCTTCCTTACTACATCCTCTACCAACATTAGCAGTGCCTTATCAGCATGTTTAAGCGTTACTTTGCGGTTCCAGCCTATGTACATGCCTAGCCCGTGGTCGAAGAGCGCCGCTATCACCTTGGGATCCACGGTGGCCCAACAAGAGGAGACTATCATTACGGAGCCCGGCGGGAACCTACCCTGGAGCTTCTCTTCCCAGAACCGAGGCAGCACAGCCACGTACAGCTTATGAGGAGCGAGCAGAGGCTTAGCCTTAGCCACGTATCGCTCCTCGCCAAGTTTTGTGTAGTTGTTGCTCCAAGGTACGCCGGTGAATATACCGCCGAAGTATAGGTTGCCGTACGGCGTATGCTCTACCGCGACTCCGCCGTGCACTCTTAGTATGACTAGGTTGTAGCGCGTCAAGTGCTCATAGAGCTTCAGGTTTACTTGCCTGCCTTCTTTCACGACAACCTTGTAGCCTGCCTCCTCGAGGAGTCTTTTGAGATCACTTATCAAGGTCTGATTTGGATAGTCTTCTGAAAGCCCGTCAGCTATCAATGCAAGCCTCTGGGAACTATGGCTTCTCTCGCTGCGGCTCGCCCCCCATGCTATAATGGCGGCTATTGCTATGGCCGTTAGCGCCGCTGCGAACAAGGTAAGCCTCTTTCCACGCGTCCGGCTAGATCTCTTCGCCACATCTAGCCACCTAGGTTCTACTACCGCGGCTCCTACCCTCAGCGGGGCGGGAGGAATAAACACCACCGCGCAATTCGCAAGCCTGGAGCCGGCGGGGCCGTGAGGAGGGCCTTTAGGAGGCGCCTCTTGGTGGCCGGAGTACCCTCGGCTGAGCCCCGCAGGAGGCTATTCTTATATTTGATGAAGGCCTTGCATGGTCTCTCCCCTATGGGCGGATGATTATGGAGCTTGGCAGCTTCAGGCTCTCGCTGTACCAGCCTGGCGGCCCGATGGGTGTGTTGTACGCGGTGGAGGAAGTGCTGCTGAAGACCAGGAGCAGGTTCCAGGAGATAATGATAGTTCGCCTCAAGACCTTCGGGAAGACCCTCGTGCTGGACGGGCTTATCCAGAGTAGCGAGGCTGACGAATACATCTACCACGAGGCCCTCGTACACCCCGCTATGCTGCTCCACCCCTCCCCTAGGCGGGTGCTCATCCTAGGTGGTGGCGAGGGGGCGACACTGCGGGAGGCGCTGAAGCACCACAGCGTCGAGGAAGCGGTCATGGTTGATATCGACGAGATGGTTGTGGAACTCTCGAAGAAGTACTTACCTGAGTGGCACCGTGGCGCATTCAATGACCCAAGGGCCCGAGTAGTGATAATGGATGGCTTCAAGTACGTCAAGGAGGCCGCCGATAAGGGAGAGAAGTTCGACGTCGTAATAATGGATCTCACCGACCCCTATGGCTCCGAAATAGCTGCCCAGCTCTACACTAAAGAGGCGTTCCAGCTAGTCAAAAATGCTATGAACAGCGACGGCGTGCTCGTGGTGCAGGCTGGCTCCTCTACACTGTTCTGGGATGCCTTCAACATGGTAATGGAGGCTGTTAAGCCTGCGTTCAAGCATGCGGCGGAGTATGATGCATGGGTTCCATCGTTCAGCTACCTTAACAGCTTCATAATAGCTAGCGACGTCTACTACCCTCTGAACTTAAGAGCCGAGGAGGCTGAGAAGAGGATAAGGGAGAGGGGTCTCAAGCTGAGGTTCCTCAATGGCCGCAGGCTTGAAGCGATGTACGCGTTTGCCGGGATAAAGGTCTAGGACATGCTGTACACGTTCTTATTCTCTGATGTAACACTTTTTATCAACTCATCCATCTTACTACATACACCCATTAGCGCCTTAACCAGCGACTGGGGCACCTCATACATGTAGGCTCGGCCGCCGCGGCGCAGCGGGTAGGGCCGCCTCACTACCAGCGAGCGGGCATAAAGGCTGCGAAGAGCCCTCCGCACCACTTCGGGGTTCCTGCCGAGGCTCCGGGCGATATCCTTGGCTATGGCTCCGCGGCCATGTACTATAAGGTAAGAAAGTACCTGGGCCTCCTCCTCGTTAAGCGATAGAACGCACTTCAGTAGACACTTCATCCTAGTCACGTTTACGAAATGGGTGTCACGGCGCTCCTCCGACTGAAGGTGGGCTCCGAGGGATATACTTCCCAGGGGGTCTGCCAAGGGTGGACGCCTCCATGCAGTGAGATGTGAGCCGCTTGCTCCATGCATAGTAGGGGCGGGATACCCCTAAAAGGCTTTTATCACTCGTTAACAACGGCTACGTGTTCGGAGCGGCTACCGGATAGACTTCAACCGCTCCACGATGAACTCCCTAGGCAGCAGCGAGAACAGCGGAGCCGCCCTCGGCCCGCTCTCTCTGCCGAGGAAGACAAGGTACAAGTAGTGGTAGAACTGGCGCCTCCTGGCAGCCTCCCACCCGCGCGTGTACTCTATCATGGCCTTCTTTATAGACTCCTCGTCCCAGCTGCCCAGCGCCTCCAACACCTCCCCGAGGCCACGCAGCAGGCCACGGTACTCCTCCGGGATCCTCTCAGCAACCTCTCTGGGGAACTCCTCGAGAATCCTTATCTTATAGTACTCTGGGGCGTAGCGCTCTGCCCACCTCCTCGCCCGGGGCAGCAGCAACTCCAAGCGACGGAGGTCGAAGCTGCTGGGCTCTCTCGGCATGTGGCCGCTTGCCGCTAGGCGGCGGGGCGCTTCAGTGAGCCATAGCTCCCTGGGCAGCACTTGGGAGAGTATCGCTAGGTGTGTGTAGGGTGGCTGTGCCGGCGGCTTAGACGGTGGGGCGCCGTGAGTGTAGCTCAGCTCGTAGCTCCGCTTGAGGAGTAGATCCTCCCACCCCCTGCCGGTCGACTCTAAGCCGTAGTAGATACGCTCAGCCTTGTAGTAGAGGTCGTAGTACCTCGGGATCTCGTGGAGGCCGACTACCAGCTTCCTCATTGGCGGGGTGCGGAGGACGAGAAACCTGTACAGCTCCGGCTCCGCTACCTCGAGCCACTCCCTGGGAGTGAAGCCTATGAAGTCGCTGCTGCTCATGTCTTGCTCTTTACCGTCCGGCGTCCTCATAGCAACCCATTCGTAGGGAAGCCCCTCTGGGGGCTCAACACCGTACACGGTCTTGGCTAACTCGTTGGCACTGTCCCTGCTGCCGCCAGGGGTGGCGTGATCCTTCCCGTAGGGCTCGAACGTGACGCCTAAGGCCCACCAGACGCCTACCCATTCTATCCTCCAGTTCAGTTTCCCGTCCCACAGCGGCGCCCAGTCCTCGTGGCCGCAGCCCCGGCAACGGTACCTCACAACGCCCTTCTCGAGGTCCGCCTCAAGAGCCACTGTGGAGTCTATGCGGCCACAGTGGCTGCAACGTGGCTCAAAGGGTATCCATCCCTTGGGGTAGGGCTTTCGGCCGCGATACTTGTTTATCACTCTCCTTATCTCCTCGCGGCGCTCTATAGAAGTCTTCACGAATTCTAGGAGCTTGCCGCGGTACAGGTCGGTTGTAGTTACTACCTCTACATGACTGCCCGTGAACGCGTCTATGTAGGGCCCGAAGTCCCTCCAGTACCTGTCCACCCAGCTCCCTAGCTCGCCCTTCGGGTCGGGTACGCGTATCAGAGGCCAACCCTTGTAGCGCCTGGCCTTCTCGGGGCTGGGGAACTGGCTGAGCTGGCTCTTCTTCCCCTTCCATGCATCTTGAGTGTAGAGTGTCAGCATCTGCTTAACCTTGAATCCCTTCTCGCGGAGGAGCCTCGCAACGACATCGCCTATTATTATCTCGCCGCGAAGCCTACCCACGTGCTGCAGCCCCGAGACCGAGAGCCCGCCGTTAACCACAACCTCCTGGACGCCGCGCTCCTGGAGCCTCTCAGCCAGGAACTCAGCGAGCGCATCAATCCAGTGCAGCTTCCTGCCCTTCCACTCGACCACGGACTCCCGCAGGAACTTCTGCCTCCTAACATCATGCTCGGACATAGCAGAGACACCTTACCCTCCTTCTCGGAGACGCCTCCCAGGCCACCGCCTCTTCCACGCGACGGAATAAGTGCTGACCCTACAACTACGCCAAGCCGAAGGAGACGTACACGAGGAAAGGAGCCCCTAGAGGAGACCTTATGAAGAAAAAGGGGATGGACGTATGGGCTCCCGGGGGGAGGGCTACTGTACGGGTAGTGGTATGTTGAGCTTCTGTACCAGCTCCTTGTAGCGGTTTCTGACTGTGACCTCCGTGACTCCGGCGGCGGAGGCTATCTCCTTCTGTGTCCTCCTGTCGCCCAGCTCGAGGGCTGCGATGTATATTGCTGCTGCCGCGAGCCCCGCGGGGTCCTTGCCCGCCGTGAGACCCATGCGGCGGGCCTTCATGAGTATCTCCGCGGCGCGGCGCTCAACTGCGGGGCTGAGCTTGAGTGCAGATACTATCCTTGAGACGTAGCGTATCGGATCAACGATGGGCATGCGGAGCTGGAGTTCACGGACTATTAGGCGGTAGCATCTGGCTACCTCCTTGCGACCACCCTTAACCATCTCGGCTATCTGGTCTATGCTGACAGGTATGCTTCTCATCCTACAAGCCGCATAGACGGCTGCCGCAACCATTGACTCAAGGCTTCTACCGCGGACTAGGCCCTTCTCCGCCGCCTGCCTGTAGATCATCATTGCTATGTCTATGACACTGCGGGGCAGGTTGAGCGCCTCCACTAAGCGGGTTATCTCGCGTGCGGCTTGCTCAATGTTCTTCTCGACGCTGGTTGTTGCACGGAGCTTGGCCTGGAGTCGGCGGAGCCTGCTTGCCTCTATGCGTAGACGGGCCTCCAGCTTGCGGCCCGTGGCATCACGGTAGCTGGAGATAGTCGTCAATATACCGTAGTCGGGAAGTGTATGAGTGAGGGGGCTTCCGACGCGACTGCGGCGGGTCTTCTCCTCGGGAGTGTAGGCGCGCCACTCGGGCCCAGTGTCTATGACTGTGTCTTCCACGACCTCGCCGGTGAGTGTACAGATGTACTCTCCTCTCTCCTCGTCATAGACTATGTATTCGGGAGGGCACTTGTGCTTCTCCCCCGGGGCCCCCTGCCCGGTGTACTCATCTACGGCCACAGCCTGGCCACCCGTGCCTCGCGGAGAGGGGGCTGCAACTACGGGCCCGGGCCATTGACCCGAAACCCTTAAAGCCCCACAACTACAACTCCAAACGGACCATTTATAAACGTTTCCCTCTCACGTCGCCTGGAAGGGATAGCAATGCCACAGGGAAGGACACGCAGCGACCCAGCACAGAGACTCATAGCAGAAACAGAGAAACTGGAGCGAGCACTACACCTCCACCTAGAGCCAATGTACGCCGACAACAACGCCTGGAGCCTAACCGCCTGGGAGATGGAGCACCTCGCAGAGGAACAGCTCCCCCCACGCTACATGGCTGCAGTGAAGACGCTCCGCCAGAACCTATACGCCTACATAGCCAGCCTCGGAGCAGAGTGGCCAGCCGAGGAGGAGAACAACATCCTCCTAAGTGGCACATACATAGAGGCGGCCAAGGCCTTGAAAGCACTGTGGCTGAGCCTACACCTAGCCTACATGGCTCCCCTCCAGGCACATCACGGCACAAGCCGTCCAGAAGACTACTACCCCATCTTGCAACGCTACACGAGGATACTCGCAGAGGCCTCCAGGCTCAAGCCGGTACCCTTCAAGCTGGCTGACAGACTGCTCAGCGCTGCCTCCCTCACCGCCCTCCTAGCAGGCATAGTGTATCCGGAGCACTTCGAGAGCCTAGGAGTAGCGGTGCTGGTTGCAGACATGCTATGGCTACTCGCGCAAGCAATGAATCCGACCGCCTAGGCACCACACTAGAGAAGCGGCGGAGGGAAAACAAGAATCCACGAAGAGACACAGACTCCTACTCCTACAATATATAGGAGTTATATATCTAATATAGCGCGGCTATACTTGGCAGCTACTCAACAATGATAATGTTCTCCTCGGGGAACCCCATCTCTACGAGTATTTCCTTGACTCTATGACGATGGTCCCCTTGCAGCTCTATGCGCCCCTTCTTGTACGTACCGCCCGTGGCGAGTCTCGACTTGAGCTGGGACGCCAGCTTCTTGAGGTTGACCTCAGCCTCGTCCAGGCCCTCAATAATTGTCACCTCCCGACCGTAACGGCGCTTCTCGAGCTTTATCTTGATGACTTGCTGCTCCCTGGCTAGCTGCTCACATAGCTCGGGCGGGAGCCCTCCGCACAGAGAGGATAGCTCCCCAGTCATGGACTACACATCCCTTCCCAACACTTTTGCCCCGTCACGTGGAGCACGTGGACTGGGCTATCCGGTTCCGGTGGCTCCTCTAGCAGCTATTCTTATAAGAGTTTCGGGCAAGGACGCTGGGTCTCCCGGGGCCCCTACCGTGGAGCTATACGAGCCCAGGCTCGGAGAGGAGGAAGAGGAGTTCAGCACAATAGAAGACAAGGCGTTCATCCGCTACAAGTGTGGCCGCTGCGGCGCAGAGTTTGACGCGATGCAGCTCGAGTATATGCCCAGCATAAAATGCCCCTACTGCGGGTACCGTGTACTCTACAAGGTCAGGCCTCCGGGGAGGAAGCTGATCAAGGCCATATGAGCCTCTTTCTCGCCGCGAGCGCTGCGGCGTACTCCACTATAGTTTTTGCCGCCAACACACTCGTTATTCCCGAGGAGTCGTAGGGCGGCGAAACCTCTACAACATCCATGCTCGTCGTAAGATTCTCTTTGGCTACAAGCTCCGCCACTAGGTGCAGGAGCTGCAGCACCTCACGAGAAGTGAGCCCCTCGGGCTCAGGGTTGCCTACCCCGGGAGCATAGGCTGGGTCAAAGGCATCCATGTCTATGCTTACGTGCAGGTGACTGCACCCCGCCGCCTCAACGAGGCCACGGAGCCGCCGCGCCACCTCCATCGGTGATGGGGGCTGGCCTTCGGGAGTCACGGCGTCTAGGTGTGTGATGCCCTTCTCATCGGCGTATCTCGCCTCCTCGCTCACATACGCCCTGGTGCCATAGTAGATTAGGCGAGGACCTATCTCCTCGCTTATTCTCCTCATGACACATGCGTGGCTGAGCCTTTCGTCCATGTAGCTGTCGCGTAGGTCTAGGTGAGCGTCGAGGACCAGGAGGCAGGTCTTCAGCCTTGCTGCTTCAAGGCCGCGGACAAGGCCGAGGGTTATCGTGTGCTCACCACCAATTACAGCTATTAGGCGACCGCGGGCTAGGCCGGCCACGTCCTCCATGACCGCTGCCAGCCTCTTCACCGCCTCGCCGGGCTCCACGGCGACAGCAAGGTCTCCGAGATCCGCTATAGGCATCTGCTCTATGTCGAGCCGGGCCCTCGGTGAGTAGAACTCTATGTTGGCGGCAGCCCATCGTATGGCCCTCGGGGCCTCCCTACTGCCCGGCCGGTAGCTGCTCGTCGCGTCATAGGGGACACCCATGACTATGAGTGCCGCTCTGCGCGGCTCCACGGGCTCAACGCCACCGAAGTAGAGCGGCGCACGAGACAAGTAGAGGCTACTGGGCCCCATTCCTCTCTGCACCCCATTGTGGCGGCCTGGGGTGGCTGGATGGGTGACTACTAATAATAAGCCAGGCCCAGTGGCGGCCCCGGGGCTGGGTGTAAGGTGGGTTGCCTGGTTCTCCCGCCGCCGAGGAGGACCGCTACGAGAAGGTAATGGAGCTTGCTAGGCGTAGGGGATTCTTCTGGCCAAGCTACGAGATCTATGGCGGCGTCGCCGGCTTCTATGACCTTGGACCACTTGGCGTGAGGCTTAAGGAGAAGATAATCGCACTTTGGCGTAGCTTCTTCGTGAAGAGGCACCAGCATATTGTCGTTGAGATTGAGACGCCTGTGATCGGGCCGGCTAAGGTCTATGAGGCTAGCGGCCACCTCGAGCACTTCACCGACCCCATAGTGGAGTGTCTTGAGTGTGGGAGGAAGTTCCGTGCCGACCATCTTATCGAGGAGAAGCTGGGTATCAACGCTGAGGGCTTGACGCCCGAGGAGATGACGAGGATAATCAAGGAGCATGACCTTCGCTGCCCGGTCTGCGGAGGCAGGCTCGGGGAGGTGAAGAGGTTCAACCTGCTCTTCCAAACCACTATAGGTCCCTACAGCCAGAACATTGGATATCTTAGGCCGGAGACTGCTCAAGGAATGTTCGTGTCGTTCAAGAGGGTATACGAGGTCTCTAGACAGAGGCTCCCCCTCGGCATAGCCCAGGTGGGCAGGGTTGCGAGGAACGAAATATCCCCCAGACAAGGCATAATGAGGCTCCGCGAATTCACTATAGCTGAGATGGAGTTCTTCTTCGACCCAGAGGATCCTTGGCATAGCGGTGTGCTTGACGAGCTGCTGGGGCGACTGGAGAGGAGGAAGATACGCATACTCACCGCAGACGCTAAGGCGAGGGGAGAGGATAAGCCCGAGGAGTACGGCGTGCGTGAGGCCATCGAAGAGGGGATCATTGTCACGCCGTGGCTCGGCTACTGGATGGCTGTTGCCCGTGACTTCATTCTAGCCCTAGGCGTGCCCTACGAGGACATGTACTTTGACGAGAAGCTGCCCGAGGAGCGCGCCCACTACGCTGCCCAAACCTTTGACCAGCTGGTGAGGGTGAGCAGGCTCGGCTGGCTAGAAGTGTCTGGGCACGCGTACCGCACCGACTACGACCTTTCAAGGCACATGAAGTACAGCGGCGTGGACCTACGCGTCTTCAAGCCGCTACCGGAGCCTAAGGTTGTTGAGAAGAAGATAGTGCTCGTCGACCCCCGCTGGGTTGGCAGGACATTCCGCTCCAAGGCCAAACAGATACTCGACGCTCTTAGATCCATGGACGCCGAGGAAGCTGAGAAGATACTGCAAGAGAAGGGCGTCCTCATAGCGGCTGGCGTGGAGATACCTGCAGACAAGGTGAAGATAGTCACGAAGAAGGAGAAGATTACTGGGAGGAGGTTTCTGCCGCACGTGGCTGAGCCCTCCTTTGGCGTCGAAAGACTGCTCTTCGTCACACTAGACCATGCCTACAGTGAGCGCGGTGACCGCATTGTGCTACGCCTACCCCGCCGCATAGCCCCGGTCGAAGCCGCCGTCTTCCCCCTGGTTAGGAACGAGAAGCTTGTAGAGATTGCTAGGAGGCTCTGGTGGAGCCTGCTCGACGCCGGAGTCTACGCACTCTACGACGACGATGGCACTATAGGGAGGAGGTATGCGCGCGTAGACGAGATAGGAGTGCCTGTCGCCGTCACTGTGGACTATCAGACGCTCGAGGACTCTACTGTGACGTTGCGCGACCGCGACACCTGGAGGCAGGTTCGCGTGCCGCTCTCCGAGGCCGTGGATGCTGTGAAGAGGTTCCTGGCTGGTGCAGGCCTGGAGGAGCTCGGCGAGTCCTATACACCATCCGGCGCCGATTAAATTAGCCTCCACAACGCTGGCTCTCACCCGGAGCTGTTGGAAGGGTGATGAACATGGTCGAGGAGACTAAGCAAGAGAAGCCCGCAGAGGAGCAGGAGCTGCCCCGGAAGAAGATAGACGTCCGCAGTGCGCTTGCGATGATACCTCCTGCGTCACAAGTACTGGGAAGGCAGAAAAAACAGAGGGAGAGAAGGGTTAGGCTGCGCTTCGCCGAGGGCGTTAAGGAGGGCATCGCGCTACTGAACCCCGAGTTGCTCAAGGAGATAGGTGAGGTCGAGCACGTGGAGGTCGTGGTGGCTCACCGTCACAGGTTTCGCTACCGCGTGGTTGTTGACGAAAAGGTGCCGCCTAACGAGATATGGGTTAACGGCGAGAAGCTGCCCGAGTACGGTATCTCCGATAACAGCATAGCCACCGTTAGGCCGGTGAAGGCCTAGAGGCTTCTTGCATAATGTCTCCAGGCCAAAGCGGCTCCACCTTTCCTCCAACAAATTCCTTTGCTCTTCATTCTATCACTGACCATCAAAGAACCTCACGGGGATGCGGCATGGCCGCCGTTGATCCCTATAGGCTGTTGAAAGCGTTGGAGGACGTATCTGATAGGCATGCTAAAACCCTGCGCGCGTTTGAACGCACGCTGCGGAGGCTGCGTAAGGATATCGGCAACGAGGAGCTACAAGTGCTGGCTAAGACATATCTAAGGAAGCTGCGTGTCCTACGTGGTAGGCTTGAGAGGGAGCTTGGCGACGAGGTTGTGCTCGACAGCGTTGAGCCCGAAGTCAGAGACAATATAGCCACCTTGAGCGAATACATGATTATAGTTGGGTACCTCTACGAGGAGGAGCTACTGCGCAAGGCCAGGATCCTGGCTAGGAGGGGGGCTAGCCTGCTTGAAGAGGAAGAGCCGCTTATAGAGAAGGATCTGCAGCAGCTTGAGGAGTTAACGGAAAAGCTTCAACGGATAGTTGACCGCTACTACTAGTCGCTGCGGGCTAGGGGTTTCACCCTACCTAGCCTCTTGAGTACAGTTGCCTCGACTAGGTGGTCGCTCACGATTCCCGTTATCCTCGCGTATACTATGTCGCCGGGCCTAGCTTTGCCCGCTAGGAGCATGACGGGGCCATGCGGCATCGGGTAGGCTACTGGGCGCTTGTAGCGCGGATGTAAGCCTGCTACTACGGCTCTCGTCTTCAAGCCTATCATGCGTTTCTTTGCCCTCTTGTTGATCTCTTCGGCTTTTAGCTTGACTGGGTGAGGGTGCGGGCAGCGGACACGCATGCCGCGTAGCTTCTCCAGCGCCGAGGCGGGAAGGGGCATGAACTTGTAGGCGGTAACTTTCTCCACCCCAAACCTGTAGAGCTTCTCTATAATTGCTATAGTCTTCTCTATCGTCTTTCTGTTCTCGCCTGGGAGGCAGTACATTATATACACGTAGGGTCTCAGCCCATGTACTCGGAGAATCTTCACTGCCTGGAGAGCCTCCCTAACGGTTGAGGGTCTGCCTAATGCCTTTAATAGCCTATTATCACCGCTCTCAACGCCTACGTGTATAGGCGTGCCCTTTAGATACGCGCCGAGAACCTCTGCGACCTCCGGCGTGACAAGACTGGGCTTCGCATTCTCAGCCATGACTGCCGCTTCTCCGGACGATATCTCCGGGATGCGTTCAAGCGCCTTGAGGAGGCCGCGAATGGCCTCAAGGTTTGGCGGAGGCTTACGAGGGTCTAGGAGGGGGCGGGGCTCCACAAGCCAGTCGCGCCCATAGTCTAGGAAGTCGGGGCCGCTTAGAACTATCCTTGTAACACCTTCATCTATAAGCCCCTTGACCTCTTGATAAATGAGGTCTATGTTTCTGCTCCTGGCGTAGCCCCATAGGCTGACGACACTGCAGTAGGCGCAACCCGGTCTAGGCTTGTCCGGCAACAGCTCGGGTGGGAGCACCTCGCTGAGCCTTGGGAATGTGTAGTTGCTGCAGCCACGAACAGTCTCCACGTAGACCCTCGCCGCCCAGTAGAGAGGGTAGCCTTTCACCGCGCGGACACTCGGCCTGTAGCGCTCCCACACCTTGCGGGGCATTATGGGGCATCTGGGGTTTACCCTGAGCGCCCCACCGGGGACGTAGACTATGCCACACATGTCTCTGAGCAGGGAGTCATCCAGCGACTCAAGGACACCACTGCTGACAAGTTTCTCTATGACGGGTTCCGCTTCACCATGAACACCTATGTCGGCGCCGACACGAACCACGAACTCCGGGTCGGTTGCTATGGGGCCACCCACTACTACGGGGCCGCGGCTACTTCTTCGCCACATTCTTACTATCCGTTTTACCGTGGGCTCATCTATGCTCATAGCGCTTACGAACAACGCGTCCCAGCCGCGCAGCCGAGCCGGATCTTCAATAACATCCTCTGCCGGCGCTATCTCAGCATGCACACCTAGCGCCTCAAGAACCCCCGCTACCGTCCGGGGGCCAGCACCTATGGCGTCAACTGTTACCACACGCTTACCCTTACTACCCCGTGCCAGCGTGTCAACGATGAGAACACTATGCAGCATGACTAAGCTACCCTCACTGCATCCAGGTGGCGGCGTCATCAGAAGCCCGCAGAGGAGACCCTTTAGCCGACCAGTCTCCTTGTCGCCTAAGCGGAGAAGAACCTCCGGGTCTAATTAGAGACCCGGCTCCCCGGGAGATGGGCTCCAGGCGTCTCTGGTCGCTCGCCCCCCGGGGGTCTGACCGAGAAAGGCGGGTGGTTGACCCTTGGCAGAGGAGTACTATGACTTTGACGCTGAGCTTCGGAGGAGGCGCTCGCTTGCAGAGGAGAGTCTCGGAGAGCAAATGCTAGGTATAACGAGGCTTGTGGCTAAGTCGATACTGCTTACACGTGACATAGTTGCCGCACTCTCTAGTGGCGACGATGTTAAGCTTAGTGAGCTTCACGCACAAGCTTCGCAGAACAAGACGCGCGTCGAGTCTATGAAGGAAGACGCCCTAGCCTACCTTGCTAGGCTCGGCGACCTCCTGCCTACGAGCACACTCTACCGGGATGTGTTCCTAAACCTGGCCAGGATCGCTCAAATAATGGAGGGTATAGCTTACCGAGCCTATGTAATGGCCTCAAACTCCACCATCCAATCCGAGACTATAAAAGAGCTTATGGCTCGCATGGCCTCCGTCCTCAGCCGCGAGTTTGAGAAGCTTGAGGCTGCCATCCACCTACTACCCTCGAATCCCAGGAAGAGCTACGAGGAGGCACAAATGACGTCGGCACTAGAGGATGAAATAGACGAGCTATATAGACAAATAACGTTCACCATGTATAAGGAGCTACACAACGACATAGTTGCCTTGATGCTTTTCAAAGACATAGTTGATATGGCGGAGGACGTGGCCGACCTGCTTCGCGACACCGCAGAGGATGTAAAGTTCCTTGCACTACACCAGGCCCAGCACCGTTAACAGACACCCCCTGCCGGAGGGTGTTGAAGCTCCTTGGAACAATGCAACCCCGCCAAGGGGGTTGTGACGGGGATACGTGTCGTAGTGTTTGACCGTGAGTGCGCACGCCGCCTATACGCCAGGGGTTTCTACGGGAAGCCTCTCGGAATACCGAAGCCCCGAGGAGCCGAGTTCGATGCCCCCCTGGAGCTTGGGCTTGTCGAGGCCGTATACCTGGCCGAGAAGGGGCTCCTGGCTGTAGAGGATCCGGAAGGCAGGAGCCTATCCCCCGACGAGCTTGCGGAGCATGCTAGGAGAATAATCGCCGACTTCGACACAGTCTATACTGTGTACCGCGACCTGCGAGAAAGGGGGCTTGTCGTGCGCTCTGGACTGAAGTATGGCGCTGCCTTTGCAGTCTATGAGCGGGGACCTGGTCTCGAACATGCCCCCTACCTAGTTCATGTAGCTAAACATGACCGCATGGTTGAGCCCTTGGAGATTGTACGCGCCGGAAGACTGAGCCACAGCGTGAGGAAGTACTTCGTGGTAGCCGTGGTTGAGTCTCCAGGCTCGCCGGTGAAGTACCTTACGTTTGAGTGGAGTAAGCCCTAATACTTCTGCCGCTCTGCTCTCATCCCCGTGGCCAGGGAGTCTACTGCGTCTTGGGCGCGCGGTTGCCCCGCCCTGTGGAGGTGCACGTCAATGGTCAGCATGGCAGCTCTACATCCAAGCTGCCGGGAGAGGTGACAACCCATGGTGTATTCTAGGAGGCGGGGAGGCTGGCGAGGAGGAGGAGGAAGAAGGCCCCCAAGCAGGAGGCCGGGCGCACGCCCCAGGCCCATGCCTCTGCCAGATGGACGCTGCAACCCTCTCTGTCCCTACTTCCGCTGCCTGAATAACGCGTTGACCATAGTTAGGAGGCAGAGCCACGGCAGGATGATCAGAGTGGCCTATTGCCGCTGGATAGGCGACGAATGTATAGGGGGTTCCTGCCAGTACGCGAGCTGTGACGCTAAGGCACTGCTCCCGGACGGGACCTGCCTATACGCCAAAGAGAAGGAGTCTAAGGAGACTAGGCTCGAGGATCTGGAGAAGGAGCTTGAGCATGAGGAACAGATGATGTCAAGGGTTGAGAGGCTCATGAAGAAGAGAGGCTTCGACGAGGAGGAGTTCTTCTAAGCGCTACGCCACCTACGGTAAAGGCTATGCCCTACCCCTAGAACATCCAAGACTTTTCCAGCTATGAAATCAACCATATCATCCACGCTGCGAGGCTGGTGATAGAAGCCCGGCGAGGCCGGCAGTATCACCGCACCCATCAATGCCGCAAACCTCATGTTCTCAATGTCTGCAAGCGAGAGCGGCGTCTCCCTTATGACCAGGATTAGGGTCCTCCGGAGCCTTAGATGGGCTAGGGCCGCACGGGTCACTAGGTTGCCCCCGAACCCGTGGGCTATAGCTGCGAGGGTTTTCATGCTACAAGGCGCTACGACCATTGCGTCTACCGCTCTGCTGCTACTGGCATAGGGGGCATCTATCTCGTGCTCGTCGTAGACTGGGGCGAGGGCCTCGAGTTCGACCCGGAGCCTTATACCCTCTTCATGCTCCGCAACCTTCTCTGCTGCTGATGTCACTATTATAGCCTCGAGCAGCTTCTTCTCGGAAAGAATCTCGGCTAGCCTCATGCCGTAGCGGACGCCACTAGCACCCGTTATAGCTAGCAACACTTTAGGCTTTGACGGCTGCAACATAGCCCAGTCCTCCCAGCATAACCTCTCTGTACACGAGGAGGGGGCTGTGCCCCGTTTCTCTGATAGTTTCGGCTACGAGGTATGCAAGTTGCCTGACGCTACACCATCCTTTGAGCGAGTGACATATACCGCGGTAGTTCCTTCCCCGCCCGGTAGCTATTACAGCCGCTATCGCTGGGGCAACATAGCACACCCATATCTTGACGGCTATCCTCCTGGTTTCACTCTCCGGGAGGAAGATATCCCCTATAGCCACTGCCCTGGCTACCCGCACCATCTCCTTTATCCCTTCCCTGGGCCTCTTGTAGTCCCTGGCCGCGTAGAACGCTGTTGCTAGATCCGCTGCATCGCTGCGCAGGGGGAGGTACTCAGCCACGGCCTGGACCGCGTCACAGATGTGACGGCAGCCGCTGCAAGAGTAGTGAGCGAGGCGGGGCGAAGGCTCTACCGCCACTATGTACTGGAGGGAAAAGAGCCTAGCCGCAGTTCTCACCGAGTCCCCCGGCCCCGCGCCAACGTCGACCACGAGCCTGGGCTTATCTCCTAGGAGGCGGGAAGCCTCTCTCATCGCCTCTTCTCTCACCGCTTGAGCACGGCCCAGGGAGGATATGTTGCCAAGAACCGTGTAGACGTCATGGATGCCCTCTATCTGCCTTATTATCGTCGACCAGAGGTTGTCATCTAAGTACCGCTCTGATAAGCCCCCGGTGCTCTGCTGCAAGCCGGATAGCTGCCTCCATCACAGTCTCTGGCTCCACACCAAGCTCGGTAGCCAGGCTCTCTAAAATCCTTAAGACACGGGAGGATAGAAAGAGGGGAAGACCGTTCAACCCCTCATATGAAGCTATGGAGGCCACAGCGTCACTGATCTCGCCGAGCCTCTCCCTATTAAAGCCGACGGCATCCACGACACGTATGACACCCGTCGACTCTAGTTCCGAGGCTATGGTCTCCGGGACAAGCTCCTTGGACACTAGGTAGAGCCTCTTAGGCTTATATATCCGAGCGTAGAGCTTGACTATTTGCACTTCGGTCAGTCTCAGCCCCCGCTTCTTCTTCACATGCTCGTAAGCCTTCTCGGGGCTCTCAACGCCGAGTACATCGGCTAGGCCGCTCCAGAGGCCCCTTATCCACCTATTTCTCCACTCCTCGGCAGTCATGGTTGCCGCGAAGGGGCCCCTAACCTCGCGGCTCCTCGTATACCAGTCGGAGAGCTCCTTTACCTCTATGACTATGTCAGGCCTCTTTATGGGTGGATTTGAGTCGGGACTCACTATGTCTGTCACAAGCCCCCCGTAGACCAGCATATCGGGACGCAAGGCAACGTAGAGCTTCCACGCCCTGGCTAGATCCCGGGTGTCGCCCCACGAGACCGGACGAGGGGCCTCAAGGAAGAATGAGGCTGCACCATGCCCAGGAATGTGGAGCACGAAGTTAGGGGGTATCCTGCCGGAGCGCTGGCGGCCGCTCCTCTCCAGCAGGAGGCTACCATGCTCGGGGTAGATGAGCCTCGGCCTTCTTTTCTCGATCAACAAGTTCACTATCGCGAGGAGCACCCATGATTCATATATGCTCCTCATATTAGTCTTTATGCTAGTCCTTATCGCGGCTAGCGCGGTCCGCTCGTACTCCTCAATACCCATCTTACCCTTTACCAGATCATGGCTATATATGAACAGTTTCTTGACTAGGTGCCTCTCCGGATCGTTGACGAAGCTCTTCATCTCTTTAGACAGCAGCACTCCTCTAGCGCCTAGAAGCTCCACCGCCCTACTCATCTCCTCCTTGAGTCTCGCTATCCACGCCCTGGCCTCCTCTATCATCTCCAGGGCATGGGTGCGGACAAAACATAGCCGGAGCCTCTCCAGGCCCTTCTCATCCTCGTCGCTTATCGTTGCCGCGATTAGCTTCCAGTCGCAGCTGGCGCTCTCGGCCACGCCGAGGCCCCCGAGGGAACACCGTATTACCCTGCTCGTTTATGCCGCTAACGCCTACGGGGCGGCAGAGCAATGTACATCCCGGGGCGTCTCTTCGCCGCCCTTCCCCTCAGCCTGCTAGGCAGCCACGACGTACCATGGGTTCCTACAAGGAGGCAGCTGCTAAACCACATCATGAGGCTCGCCGGTGTCGTACCTGGAAAAGTGTTCTACGATCTAGGCTGCGGCGACGGGAGGGTGGCGATAGAGGCTGCTAAACGGGGCGCTAAGGCAGTATGCGTAGAGCTGAGGCGTGACTTGATAGAGGAAGCTTACCGTAGGGCCGAGGAGGCTGGCGTAGCGGATAGGATAATCTTTGTGAACAAGAGCTTCTTCGACGTAGATATAAGCGACGCGGATATCATCTACATGTATCTGCTGACGAGGGTCAATGCAAGGCTCCGGCCGAAGCTTGAGAAGGAGCTGCGCCCCGGCGCCCGGGTGGTTACGCTGGACTTCGAGATACCAGGCTGGAGGCCAGTTCACGTTGAGAAACACTACGTCGCGGGCATGCAGCGCATCCTGTACCTCTATGTTAAGGGCGTCAGCGACCTTTCTTCAACCTAGCCAGCAGGTAGGCCGCCAGTATGGGCAACGTTATCGTAACGTCTCCATAGACCACTATGCTTCCGGCTTCGGGCTTCAATTTCCCCCACGTTATGGCTTCCCTCGGATGTGCACCGCTGAGGCTACCATCATACTCCACCGCCGTGGTCATGTAAACTACGCAGTCAAAGCCCTCCCGGAACTGTGCCCACCATATGCTGTGGTGTTTGCTTATACCACCCCCTATGAGGAGCCCGGCGGCCTTCTTTGCTGAGAAGAAGCGGTCAGCCATTACCTCTTCGTCTCTAAAGGGATTTATCTTTAGGTTCCGGTGCGTCTGCGTGTAGGTGAAGAGCGCTGTGCCGAAGGCGCCGTCAAGGTAGCCGGGCACTATTACAGGTGTTCTAGCCTCATAGGCCTCACGGAGTATGCTTCCACGAGGCAGTTTCTTGCCTATCTCCCAGAGTATCTCGTAGACCCCCCATTCTCGGTCACGTGGCAACTCGTCAAGAACCTTGTACACCATACTCTCTACTGGCGGCCCATAGTTCTCTACTGGTATGAAGACGTTGCCTAAACGATGTATCTCTAGCTCCTTCAGCCTCCTATCATCGGCCTCGAAGAATCCCTTGTAGTACTTGGCTCCACTGCCCCGCGCTATGTCGTGGTCAAGCATACCACAGGTCGTGACCACTAGGTTGAAGACTCTCTCCCTTATGAGCGAGGCAAAGATACCGCGAAGCCCCGTGGCTACAAGGTTCGCAGTGAACGATATGACGCGTAGATCCGCGTCCTTCAAACACTCCGCAAGGAGCCTTGCTGCACGGCTCAAATGGCCTGCCATGAAGCCGTAGATCTTATCGTAGGCCTCGACTAGCTCCACTATAGTCATTGAGGGATCCGGCTCGACGTCCTCCACAGGCTCAAGCTGCTCTATGATCCTCTTCCGTTCGCCCTCGGCCACTCCTCTCCCCCTCCGCCGGGGAGGACTGTGGCGCATATAGAGCCAGGTTATAGCGGCCCCGGAGGGGCTCTTAGGACGGCCAGGCTGCGTGGGGCCTAGGAGCATGGGACAGGGTAGGCAACGCTGGGTTGCCAGCGAGCGTGTAGCCTTTAGGATCCTTGAGGAGAGAGGGTACCGGATACTGGAGACACATAGACGTATAGTGATAGATGGCGTTGAGGTTACCGAGGTTGACGCTGTAGCCGAGGGCCCCGATGGCAAGATATATGCGGTCGAGGTTAAAGCTGGCAGACTCGACGTACATGGTGTTAGACAAGCTTATGTGAACGCACTTGTTCTAAATGCCAAGCCTCTCGTCGTATGCAAGGG
The DNA here is from genome assembly GCA_964542985.1 of uncultured Hyperthermus sp. Classification (GTDB taxonomy): domain Archaea; phylum Thermoproteota; class Thermoprotei_A; order Sulfolobales; family Pyrodictiaceae; genus QNYQ01. The sequence goes on along the minus strand of CAZIWH010000006.1, from coordinate 24,812 downwards.
CTACGCCGATGAGGCCGCGGAGAAGCTGGCAGAGAAGCTTGGCGTCGAGGTGTTAGCACTCGAGGACGTCTTCCTCGTCGACGCCGAGGAACTAGAGAACCTAATCTATGGCGCTGTGATGGACGCTTCGGCGGAGGTGCTGAGAATCCTCCTGGACCCGTCCATAAGGGTTCCCAGGGACTACTTCACCGCACTCAAGGCCCTGGCCTCCTCACCGACACTACTAGACGCAGCCAAGAAGCTCAACACAAGCGTGAAGGAGCTCAAGCCCGTGCTTGAATATCTACGCTCAACGACCCAGCTCGCGCGCAGAGGCTGGCAGGGCGTCAGGCTAGCAGCCGCGCTGCTAAGTATGAGGCTTAGACTCGAGGCGCTCCTGGATCGGCTGGAGTCGTCCGCTGAGCGGCTTGATAACATTATACCATAGAGCCTACACGAGGCATTCGCGGAGGCGTCGCGTCTTGACCCGTGACGCTAAGCGCAAGATAAGGGAGAGGATATGGAGGCTCCTAGAGGAGAAGGGTGTGGCGGCGTTTCCCCCGCCCCGGGGCAGAATACCGAACTTCATGGGCGCCCGCGAGGCCGCCGCCAGGATAACCGCGCTCCCCGAGTGGAGTAGCGCGCGAGTAGTGAAGGCCAACCCTGATTCTCCGCAGCGGTGGCTCAGGCTAGCTGCCCTCGAGGAGGGTAAACTACTGCTCATAGCTACGCCGAGGCTCCGAGAAGGCTTCCTCCTCCTGGATCCCTCAAGGATTCCTCCCAGGGAGTATCGCCGCGCTGCCACAATACGTGGAGCCTTTATCTATGGGGAGAAGCTGAGACTCTACATGCTAGCCAAGAGAATTGGCAGGGTTGACTTCATAGTTACCGGCTCAGTAGCTGTTGATAGGCATGGCAGGAGGCTGGGCAAGGGTGAAGGCTATGCGGAGCTGGAGTACGCTGTGCTCCGCGAACTCGGCCTCGTCGACGAGGGCACGCCCATAACTACTACTATACATGATCTGCAGCTTGTGGATAAGCTTCCACGGGACCCCTACGACATCACGCTCGACTATGCCGCGACACCGAAGAGGCTCTACAGGTTCTCTGACCGCGAGCCGAGGCCACCAGGGATACTGTGGGATCTCCTCAGCTGCAGCAAGTTGAGAGAAATAGGATTACTAAGGGAGCTTGCGAGGCTAAAAAGGGTTGAGCCTAGGTGCAGGGAGGGCTAGAGCACTTGCCCGGGCTCAATGCTATACTTCTTAGCTATCTCCATGGGGTCTATGAAACATAGCGGGTCGTCTCCCCAAGGGTCGCCCGTCAGCTCTAGGGCTCTGCCGCGGCTGCCTCCACCACAGATGCGGCGGAATGGGCAGTTGGAGCATTTCGGGCCGCGCAGGTGTTTCTCTATATCCAGGAAGGGCTGAAGCTCTGGGTTGTCAGGGCTCAGTATCTCCTTCAGAGACTTATCGCGTACATTGCCAAGGCTGACCCAGTCTACGAACTGACACGGCTTAACAGTGCCGTCTGGGTATATGCTTATGCTCTTCCTGCCGCAGTTACCCTGCGCGTCGAGAAGCTTTATATAGTCGAGGAACTCTTCGCGGCTCTTGGCCAGCTTACTCGCTATATAGAATCCCATGAACTGGCCGCGCACTATCAGTATCTCCATCTGGTCGGCATACTTCCTGGCCTCTTCTATCAACGTGTCAGCTAGCCAGCGGAGCTGTTCATGAGTTGGCAACCACCCCTTTATCCCTGTGCCGCGGCCAACCGTGTCGAGTATGTAGAGGCTCACACGCTTTATGCCGTGGTCATAGGACCACTTGAGTATCTCCGGCACCTCCTGGACGTTGTACCTGGTTATCGTAGTCCTTATACCGACGTCGAGGCCCATGTCTATGCTATTCTTTATACCCTTCATCGTTGCCTCGAATGCTCCCTGGACGCCGCGGAACTTGTCATGCCACTCGGGTTTGATGCTATCGATAGATATCCCGATATACATGAATCCGTAGGACTTCAGCTTCTCCGCTACCTCCCTCGTTATAAGCGTGCCATTGGTGCTTAGCGATAGCTTCGGCCTCTGCTTGCCCGCCATCGGCTCTATTATTTCCCAGAAGTCCTTGCGCACCAGGGGCTCGCCGCCGCTCAATATGACCAGGGGTATGCCTATCTCGGTCATCTCCTCTGAGAGGCGGCGTGCCTCCTCGGTGGAGAGCTCGTAGGGGCTGCGTTTGCGGAGCGCGTTTATGTAGCAGTGGAGGCAGCGTAGATTGCACTGGTAGGTTATGTTCCAGAACACTATTGGACGGTAGAACTCGGAGAAGCGGGGAGGCTTCTTGGCGCTGTAGTGGCCCTTTATCCGGGCCGAGACCGTTCCCCTGCCCGCAACCATCACTGTTACGGGTATCACTCTGCCACACCCCCATCGGAGCATGCGAGGCGGCCTGGTTTGCCTCTTTTGCCTCAGCCTGGTGGGCTACCTCACTACGCCGGGCAAAACATCACGGAGACTGCGTAGCTTCATGTAGCTCTCAAGGAGAGGGCACTTGGAGAGTTTCTCCTCGAGAGGCTTGGAGAGCTTCTCGTCTACAGCGTGGAACATGAAGTAGCATAGATGCTTCCAGGCGCCTCTGGGAGTGGCCGCGCGCTCAACAATATGCGTCGCCTCCTCTATGTTCTCGTTGACCCAACTGCAGAGGCTTGTAAGCTGCCCCTCGCTACGGGGAGCCAACGTGTACATTACATTGTAGCTGAACCCTAGCCGGTGGCCGTCCAGCGCCGCGCCGGGGTCTCCGAGCACACCGGCCTTAAGCATCTCCTTGACCTTGTCGAGTAGCTCGTCCTCGCTCATACCGTAGCTCTGAGCAAGGCTCCTGTAGGGCCTGGGCTCGAGGGGCAAGATGCGCAGCGCGCGGGCAAGCTCCATAGGGACGCCTAGCTGCTGTGGTGTCGGGGGGTTCTGGGCTACGGTACTGTAGGGGCCTGCACGACTGACTCCTCGGTATAGGTCGTATTTCACACTGAGCCGGTGGGTTCTGACGCCCCAGAGCACTACCCAGCGGCCGTCACCGTAGAGCCTCGCCGCCTTCTCGGCTGCGCGCACTATCTCCTCCTGGCTCGGGTGCTTGCCGACAATCCAGAGGTTGTATACTAAGTGGTCACGTATATAGCTATGCGTGACCTGGAGCCTCTCCGCTAGGAACCTCGTGGCGGCGTCGGGGTCGCGTACCGCGAGGGCTATGAGGGCCGCTTTCTTGCGCTCGGCGCGGTAGTTAAGGTAGAAGCCTACACGCTTGAGCAACCCCATATTCTTTAGTTTGCGCAACCTCTCTATCAGAACATCCAAACTGATGCCGATCCGGCTGGCTACGTCCGCGTAGGGTGTGGGGGTCAAGGGGAACCTGTATTGGAGTTCCATGAGGGCCTCGGGCAGCCAGCTGGGCTTCAACCTCTCCGCAGGGACCTGCAAAGTTAACACCTGTTTCAGTAACCCAGGGCTCTCAAGGGTTTTTCTTAGCAGCGGGGGGCAAGACGTAGCGGAGACCCCGTATCTCGGACACGGCGCGCTCAACGCTGAGACCATACTTCCCCATGAGGCGAGTGAACTCGCCCGGCTGGTAGGGGCATGCAGGGTCCTCGCCAAGCGGGTCGCCGGTCAGTATGTAGGCGCGCGCCCTGCTGCCACCACATATGTCGCGGAACTCGCAGACGCCACAGCGGCCATGGAACTCCGCTCGCCTTATCTTCTTGAGCACCGGGTGCTCGCGGTACAGCTCTACAATGTTGCTCGTCCTCACATTCCCCAGGGGATAGGTCATGAAGCCACTCGGATACACCGTGCCATCATAGGCTATGAAGAGTATGCCCTTCCCATCCCTCGTGCCTGTCGTGGAAGCCAGGGGCTTAGAGCCGGGCTCACCGAGGAGGCTACGGAGCCTCGAGACGAGCTTCTGGTATAGGGGCCCCGGGTTAAGCACCTCGTCGGGGTCCACTCCGTTAAGCTCAAGCAGTCTACGAGTTATGGCTACCCTGCGGAACATAGGGCCCTCGGTTGTGCGCACTACCAGGCCATACTTGGAGGCCTCGTAGAGGAAGCTACTCACATCCTCCCACTCCTCTGGCGTGAGGTCCAGCTCCCGCTGTGCACGGCCAACGGGGATGAGGTAGAACACCTCCCAGACGCCGACACCCAGATCGAGGAGTAGCTTAACCATGTCAGCAAGCTCGTCTACATTGTCCCTCATAACAGCTGTGTTGACCTGCACCCGTAGGCCCTCATCGAGCATCCAACGGATAACCTCAAGCGTCCGCTCGTAGACTCCCGGGATGCCGCGTATCCCGTCATGCGTCTCCGGCCTCGTACCATCAAGGCTTATACTGACACCATCAACACCGTGGTCAATCATCCGTTTCACTACCTCTCTCGTAAGCTTCGGTGTCACAGCCGGAGCCATGGCAACACGGAAGCCGAGTTCCTTAGCTCTATCGACGAGCTGCCATATATCGCTCCTCATCAGCGGGTCGCCGCCCGTAAAGACCAGTATGGGGAGGGGCTTGCCGAAGCCTGCGAGGTCCTCGAGGAGCTTCATACCCTCCTTGTGGCTCAATTCGCCAGGCAGAGGCTTCAGTATAGCCGAGGCGCGGCAATGCTTACATGCGAGCATGCACGCTTTCGTCGTCTCCCAGAACACGAGCAGCGGTTTCTCATCGAAGGGCCAGTTCCGGTGAAGCTCACCGTGCTTCAAGGCATGGCGCACCCGGCTCCTCCATGGAGCCGCAAAGCATGCGGCAACCCGGATAATAATTACTGAGCCGCACAGCAGCCGAGTCGGCTGTGATGAGGCTAGACGACGCGGAGCCCCATCCCGCAGAGAAGTCAGTCCAGGGGTGGGGCCGTGAGGAGGCGCTGGGGGCTGAGCTTCCACGTTCTCTCTAAGGTGTCAGCCTCTCAGGATCGCGTGGCAGCAGCCTCGCCTCCCTGATGTTCGTGAGGCCGAGTGTCTGCATCACCACCCTCTCCAGGCCTATACCCGCGCCGCCGTGAGGTGGCGCGCCGTAGCGGAACATGCTGAGGTACCATTCGAAGCTCTTGGGGTTGAGACCCTTCTCCTCTATTTGCTTCACTAGCACATCATAGCGATGCTCGCGCTGCCCGCCAGTGGCTATCTCTAGGCCCCGGAAGAGAAGGTCGAAGCTTAGAGTCCACTCCGGGTCGTCGGGCTTCTTCATAGTGTAGAAGGGACGTGCCTTCCAGGGATACTCTGTTACAAATACTATCGGTGAGCCATACTCCTTCTCAACTATCTCGCCGAGCTTCCGCTCCGCCTCGCTACTAAGATCCTCGCCCCACTCGACGCTGACGCCGGCCTGTTCCAACAGCTTGTAGGCCTCCCGGATGGTTATCCTCGGTATCTTCTTCGGCAGCTCTAGGACGGCGTCGGGGAAGTACTCCTCTATGCGCTTCCGTAGCCTCTGAGCCGCCTCAACCATTGACCGTACCACACCCTCAACAGCATCCATCACATCCTCATAGCTGTCTATGAACCCCATCTCGAGATCAACGCTCGTATATTCTGTTAGATGCCTGGTAGTGTGATGAGGCTCAGCACGGAATGCCGGACCTATCTCGTAGACCCTCTCAAAGCCAGCTATGACACCCATCTGCTTGTACAGCTGCGGGGACTGAGCGAGAAAGGCCGGCCGATCAAAATAGACTATGCTGAATACCTCTGCACCGCCCTCCGTAGCCGCCCCCACGATCTTAGAGGTGAATATCTCTATGAACCCATTCCTGTTGAACCACTCGCGCGCAGCCTTAGCCATCTCGGCCTCGACGAGGAATATAGTCATGTTGCGCGGGTTACGGAGATCCAGGAACCTCCAGTCAAGCCTCTTCGCGAGCGCGGTCTTCGTATGATCCCTTACGTCTATCGGCAGTGGTTCAGCCTTGTTGTAGACGACTATCTCCTTGGCCCTTATCTCCCGGCCTCCCAATGCCGCCTTGCTCTCTACAAGGGTGCCGTAGACAGCTATGACGCTTTCCGGTGTAAGACTCTTGGCGGTCCTCCAGGCCTCCTTTGAGACATTCTTCTTTGTAACAACTTGTATTCTCCCGGTACGGTCACGGACAATCACAAAGACAAGACCACCATGAACACGTACAGTGTCAACCCAACCTGCTATAACATAGTCCTTGCCGGGCTCGCCCTTCTCGAGCAGTTCCTCTATGTACACCCTATCCCGCAGCCTAAGCGCCACAACTTTGCACCCACGTGCCGGCGGCCAAACCCAGCCGCACGGGGTGGAATAGTTTACTCCCCTCCGCGCACTATGCCCTCGAATTCCTCCGTGGAGCGAGCCACCTCCACGTCGTAGCTTGGCGGCAGCCTCTCATCGCGGACATACGCGACTATCCTAGCGCGTAGCTGCCTAGCCACCTTCTCAGCCTCCTCGATCCTCCGCTCAAGGTTCTTGTCGCGCTTCTTCTCAACAACAACTATAACGCGTCTACGGTCGCCCCTACCAGCGACAACATCAGGGGGGATACGGCGAGTAGCCACAACGTCATAGCCTAGAGAGGAGAGTATACGCGCTATCTGCGCCCTGCTGCTGGACTGTGATATGGCTGTGTACACGCGACGGCTCTCCTCATGCACTTGTCCCTCTATGATGTCGAAGGGTTTGAAGATGTCCTCCCCGAATAGCTCCATGAGTTTAAGCGCGACTGATAGCGATACCAGGCTCTCCTCCTGTTCATAGAGATACACGCTCCTTCGACTGACGCTTAGATATGAGGCTACGTCGCCAAGGCTGTAGCCTCTCTCAAGCCTACGCATCCTCAGCTTTTTACCATCTACACGCATGTAGTAGTTGTTATGCTTCCTTATCACGTAAACACCTATCTCTAGGACAGCCCTCAGGCCTTCAATGCTTACAGCATAGGTACCCATCTTCTCATGAGCAGCTACGGGGTCTATCTCTACTCCAGAGTCACGTTCGGCCACTATGAGGCCGGGCACACGGAGCGCGCTACTACAGCCATGAAGTTCACGCAGATCCGTGACGCTAAGGTCGTCAACATCATTTACCACTTTTACTAAGAGGCCTTCACTCCTACCTCCAGAGGCCACTACATCGATGCTACGCTTATCGTGACTATCAGGGTAGGATATCCTCTCCACCCTGTAGCCGGTCGCCCTCAGCACGTCGGCCACGGTCTCAACAAGCTCCTCGAGACGCATATTCTCACCCCCCGTGAGCTTGCTGGTACCGCTGCACCCTTGGATGAGGATAGAGCTTCGTCGGCGATGATGCTCCAAGCTATAGGTCTACACTCAGTACGACGATAATAAGGCTTTTATAGTCTCGGAGCAGCTGATAGAGTTCTCCGGGCCTTAGTTCCCACTTCTCGCCCCCTAAATCGCCTTCTAGTAATAGATTTAGCGTCCTTGCCGTCCAGCGGTCAGGACCCACTAACCTATATACGGCCACGTAACCCAACCGTCGATAATTAAATACCCAAGGCAACTTGATGAACGAGTGTAGGAACCAAGGCGTATTCATGAGCAACTTCTTGAGCTCATCGACACGGAAACAGTAACTCGAGCCTGAGCGCAGCCTAACACATGGCTGCGGATCCTCAACAAGCTCGTTAAGCCTCCTATACTCGGCTGGCAAGCTGCGCTCAAAGGCGGCCTTATCGCCGTAGATCCTGCTGATTATCACCCTCTTGAGTCTCCCGGAGTCCCAGTGCTGCATTGCTCCACGCTCCCAAGGGCATCACAATGAGTGCTACCCCTAGGAGAATAGGGCTGGGGACGAGAAGGCTGCGGCTGCATAAAAGGCTGGGAAGCGTGCTAAGCCTCCTCCTTCTTGCCGGAGCGGTACCTGGCGTATACCATAGCGTGATCCTTGTCGAACGGCTCTAGGTGTACCATGTCTATTATCTCGAAGCCACGCTGCTTGAGCACCTCTATCTCGTGGCGGAAGACCTCGCTGGGCTCTTTGGTAACGTCGATGCTCCTGGCCTTGATGGCTAGGAGTAGGTAGCCTCCCTCCTTTAGGAAGAAGTCCGCGTTATCAGCTACTATTGCCGCCTGCTCGGGCTGCGCAACGTCTGCATAGATGCCATCTACCAGTTCGACTATATGACGATATTCGTAAGGCTTCCTGGCGTCTGCGAGTAGGGGGTACATGTTAGGCCTGGTTTCACAGACGGCTATCAGCTCCCTCATCACCCTGGGCGCGACATCAAGGGCATAGATTCTGCCACTGGGGCCGACTATGTCTGATACATGGCTCGGCGTGGTGCCGGTGGCCGCACCTAGGTAGAGTATACGGTGGCCAGGCTTTATCGGGAGTTCCTCGATACCCTTGAGGAGCGCCGCTGCAAGCTTGCTGCGGTAGGGGTTCCACTCCCTTAACTCCTTGTCCTCCCAGTGGAACAGCCTTTCGCCATAAACCCTCTTACCGGGCGCTAGGTTGACAGTGGCCAGCCTAGTTGAGCCATCGTCTAGCTCCACTATGTATACATTCTTGTACCTCTCGTGTTCCTGGACGCTCACGACCTCGGACACGGCTCATCTCCCTCTCACGTGTGTATACAGGCCAGGCTTATATTCAGGGACGTGCTAGCGCCTGCTCTTGCCGCGGCCTCTCTTCTTCCCTCCCTTTGTGAGCCTCCTGCCGCCTCTGGGGGGTCTTTTGCCACGGCCCCTGGCGGGCCGCGGCTGTATCGGCTTCTTGGCCTCCCTGACACGCGGTCTCGGTTTCTTGTATATTCTCTTTATCTCTTCTATCCTGCGGCGCAACGCCTCCTTCAGCTTGTCGCCAATGTATCTGCCCGTGAAGTAGTCAACCTTGGCCGCTATGGCCAGCTTAGCGGCCAGGGCCCTAGCTATCTTACCGCGCTGCCAGCGCGGGCTACGGTGGATGTCCGGGTACTGGAATATGACGCCATGTTTCGGCGGTTTTCCGCCAGTGCGTAGGGCGCGGAATAGTGCCTTCTCGGCGCCGAGCACTTGGATAGTGCTTGCCGGGAGGAATGCAAGCTCCTCAAGGCTGCCAGCGAGACTTATGAGCCTGGCACCTAGGAGCGGACCAACTAGCGCGGTTATGTTTGGCGCAACCTCCTTCATTACCTGGGCTATATAGTCGGCTAGGTCGCGGCGCAACTTGTAGAGGTCGAGAGTGATCCTCGCTAGACGCTGCATGGGCTCTATGTCGAACTCGGGGTAATCGGCACCCATGCTCTTCTTCGCAGCCTCAGCTATCTTCTTGGCCTTCTCCTCGCTGAAGCCAAGCTTCACCAAGCTCTCCACAGTTATGTTATCGCGGTGACCTAGCTCCGCAACTATCTTGACATAATCCTCGTGCTCGCGCACCAGGTCGTCTAGCTCAGGGAAGTGGAGGCTGTACCACTCGCGGAGCCTTGCAGCAAACAAGTTGGTAGTCTTGTCTATATCGTCTATGGCTCTTATCGCCTGGGCCGCCAGAAGATCCCTCTTCTGCGCAGCGCGACGCAGCTTACGCCTGGTAAGCTCTATCGCGAACTCATGGAGGAGCATTGAGAACTCTTCCTCGGACTTTACAAATCCCGTGTCTATCGCTACCTGCTCGGCTATGCCTCTAAAGTAGCGGGCTATCTCATTGGCAGGCTCAACACTCACCTCAAAGCCGCGGGCAGAGGCCACCTTGGCCATCTCGGTGGTCTCCACAACGACCTCTGTGACGCCACGCTCCTTCAGCTTGTCGAGCAGCCTGAGGTAGGCCGCAGTGGGCTCGCCACGCTCAACCTTGAGCGCCTCCTCAACCATGTCGTCGAGGTTGCGAGGACCGTGCTGGAGCTCCACTATGTCCTTCTTCTCGTTCAACGCATAGCTGCCGGTGAAGTGGTCAACGATGTAGACCTTCATGGCACTATTACCTCCTTTAATGCTTCCCTTGAGGGCAGACCACCGGGAGACTATTTAAGTATTTTATTTTGACGTGAGCCTGCTGGGTGAGCGCCAAACATGGCGTCGGAAGAGCACGGCGGTGCAGAGAAGAGACTCGCAATATTTGAGGGCGAGGCACGCATCGGAGAGGTGATGCAGGGCCTCCAGGCTATACAGCTGCGGCCCGAGGACTTCTCGAGCCCTGTTGCCCTCCAGATGGCATTGAGCAGGATATACGAGGCCGTGCTAAAGGCCTTCGAGAGCGGACCCAAGAAGCGCTACGTAGCTGAGATAAGGTTTACGGACAGCCTCGGGAACCCCGTTGTGTTCGCCGTCGATCTCGGCGAGTCTCCGCCACCATTCTCCAAGGATAAGGTCCGTGCCAGGATTGTGGTAGAGATCTACGAGGAGGAGTAGCTGCTTACGCATTCCACCTTGTAGCCTATTAGTTCTGCCAGCTTTTCAGTCTCCGTGCACTCTCTCTCCTCAACGCGGATAGTCCTTGACGCAGGATCTGCTGAGGCCTCTATCCCTCTCCTACGCATCCTGCCAGCAATATAGGACGCCGCGAGATCCTCGAACACCTCGTCAAGAGGTTTCGGGCATAGCTTGAGAGGCCGTGGCCTCCCAACGAGACCCAGCCTTATCAGCCTCCTCACCATCTCGTCTGCCAGTCTCTTGCTGCCCATGAACGGCTTCAGTATGTCTACAGCTTCGCCCAGGTCTATACATTTCTCTCCCTTTTTCTCGGCATAGCGAAGCACTAGGAAGTACGCTACTGCCTCACGTCTGCGTAGCCAGCGCTTAGCCATGAACCATGCTACCCATGTATCACGGCCGAGGCAGGCGAGGGGAGGCTAATATAAGGGAGCTCTTTTTAGAGGCGCTTAGGCTGCCGATGAGGAGCCATGTAAGGTGCGACGGCGTGATGGCCGTATGAGAGGTAACCAGGCTGCCGAGGTGGCCTGCCATGCCCTACTTTGACGCCGGCGGCGTAGTGTACGCAATAGAGGATATTATAGCGTCTGAGGAGGTTCTGCAGGAGGCCATTACCGCGCTGCTCTCTGGCTGCCGCTGCAGCATTGTTGACTCGCCTTTCGTGGCCAGCGTTGAGGCCAGGGGCTTCGTTGTGGATAGGGTAGTGGGCGTCGGAAGCATAGTCTGCGAGCCCGGCTGCATTGAGCCACGGAGGGGGTACCGGTTCACTGCGCCCGTCTGGGGGCAGGGTAGGGTCATCTCGCGTGGCCAGCGGTGCCTCGTCTGCGGCGACTCGCCCAGCCTGTCTCAGCTGTCCGCACTGGGTATTGATACTCTGCGCGTGGGCTACCACGAGTTCTTCGACAGAGTGCTGCGGGGCGGCGAGCGGGGGGTACTGGTTCTCGGCACGGGACTGGACCCCCTCGAAGTTGTTGAAGACGAGGGCGTCTGTGGCGTGCTGCGTACGAGTAACCCGCTGCACCCTGCTGGTGCCTTGGGTAAGCCGCGGCTCCAGGCATGCGTGGAGAGAGTCTACAGGCTGGAGGGGCCTAGGGCTAGACTGCTGCACAACATACTATACGTGAACGATAAGCCTGTCATAGCACGGCTGGAGGGCATGGGCAACGCACTTGTCGTGATGTTTGACGAGGAGGGCAGCTCCAGGTACCCACGGATAGCTGCGACACTGGGGATGCTCTATGAGTGCGGTGCCCCCAGCGAGCACATGTAGCTCGGAGCAGTGGCGTCAGCTGCGCTCCAGGCTGGTCTCACGGCTCTCCAGCGAGGCCTCGCGGGGCCTTGTAGACCCGGATATCCTCCCCGTCCTAGAGGCGTTGAACTCCGTGCCCTGCATAGTGACTTCAAGCAGCTGCAGCGGCCGTATCGCAGTCTTCTCTGCGCCAAGCCCTGGCGATAAGCGGCGGGGCGGCATTGTGGCTAAATGGCATAGACGGGTTACGGTCAAAGAGCTGAGGGAGGCTACGAGGCTGGCCTCTGGAAGGTTTGCGTGGGTTTCTGCACAGCCCGTCATCCTGGCGTTTCATTCATGCAGCCTGGCCGCCGCACAAGCGCTCGTGGAGGCCGCGGAGGCTGCGGGCTTCAAGTATGCTGGTTACCGCTTCACACATGTATCTTACTACGGTATTATAAAGGGAGCCGAGCGTGTTGATCTGCCCCTCGAAGCTGTGAGTGCCATGGGTTTGGGGCAGGCTGCCGCACTGCTCAACGAATACCTCACGCTCACTAAAGCAAGGCTTGAGAGGCTTAAGCGCGCTGTGGCCTCCGTGTTGCCCGTATTGAGTGGCGCCTGTGATGAAGCTACCCTATCATGAGGGCCTGGCTCGACTGAGCCCTGTGACTTGCACCGACCTAGCTGAGGGGCACACCTAGGAGGAAGGCCAGAGCCCCGAGCAGGAAGCTAACTTTCAGCACACTGCGTAGCCTAGGAGCCACACGTATCGCATCACTGTCGCTCTGCGTTTTCAACAGCACAGTTATGCTGTAGGCCACCATGGCGTCCACAGCTGCCGCTAAGGCCGCATAGACGAGCGTATAGGGGGCCAGAATTAGCGGTAAGGGGCTTAAAGCGACGACAACTGCCAGTATCAGTGCTGCTATCCTCGCCGCCCGTCTCGGGCCAAGACGCACAGCGAGGGTCATGTAGCAGGCCTTAAGGTCTCCCTCATAGTCCTCGATACCCTTCACTATCTCCCGGCCAAGTACGAGTATGAACGCTATCGCTGCGGGAACGAGTACTACAATGGGCAGCGGGAGGCCAGATGCCGCGGCAGGTGCCAGCCCTCCAAGCACTATTGAGGCCGCCGAGTTGAAGGCGACAACAATGTTGCCTATGAACCCGGTTCTCTTTATCCATCTCGAGTACTCATAGACTAGAAGAGTGTTAGCCACTACAAATACGAAGACCAGGAGCCCCATTGTCGCCGCAGCTGCAAGGCCCGCCGCTATTAGGCCCCACGCTAGGGCCGCCGCTACGGAGCGGCTCACACGGCCTGAGGGTATTGGTCTCCACGGCTTAACCACAGCATCAGTCTCCACGTCATAGTAGTCGTTTATCACGTAGCCTCCCGCGGCCACTAGGACAACTATTGAAGCCGCCTTCGCGTAAATGCTCAACATTGACTGAAGGGGTAGCCCATACGCTGAAGCAAATACAACGTAGCCTATCAGTGTAGTGAGCGTCGCCACTACCAGGTTGTGGGGTCTCAGCAGCTCAACTATGCCGCTCAACATGCGGAGCAGTTTCACTCAACCCCCCGAAATACCCTGACCCGCAACCAGACGCCGCCTAAGGGCGCCCAATGGCTTTAGTCTCTACCCTGCAAGCCCATGAGCCAAGTAGGAGAATGATGATAGAGGCCGCAAGAATAGTCAACCAGGGCAAGATACTCTACATGAGGGTAGCCGCTCCATGCGTGATCCGCGCAGCCGTCAGATCCGGAAGCGGCCGCGAGATCCACATTGTTACGATGAATGTGTGCAACGGTGCAGCAACATGCACTTGTAGAGGCTACATGTACAGAGGTGTCTGCAAACACATAACAGCAGTTAGGCTCAAGCTAAACGCCATAGGAATCAGCCGAAACCTCCATCCTCATAAGCCCCTCCGCGGGGCCTCGGAGTGAGTCGTGGTCATCACATCCACGCGTGGAGACACATTCCAAGAGGCTATAAAATAAGAGGATAGGGGTCTTACTTCCCCCGCCCTAGAGGATACGCGGGGCAAGGCACCGCCGTGGGGCCGAGCATAGTATTCTTCGAGTTCATGGACAGGAGTGCCTGGACTGTATTCGGCTGGGAGATTAGAAAGTGCATGCGCAGCGGCTCTGTGGGAACTGTCTCCGGTCGCCTGCTGCGCTGCAGCTCCAGCCGCATAGGCCTTGACGGATTAGAGGTTGACCCGCCATTACGGCTCGAAGTGTCGAGAGCATACTATCCGATGTCTGGGAGACTTATGCCCCTCGAAGTGCGTAGAGAGGGTTTCTATGTTCGTCTCCACGCACCTCTACCAGGCGCGGCGCCAACAATACTGCTCAACGGCATCGTCATGCACCGCATCACTGGCGTTGATCCATTAAGCGATGCCCGAGCCAAGGTTAGGGCCGCCGGCGTGCGTAAGGGGTCTAGAGTTCTGGACGTCTGCACGGGGCTGGGCTACACGGCAATAGAAGAGGCTAGAGCAGGCGCATCGGAGGTCTACACTATTGAGGTCTCGGAGGAGGTGCTGGCGCTCGCCGAGCTTAACCCCTTCAGCCGCGGCCTCACCGACGACAAGATACGTCTGGTTCTCGGCGACGCGTCAAGTGTTCTAGAGGCATTCCCAGACTCCTACTTTGACGTCATAGTCCACGATCCTCCCAGGTTCCATGTAGCGGGCGAGCTGTACTCGCTAGAGTTCTACAAGCTGCTTTACAGGCTGTTGAGGCCAGGCGGCAGACTCTTCCACTACACCGGCGAGCCCATGAGACGTAGGGGCAGAGGACATGGCCCCCTGGTCCGAGGTGTTATAGAACGCCTACGGGCTGCCGGCTTCCGTGTCTTGGGCTACCGGCGTGGAGCCCAGGGAGTGGCCGCGGTTAAGCCTAAGCGACTACTCTAATTCTCCCGGCCGGGTTCTGCGCCAGCTATACGCGGCGGGCTAGCCCGGGCTTTGAGGGGGCGACTCGCTGTGGCCGTGTTCCCACCCGAGCCAGGCGTGCGCGCAGAGATAGGAATCATAGGCGGCAGCGGCCTCTACGAGCCCGGTATAGTCGAGAACCCTATTGAAGTCAAGGTCTACACTCCTTATGGTGAGCCGAGCGACTACATCATAGTGGGGACTGTTAGAGGGCGGAGGGTAGCATTCCTACCAAGGCATGGCAGAGGGCACAGGATACCACCGCATAGGATAAACTACCGTGCCAACATATGGGCTTTGAAGAGCCTAGGCGTGAAATGGGTTATATCGGTCTCGGCCGTCGGCTCGCTCCGCGAGGACTACCGTCCGGGCGATCTCGTGATCCCAGACCAGTTCATAGATATGACTAAGAGCAGGGCCTATACCTTCTTCGATGGCCCAAGAGTCGCGCACGTGAGCATGGCCGAGCCCTTCTGTGAGCACTTAAGAGCCCTGCTCCTTGAGACCGCCAGGGGCCTCGGTTACCGCGTACACGGGAGAGGCATCTACATCTGCATAGAGGGCCCCAGGTTCTCCACCAAGGCGGAAAGCAGAATCTGGAAAGACGTATTCAAGGCCGATATAATAGGCATGACCCTTGTGCCCGAGGTTAATCTTGCCTGCGAGGCACAGCTGTGCTACGCCACTCTCGCCTTGGTTACCGACTACGATGTATGGGCTGAGCGACCCGTCACCGCTGAGGAGGTTACAAAGGTTATGAAGGAGAACACTGAGAAGGCAAAGAGGGTGCTCTACGAGCTGATCCCACGTCTACCCGAGGAGCCTGAAAGGGAGAGGTGTACATGCTGCAGCTCACTAGAGACAGCCCTATTGTAGCCCTCAACATCCAACAGTTGCGCGACGCCGAAGAGAGAGCAGAAAAAGCCATAGACTATGGCCTGCTGGCCACCCTAGCCGAGGCGACAGCACTCTACATAGTATATGCCGGCGCATACTACGCAGCAGCGGCGGCTGAGGTGCTGTACTGGCCCCTCGCACAACTGACCGACAAGAGGGTTGAAATTTCGACAGCTGAGCAGCTGATGTACCACGTACTAGCATACCATGATGAACGGGTACCAGTAGTTGCCTTCATAGAGCCAGGCAACGAAAACACCTTGATAAGGCTAAGCGATGCCTGCCGCTTCACCGGAGCCAAGCTAGTAGCAATTGCTCCTCCGCTCCCCCCGCCCGTTGAGTCAAGGTTTACCGGCGAGGAACTACTTATCGTTGAGCGAACGCCTCTGGCTACAACGTTTACACTGATAGCCGCTAAGATGGCTGCACACATGGCGGAGAAGGTTAACGGGATCCAGTTGAGGCTCAAGAGGGTCTCCCAGGAGTATCGTGACGTGAGCATTGTCTACACGTCTCTCATAGAAGAGTACCGCCGCACCCTAGACGAGTTAGCATCAGTAAACGAGGCTGCGATATACGCCTCCGCTACGACTATGCCCGCTGCAAGGCTAAGCTCGCTCGCCCTACTAGCTGCAGGCGGCTACGCGAGAGTAGAGCCGCTCACGGCGCTGCTCTCCGACATGTCCCATAAGGCTGGCAGGGAACCCCTCCGAGTCCTCATTTACACCGACGTTGAGGCAGACGTAGCAAAAGAAGCGCGGTTCAAGGCACGTTTCATGGAGACCGGCCGCCTCCTTGAGCTGCAGCTCCACACGGACCCGGTGACCGCGCCACTGTACTCCACGCTATTGGGCGAATACATCGTTGCGAACAAGCTGTACGGGGAGAGGGCGGAGTGAAACGCATAGCCATCCTCCACGCTTCCCCTAAGCCTACATGGACCAGCATGACCCTCATCAAGGCTTTCTCGAGGCTCGGCGCGGAGGTGCACTACGTGCTATGGGAGGAGTTCTCGCTTAACGTTAGGAGCGGCTGCACAGCATCGTATCGTGGACGCTGCGGCCACTTTGACGCCATACTTGTAAGAGGCCTAGGACGTGGCTTGACCCCCGAGCAGCTTCTTCACAGGTTCAACATACTGAAAGGCCTCGAGCACGACGGTGTACTAGTGGTCAACCCCGCCGAGCCCCTCTTCACAGCCAGAAACAAGCCGCTCTCACTGATGAAGCTGGCCTCCTGCGGGATAAAGGTGCCGGAGACAACTGTCACCGAGAACCCGGGCACAGCTCTGCGAGCCGTAAAGAGCTATGGAAAGGCTGTCATAAAGCCTCTTATGGGCAGCCTGGGCCTAGGCTCATACATGGTTGAAAACGAGGACGAGGCATACTACGTGGTGAACCTCCTCCTCGAGTTCAAGCAACCCATACTGGTTCAGAAGTATCTTGAGAAGAGGAATAACCGCGACATAAGAGTATTCACTATAGACGGCGAGACGGTAGCAGCGATATACAGGTACTCGGCCTCGTCATGGAAGACCAACATAGCCCGAGGCGCCAAGGCTGTTAAGGCTGGGCTAAGCGAGGAGCAGAGGCGGCTAGCCGTTGAAGCCGCGAACTGTCTAGGCCTCCTCTACGCCGGCGTGGACCTACTTGAAACCCCGGACGGTGAGCACTACGTGCTTGAGGTCAATGCTTCGCCGCTCTGGCGTGGCCTCCAAAACGCCACCGGCGTAGACGTCGCAGCAGCTATCGCTAGAATGGTACTCGAGAAGGTGAGGAGCTAGCCCGCCCGGCTAAGGAGGGAGGGTCAGCTGTCCTGGCCCTCCACACCGCATCGCCTCTACTGCCTTCGGTTGAGCCAGTTGCTCATCACACCGCTACGCGACCTTGGGAGCCAGGAGGTAGGTAACTTTTCCTCCCGCTGGCAGCTGGAACTGGAGCCTCAGCGGCATGTCCTGCGAGAACTCTATCACTATCGTATCCGCTACCTTTGTCAACGATAGAACATGCTTCAAGTAGTCTATGCTGTAGGCAGACTTACCTGGCTCCTTAATCTCGTACTCCACCACCGCTGGACTGTCACGGTTCACCTTAGCCTCGGCTACGGCAGCACCAACACCCCTTATTATGAAAGTTGACTCGTCTGCCTCCAACTCGATGGTGTCACCTACTGCCTCAGCATCCCTAAGCGCATTCTTGAAGGGGTCAACTATCATCGCCACATGTATCTTGAATTCAAGGCTTGCTTCTGGGATCTCGGGGACTGGTACGTCCAGGTTAAGTAACTTGTACTTCTTTATAGTTGCGCCAACAATAGTCCAGGTTACATGCTCCTCATCAACCTCTATGTCTAGCTTGTCACCCTTCTTGCCCCTCTTGATTATCTTTGCTGTGTTAGCAACATTGAAGCCCAGGCTCACC
Organism: uncultured Hyperthermus sp.; assembly: GCA_964542985.1. GTDB lineage: Archaea > Thermoproteota > Thermoprotei_A > Sulfolobales > Pyrodictiaceae > QNYQ01. The sequence continues at coordinate 6,960 of CAZIWH010000006.1, read as the reverse complement.
TCGTCACCCTCAACCTCGTATTCTATGAAGCTCTCCGGCGGAAGCTCTATCTCTATCATGGCAACATGGGCCGGATCTATAGCGACAGCCTTCACCTTCTCATTAGTTATAGTCATGTTAACCTCATCAACTATCTTGGACAGCGCGTCGAGTATGCTGTAGAACGACTTAGCGTCCGGATAGGAGAGCCTTGCCCTGGCCAATACCTGTTCCCCGCTACGTGGATTCCAGTAGAACCGCCACAAGGGTATAAGAGTGAGGGGCCCGCTGCACGCTGCTTCACACATACGGAAACAAGCCAAAATCGTGAAGCCTACAGTCCCCGCCCTCCCGGGCAGGAGGAAAGGAGCACAGGTAGAACCGCCATGGATGCAGAAGAGATGCTCACCGTGCAGTGGCGAAGCATCAGAAGCGCCATAGACGAGGCCATAGAGCGTACTCTTCGTCGCCTCCCTGAAGCGGAGGCTGTTGAGGCCGCCAGGTATATTGCTATGGGCGGCAAGAGGCTGCGTGGATTCATACTCCTCGAACTCGCTCAAGCCCTTGGGGCGAAGCTCGAGGACGCTATAGATGCAGCTGTAGCCGTGGAGCTCGTGCACGCCGCCAGCCTCGCCCTCGACGATATTATAGACGAGGACCTTACCCGCAGGGGGAACGAAGCAGCCTGGATAAGATATGGGCTCAAGAAGACTGTAATGGTATCCAACCTGCTTATCCCGTTCGCCCAAAGTATAGTCTATAAGCGCTACGGGAAGCTAGCCCTAGAGCGCACGGTGGAGGCATGGCTCAATATATCTAGAGGCGAGGTGATAGACGCATTCGTGCCGCTTGAGAAACTAGCCCCAAGCAGCTACCTTGAAATGGTGAGGCTGAAGACAGGCGCTCTCTTCAAGCTCTCAGCTGAGCTAGGAGTGCTAGCTGCGGGTAGAAGCGACCTCCTCGAAAAGGCAGGGAAGCTGGGCGAGAAGCTTGGAATAATGTACCAGATTGCAGACGATATACGTGATAGCAGCGACCCGGATAAGCTCAAGAAGGAGCCCAGTCTCAGACTCTTCAAGATGTGGGCTCCAACTCTCGACCAAGCATATCGTAAGATAAGGGAGCTGCTAGAGGAGACTATGAAGCTTACGCGCGAGCTGGTCTCCGCTGGCCACACAGTACTAGAGCTGATACCGGGCTTCGTGATTAAAGCAATGCTGGGCCGCCTCCCCTAAGGAGTGGAGAGCTCTCTGAGCCCAAGGAGGCGGGGCGCGAAGCCTTGGCCATGTATGACTACGTGGTTATAGGCGCCGGCCCTGCCGGCGCGATGTTCGCATATCTCGCGTCCAAGCACGGCTACAAGGTAAAGGTCTACGACCTAGCCCCCAGGCCTGCGCTGAAGGCTTGTGGCTGGGCTGTGCCGAGGCATATTGAGCGCACGCTCCGTATCCCCCCGGAGGCTGTGCTCAACGAGATACGGGGCTTCAGGGTATATGCTTCCGGCGAACTTGTCCACGAGAGCTACGGTGAGCTATGGGGCTACATTGTGGACAAGCCTACGCTAATAGAATACTTGCTCCGTGGCAGCGACGTTGAGCACAAGAGGCCGGTTAAGCTAACAGGCCGCCCCAGGCCGAGGATACTTGATGATAACATTGCTGCTGCTAGGCTGAGCTACGTGCTCGCCCCGGGCTCCGCGGGCCTGCCGCAGGAGGAGCGCATCTACGCGGTCCAGCAGATCCTCAAGCTCAACGAGCCCGTGGATACAGACGTAGTCGAACTATACTTCGAGCCAATGTTGATCGGCTACTACTGGGTGTTCCCACGGGCCTCGAGAATAGTTGACGTAGGCGTCGGTGGCTACGAGGAGCCGCAGAAACTCCTCGAGATGCTAAAGGAGTTCATCCCGAAGCGCTTCCAGGACGCCGAGCCGCTAGGCGCCCCACGGGGAGCCTGGATAAACGTCGGCGGCGTCGAGGAGGGCCTCGTGCATGCACATCCACCGGTGATAGGCGAGGCCGCCGGCTTCGTGTACCCGATAACCGGGGAGGGCATACGCCCTTCAATCGTGTCGGCTGCCGCCCTCTATGCTATGCTTGAGGGCAAGAAACCGCCAGAGGAGTACAGTAAGACCGTGCGCTGGATAGGCATACAGAGGCGCCTCCTAGACGCGGTCAGAAAGTCCAGTCCCGAGACGAGGATAAGGATAATCCGCACCCTGCCGCTAGACGTGTACACCGGTATAGGCCTAGGCGAGCTATCAAGCTTCCAGCTGCTCAAGGTACTAGCCAGGCTGCCAAAGGGGCTTGCATCAATTCTACGCTCAGCGCTCAAGAAGTAAGCCTTTGGACCCACGGCTATGAGGACTGGCAAACCGGGCGAGCCCCAAAAACATGGGGGCTATGAGCGGGAGCTCTCAAACCGAGCCACAATGATATGCTACTATCATGATGAGTCTTGTCCGGTCAGCCGACAGAGCAAGGATGAGGAAGCCAGACCCGACTGACGTAATGCCTTATGGGGCCTCAGAGGAGCCAGGGGATACTTCATCCCATTGCAGCCATGGGTCGTCTACGTCCGACGGTTCTTCATCGGCCTTGTAGCCTTGTTTTGGGGTCAGCTTATCGACCCTTCTTCACCGCTACGCACATGCGCTACGTTTATGTCGGCTTCTTCACCCCCCGTTGCTTGTTCCTAGCCCCAGCAGCTGCTTAATGTATTCGCGTAGCGCATCACGGCCCTCGGTGTAGTAGACTCTGGCATACTCGAATATTGGTGCCCTCTTCATAGCCTCGTGGAATATCTTTATCGCTTTCACGTTCTCAAGTTCTAGCTCTAGGTCGAGGCATGCTCTCCAGACTATGTCCTGGAGCTTTGAGACCATGTCCGAGTCCGTGGAGTCGGCTTGATGCACTATCTGTGACTCTATCATGGTGAAAGGTGTAGTGCCGTGCGTCTCCGCGACTGCGCGTATCAGTCTATCGGGGGCTCCGCGCACAGACAGCTCTGCCACCATTAGGAAGTCGTGGCTGAAGTACCAGTCGCTTCTCGGCCGGTAGCCTCCGGTTAACGGATCACGCTCATACTGGTAGTACTTGAAGAGGTCATGTAGCAGCGCCGCGGCCACCACAATATCCTTGTCGACCTCCGCTCCATACGTGTCCCGGTACACCTCCATCAGCTTCTCAGCTATCTCAACGACGCCAAGCGTGTGGTCGAGCAGCCCACCTGGGTAGGCGTGGTGCTTCTTCGGTGCCGCAGGGCTCTCAAAGAAGCTTATCCTCGGCTCAACACGAGTGAACGTGACCACAGGGTTCCTAAGCATCTCAACAACAAGCTTCCTGAGCCCCAGGTCACTTATGCTCTTAGCTTTCTCCAGTAGCCTCCCGTAGACACGGCGCGCCCTCTCCTCAAATACGCCCTCCACGACACCGCACCCCGCGAGGAGGAGAACCTGGACCGACAGGGAGGGGTATTGAGCAGGCTTGCGGCTCGGGACTGGTGTCCCTCCACACCGCCCCTTCACGGCCCCATGCCGGGGCTCGCGGGGGCTTCGGCAATACCAGCCCTCCTCACAGCCCCGTGGATACGTCATGCCGCACCGCGCTCACATTAACCTGCTGGCCTCCGTGTCCGTCTCCTACTGTCTCCTCGGGGCGTGACCTGTTGACGGAGGAATGCGAGAGGAGCCGGATTGAGGAAGAGGCCCTTAGGCTGCTCCGCCCGGATCCCATGGAGCGTGCGGCCGCAGAGGAAGCCGCCAGGGAGGCCCTTAGACTCCTAGACGCGGTGCTGAGGGAGGCCGGTTTCAGCGGCTACGTGATGGCGTTGGAAGGGAGCTTCGCTAAGGACACATGGCTCCGCGGGAGCCTGGATTTCGACGTATTCGTGCTCTTCCCTCCCGAGCATTGCCTTAGGGTTGTGGAGGGCTTCGCCGAGCGCCTGGCAGAGGCGCTGCGCAGGAGGGGGCTGCAGGTCGAGCTCCGCTACGCGCAGCACCCCTACGTCCGGGTGCTCGTGAAGGGCTTCTGGGTTGAAGCTGTGCCTGGCTGCAGAGTCAGCGACCCCTCCAGACCCCTCACGCCCGTGGACCGCACACCATTCCATACAAGCTACATAGCCTCGAGGCTCGGGGCGGCCCAGCGGGACGAGGTGAGGCTCCTCAAGTCCTTCCTCAAAGGCATAGGGGTCTACGGCGCCGAGATAGCGGTGAGGGGTTTCAGCGGCTACCTGACAGAGCTTCTCATAGCCAGGTATGGCTGCTTCCGCCACCTCCTGGAAGCCGCCGCCCACTGGAAGCCCCCCGTGGTCGTTGAGGTGGAGCCCGGGACCGCTGCCCATGTGAGGAGGGACAACTCTGTACTCGTCGTCCCAGACCCTGTCGACCCGCGCCGGAACGTTGCCGCAGCCGTCTCGGCGCGCAGCCTCGCAGCCTTCATATTAGCCGCCCGTCTCTACCTAGAGGAGCCGTGTACCCTCTACTTCCACGCTGCCCAGCCTCCCCCGCCCCCGGTGGGGCCGTGGAGCCTGGGCCCCAGGCTCGGCAACATTGTTGCCGTTGAACTCCGGTCGCGGGCCCCGCAGCCACCCGACACGATGTGGGGGGTGGCGAGGAGGCTCGCACGGCTCGTTGATAGGCTCCTCGCATCCACTGGGTTCCGCGTGGCAGCGATTGAGCCCTGGGCCAGCGAGACAAAAATAATCATCTGGGCCGAACTCGAGGAACGCATCCTTCCGCCCCACGAGGCCCGGGCAGGGCCCAGAGCCTGGGACCGCGTCGACCGTGTCAAGCGTTTCCTAGAGAAGTATGGGGCCACGTGGATAAGTGAGGATGGCTCGCTCGCCACGCTCGCCAGGCGCCGCGCAGTCGAAGCCACGAGGCTGCTCGCGGAGAGGCTTCCACGACAGCTGCCCCGCACTGCACGGGAGATAGGAGAGCCTCGCATTCACTGCTGCCTTGACGCCGCCAGACTCCTAGAGGAGGCTGACCCGCGTTGGGCCTGGGAACAGGCAGCAAGGATGCTGTACTGGCTGCACCTCGCATCCCTCTGCAAGACGCGCTAGGAGCGATCTGCTATCCCGACCCAGGCTATAGCATGTGCCGCCTCCTCGTCAAGGAGCTAGAGACCCTGGGGGCAAGGAGCTTGGTATCCTACGGCCCCCTCAAGCGCCAGGGGGTTAGGCTTCTAGGCTCTGGTTGGACTGGCAACGTCTTCTTAGTGGAGACAGATAGCAACCAACTGTTAGCGGTGAAGGCGCTTAAGCCAGGCTCGCGCCGCGCCTCAATGCTGGCCGAGGCCGCCGCCTGGGCAGCAGCTGCAGCACTGGGCGCCACGCCAAGAATGGTCTACGCCTCTCGCCTCCTCATAGCTTACGAGCCCGCCCTGGGCCCAATGCTCCGCGACTACATGCCCGGCAGCAGGGCGGAGGCGGCGCTCGTAGCGAGGAGGCTCGTGGAGAAGGCGTACGCGTTAGACGCGGCCGGGCTCCGGCACAACGAGCTAGCCAGGCCCGAGGGCCAGGTCGTGCTTGACACCCGAAGCCCGCCGGAGCCGTACATAGTGGACTACGACTCGGCGACCTGGGGCAAGGGCGGGAGGAACCTCCCTCAGCTCATAGGCGGCCTCCACAGAACCCCCCTCGGCAGGCTCTGCCGGGCAAGAGAGGTGGCCGAGGAGGCGAGAACCCTTCTCAAGGCCTATAAGAGGCGGCCAAGAGCCCTTGAAGCCTCACACGTGGCGGGCATGCTAGAGGAGGGATGCCTCCGGGGATACAGATGACCCAGGGCGACGTAGGCTACGCGGCCATATGTGAGGCCTTGGCCGCGCTCCCTCCACACGGCCGGAGGAGGCTCGTAGAGATAGCCCTCGAGTCAGGCTACGCCGCGAAAGACGTAGCCGAGATGATGCAGGTAAGCCCACCAGCCGTCTCAAGGTACACCCGCGGCACGTTAGCGCCAAGCCCTGGGGCCCTCTGCCGCCTACTCATGAGCATAGACCCCTCCACCAGGGCCAGACTCCTAGTCGAAGCCACACGCTCGCTGTGGAGGCTCCTCAACCAGCTCCTAGACAACATGCCACCCACACCAGAAGCCGAGACACTAGTCGAGGAGATAGCCGACACAATATCAGAAAAAATGCTCCACATCCATGAGCGGAGAAGAGCCTAACCCCTACTCAGCCCAGGCGCTCTACTGGCGCCGCCGCAGCCGCCCTCAACGCTGCTAGGCCTGAACACTATCCTAGCCTGCCCATAGACCAGGACGCCGCTCACCCGACAATCACCAAACCCCGCCTCAAGGTATCCATAGACGCCGCCAACTCTCACCACACGAAGGAACCCGCCGGGAAACTCGTAGCGGAACTCACCGCTCCTCTGCGGCCTAGGCTCCACCACGCCACCCCAAACGCTCCTCTCAATAACCACCTCACCACCACCGGCAGCGAGGGCCACCAAGCCACGAACAAGCTCAGCGACCCCTGCCATCACCGCCCACCTCCACCGAGCAGACTACACAAAGGCCTCCAAGCGGAGGCCACGTCACCAAAACAGCCCAGCCCTTATCAAGGCTACCTTACGCCGCCAAGAAGCTCCAAGAAGACCATAAGCCATAAGCTACATAAACTCCCCAGCCGGCGACTCCCCAGTTCACAATACGGAGCGGCCCCAAACGGTGCGGGGGTGCCCGAGCCAGGTCAAAGGGGGCGGGCTGAGGACCCGCTGGCGTAGGCCTGCGTGGGTTCAAATCCCACCCCCCGCACCACAACCTCCTTAGCTCGTCTAGGCTGTAGACGCTCCTCTCCGCCAGCCATGCTAGGATCTTGGCCGCCTCCTCGGCGCTGAAGCGGGCGATTACCCTCCTCCTACCCCCGCCCTGGTACTCCTCCACTATCACGTACTTGCACCTCTTGCTACCCTCCCTGGCCTCCCTCACGTAGATGTACATGGGTTGCAGTCCCCGTTGATAGGCGAGGGTTCCCA
>CAZIWH010000005.1:0-55058 GCA_964542985.1 uncultured Hyperthermus sp. | reverse complement strand
TTTTCTACACCGACCCCTAGCCACCTACACGGCCACCGCCTCCAGGGCTCTCCTAGGCTACACCCTAGGCCTAGCCGCGGGGCTCTCCCTGGGGCTCGCCGCAGCCGCTGCAAGGCTAGAGATCCTCGAGCCCGCCGCCACTCTTGTAGCGAGCGTGCCGCCCATAGCCTGGATACCGATACTAATAGCCCTACTCGGAGCTGACGACATCCGCCTACCCGTCCTGGCCGCGTTTATGGGCGCCTTCCCACCAATACTCTACGAAGTCGTGCACACCGTTGCCAGCCTCGACCCAGAGGAGGTAGGCGTCGCCCTAACACTGGGCGCACACGGCCTCTACCTCTGGCGGACAATCATCCTCCCTAGAGTCTCTGAGCGCGTATTCCCGGCCGCCAAGATAGGCGCCGTCATGGCGTGGAAGATCGTCTTCGCGTCAGAGATGATAGCCGTCCCCAGCGGCCTCGGCTACCTCGCAATGCTCTACGCCGACCTGCTTGACCTAAGACATCTAATCGCAGTAGTAGCCGTCCTCACAATAACAGTCGTATCCATTGTATACATTATAAGCATTGTAGAGATAAGAATTGTCTCCTCGAGAGGACTGGGGGTGAAATCTGAGTGGCTACGCTAGACGTATACATAGCCCACTGCAAAGTACTGCGAGCGGTCAGGTTCTCCGCGAAGGGACTGACCCTCGTCCTCGGCCCCAACGGGGCCGGGAAGACAACACTGCTCAAAACCCTAGCAGGCCTATACAACTGCAAATGCAAGGCAATGCTACAGGGCACCGACATATGCAAGCTCAAGCCCTGGGAGCGCGGCGTAGGATACGTCCCACAAAGCCTAGGCCTCTTCAAACACATGTCCGTGGAGGAGAACATAGCCTACGGGCTACGTGCACGAGGGCTCCCAGAAAACCATGTAAGAAAGACAGTACATGAACTAGCCGAGTCGTTTGAACTAACAAGCCTGCTGAGAAGACCAGCCTGGAAGCTAAGCGGGGGCGAAAAGCAGCGCGTTGCACTCGCCAGGGCACTCGCAGTCAAACCCCGCCTACTGCTCCTCGACGAAGCCCTAGACCACATAGACGCCGCGACGCGATCAAAACTCCTAGCACTAATCAGACGCTACATCTATGAAGAGGACGCCGTAGCACTCCTGGTCACACACCATCCAACAGAGGTAACAAACACCATACACATAGACAAGACAATCATTGTAAGAAAAGGCGCCGTAGCATATACCAACGCGCCCCCGCTCATAAAAGAGTCCTCATAGACCTGCAGCCGGGGGCACGACGCCATCCCGGAAGCCAATCCCAGGCCCCGAAGCATCGCCCACACTAAGCACTGCCCCATTACCAATTCTCCACACATTGCTCAAAACAATATAGAACGTCCACCTGTTTACTCCCGTCCATTCTCCCTTCCAGAGTTCTCGTCTCCATATGCAAGTCTATGGGCACGCATCTTGGGCGGGGTTGCATGCTTCCTTGGGAACAACGATTCAGCTCCATTCAAACCCCTGGGGACCTGCCCCACGTGCACATAATCCACCATAAACCCGGAATTGGCTGTGTTCCAAAGAACCAAACCCCCTACACCACCGCCACCACTCTTCCAGACCCTCAACAAGGGGTGCCACCAGAACTCAACAGAGAATTGTAATGATCTCACCTGCCTCACGGGGCTCTCTCCTAGGTGTGCAGAAGATCAAAGAGGATTGCAGCCAAGGTATAAGCACGGCTGAGGCAATGTTCTGCATTAGAAGAACCGAAGCGTGTGCCTTGCTTTTTGTGCTCGGTTCTCGGTATACCGAGGAACTTGGAGGAAGGGTTGCGACAATGGTGCACGGGGAATAGAGCTGGTGGTTGAATGTGCCGGGTTTTCCTCTGCAGAGGTTTGTGTTGTGGGGCGCCGCTTCCTGTCTCATGACGGAGGTGTGGCTTGAGGAGCTAGTGCGGGAATGTGCTTGACGTTTATTGTTTCTCTTCTGCGTGCTAGGGGCCTGGTGGCTATGTCTACGTTGTTGGGGGAGTGTATTTCCAGATGCATATGGGACAAGGTTCCTCGAGCCCTGGGGTAAGTGCTCTATGTCGTAGCCTCTTCAGCGCCTTTCTCAGGGGGACTGCGTCGTAGCATATTGTTGCTGAGAGGGCTGCGAGCCCTGCCCAGCCGGGGAATCTCCGCTGGATCTCGTCGCCTGCTACGGCTTCGTCGACGCTGTATGCTTCTGCCGCGAGTCTCTTCAGCCACCTGTCTAGCGGGAGTACGTCCTTTCTCCTGCAGCCTAGGAGGAGGCCGAGGGCCCTGGTGTATGGTCCTACTCCTTTTATCTCGGAGGCCCTCTCCACCGCCTCCTCGCAGCCCGTGTCCCCGAGTCTCTCGAAGAGGGCTGCGAGCCTCGCCACCGTGCCCGCCCTGTACCCCATCCCTGCCGCCCGCGCCACCTGGGGGTCCCTCAGCACCCGTGGCTCGGGGGGTTCCAGGAAGAGCCAGCCAGTGGGGCCCCGGAGCCTCTGGGATGCGGCGAGGTGGAGGCGATAGAGCATTCCCCATCCCTGCTTGAAACCGGTGTTCTGCTGCGCGACGCCCACGAGGAGCCCCATCCACGCTCCGGCGCCTCGGAGCCTGTAGCCGGGCAGCGCCTCCGGCATGCAGCCTGCCAGGGGGTCGCCCTTGGCCAGGCGGTGGAACACCGCGTAGTCCTCGGCGAGGCCGAGCCTGTCGGGGAGCCCGTCAAGGGCGTCCTCCCAGCACCTGCAGCCATCCCCCGCGTAGACGGTGACGTGGAGCCTCCCGGGCTCCTTCTCCTCTAGCTCCGCGACGGCGCTCCTACAGAGCCATAGCCTAGCAGACGCCAGGCCCCAGTACTCCCAGCCGAAGCTGTAGACGCTGAAGCTGTCCGCGACACGGTAGCCTGGCGCTGCGGGCAGCACGGCCTCGTAGACATTGTGTAGGGCCAGCGCCCCAGCCAAACCTCTGCCCCTGTGCCCCAGGGGCTGGCCCCTGGGCTGAGATAAGGGGTAGGAGGAGCCCGGGGGGAAGAGGACTAGGCGACGTGGTGGACGAGGACTATGGGCGTCAGCGTTATCGCCACCGAGGCTGTGCCGCCTGCCGCTAGGGCTGCGAACATGTGCCTCGGCCGGAGGCCGAGGAGTAGCGCCACCGCAGCGCCGGTGTAGATGCCGGTAACTGGGAGCGGTACTGCGACGAAGAGGGCTAGGCCCAGGGTGCCGTACCTCTCCAACATGCTACCAGCCTTCTCCCGGGCCCTCTCAACCCTCTCCACGAGGCGGCCTAGGACAGGGAGCCTTGAGTGCGCGGCTAGGAGTAATTCCCAGAGCTTCTCCACCAGCAATGTGAGGAGGGCAGCGAGGAGAACCGCCTCCCCAAGCGCTGCCAGGGCTCCTGGGACGCCGTAGCAGTGGTAGAGCATTGGGGCAGCGTACCTTGGCTCGAAGACCGGCATTAGGCCGAGGAGCAGGGCGGCTAGACACTTGTCCATGGCTCCCGGTTCCCTCCCTTGAGCCGGCTGCATGGGGGAGGCTGAGGCTGGATATATGCGGCTGCCGGCCGGGGGCGCCTGGGGGCCGCTGTGGCTGAGCCGCTGCCGAGCGTTGTCGTGGAGGGCGAGGGCGCGAGACTGGTCAGGGAGAAGGGCGTGCTCATGGTGTACAGTAAGTGGGTCCGACCGCTCCGGAGGGGGCTCCGGGCCGGGGACCTCGTCGCCGTGGAGGACGAGTACGGGGGGCTGCTGGGCTGCGGGCTCTACGACAACGTGGGCCCAGTGGCGCTGCGCCTGGTGGAGCTCTGGGGCTGCAGCTTCTCGAGCGTCGAGGAGGTTCTCGCCGCTAGGCTTGGAGAGGCCCTGGAGGCCAGGAGGAGGGCCGGCCTAGTGGGGGCCGAGACTGGGTACCGGCTGGTGCACAGCGACGGCGACATGCTGCCAGGACTCATCGTGGACGTCTACGCAGACCTGGCGGTGGTGCAGTCGAGCAGCGCAGCCTGGGACCGCCACCTAGCCGAGCTGGCGGAGAAGGTGGCTGAGGCGACGGGGGCCAGGAGGGTGTATGAGAAGAGCACGCAGAGAACCCGGAGGGACATAGGGCTTCCTCCTAGGGAGAGGATGCTGCTCGGCAGCGGGGAGCCCAGGGCGGTGATACGGGAGGGCGAGGCCAGGTTCATCGTAGACGCCAGGATGGGGCAGAAGACGGGGTTCTTCTTAGACCAGAGGCTCAACCGCCTAGACTTCGGCTCAATGGCCTGGGGCAGGGTGCTCGACCTCTTCGCCTACACCGGGGGCTTCGGCATACACGCGCTCCTCGAAGGCAGCGCCGAGCACGCGGTATTCGTCGAAGAGGACAAGGATGCGGCCAAACTGCTCCAGGAGAACCTGAGGCTCAACGGATTGGAAGAGAAGGCTAGGATAGTCGTGGCGAACGCCTGGCAGTACCTCGGCAGAGCAATGCAGAGGAGGCTCCGCTTCGACAGCATAGCCGTCGACCCACCAGCGTTCATCCCCCACCCCGGCGCCTACGAGAGGGGGCGCAGAGGCTACCAGAGGCTCTACAGCCACTCAGCCCGCGTCGCCGCGAGGAGGGAGGCACTACTGCTACTCAGCAGCTGCAGCGCCCACCTCTCCCGCAGCGACTTCGCACAGGTAGTGGCGGAGGCTATGGCGCAGGCGAGGAGGAGCTATACGCCCCTCGGCGGCGTCAGGGGCATGCCCCCGGATCATCCGGCTAGGCCCGCCGCCCCACACCTTGAGTACCTCAAGGCCATGCTCCTCCTCCTGCACTAACAGCCTTCAACCCCCTGGCCCCGTGGCCGGGCAGGGACGCGCGGCCTTGAGGAGAGTCAAGGGGAGCGTCTACCTCGTCCCCGGGAGCCCGAACACGCTCATAGCCTCCAAGGGCGACGAGCTAGTCATAGTGGACCCGGGTATAGGCGTCGGCAGGGCCGACAGTATAGCGGAAGCCACAGCTAAGCTGGGCGGCGGGAGGGCAACGATAGTGCTGACCCATGGGCACACGGACCACCTGGCCGCTGCCCCCTCGGCTGCAGAGGCTCTAGGGGCCACGGTGTATGCTCCAAGGCTCTGCCTCGGCATAGTGGAGGACACCACGCTGCGCCGCCTCCTCGTCTACGGCGGCCTCATCTCCGAGAAGCTGGCCTCCATGCCCATGGTTGCGGTGAGGGCTGAGGCCCTGGAGCCCGGGGCCAGGCTGCCTGCGGGGGCTAGGCTTCTGCCGCTGCCCGGCCACACACCGGGCCACAGCGGTGTCGTCTTCGAGGAGGACATGGTTGTCGCAGCAGGCGACGCCGTGCTCGGCGAGAAGGTTCTAGCGCGGTTCGGCGTGCCCTTTGCGGCCGACCTCCCCGGCTGGAGGAGGAGCCTCGAGAAGCTGCTCGAGCTAGCCGAGGCGGGCTACGTGATCGTCCCCGGCCACGGCCCCGTGGCCAGGGACAAGAGGGCCAAGGCTATGGTGGAGGCTAACATGGCTGCAGCCGACAGAGTTGTAGACTATGTGAAGCAGGCGGTGGCGGACCATGGCCCTCTGACGCTCGACAAGCTAGCATACCTCGCCACAAGGGATCTCGGTGCCGCGGAGCCGACGCCGAGGCAGATGCTGCTCAACCGCACAGCCCTCGCCTCAGTGCTGAAGCTGCTAGAGGAGGAGGGCTACGCTGAGCCCGTCGCCACGGAGCAGGGCCCCGCCTGGAAGAGAAGAAACGCCTAAGACCCGCACCCGGATGCGGGAACCGGATACTATACGGCGGCGGGCCTGGTTAAGGGCCGGTAGCTCAGCCAGGCAGAGCGGCGGGCTTTTAACCCGTTGGTCCCGGGTTCGAATCCCGGCCGGCCCGCCAGCCAACCCCACCTCCATCATGCATCTTGTTAGCCATCCCAGCGGGATTGGCCCAGTCTTCATCTAGTACTACCCCCGTCCTTTCAGCCAGGGTGTCCCGGGGAGTTGGCAGGAGAGCTGTCGCCCGAGAAGCTTGGCCGCGAGATAGGCGTGGTGCTGAGCGGCGCCACCGCGAGCTACGCTCCCATCATGCTGAGGAGGGACGCGGAGCTGGATGTAAGGGAAGAGGACCTCGCGTTGATAACTGATACGAGGCTCCGGGACTACTACATGCTGGGCGTCGTCCGCTGGGTCACTAGGCACGAGCCCTTCCTGCGCCGCGGCGTCCACAACGTCTACGCCGAGCACCCCGACGCCCTCGACTCGGAGATAGTCATGCCGTTCAGCAACGCCTACGTAGAGATATACGGCGGCATCTGCCTCGGCGAGAATAGTTGCGGTGGAAGGGGCCTAGTCTCCAACACGTATGCGCCGACTCCGAGCAGCAGAGTCTACAGGCTCACCAAGCCCGAGCCCCTAACCGACCTCCTAGGCGTCCCGCAGGAGGCCGCTGTGAGCGTCGGCGTGCACAAGTATAGCGGGTGGAGGCTGCCCCTCGACTCCAGGTGGGTCAACTACCATATCGGCGTCTTCGGCGCCACCGGCACCGGTAAGAGCAGGCTCATAGTGAGGCTCGTCGAGGAGCTCTCCTCCAAGGGCCGCGGCTTGATAATCTTCGACCACAGCGGCATGGACTACGTGCCCCGGGCCAAGATGCTGGGCGCAAGAGTGTACACGAGCAGGGAGATCAGGATAAACCCCTTCATATTCGCCTCCACGGTCGCGAGGCATATGGGGGTGCAGGGCCAGCAGAGGGACGTGGTCGAGATAGCAGCCACATGCTTCGCGATGAGGATCTACTCTAGGCAGGGCGCCGAGGGCTACGTGAGCGAGGAGTGCGACGAGCTCCTCGGCAGGCAGCGGAGCAGTAGGCAGCAGACGCTCACCCAGCACCTCGGAGGCCCCGTGGGAGGAGTTGTGGAGGAGTTCCTCCAGGTCCTCGACCGCGTCGCCTACAGGCTCGGCTCAAGAGACGCCACAAGGGCCAAGCTCCGCCTCCTCGCCAGGCTCATGGTGCCCCGCCATGTATTTGAGGCGCTCCCTGGCAGGAGCCTGGAGCCGCACAGCCTTGTAGAGGAGGCCGCCAGAGGCCGAACCATAGTTCTCGACCTGAGCGACGAGCAGGATATAGAGGTTAAACGAGCCATACTGGCCTCAATAGCAACAAGCGCCTGGGAACTGATAAGCGATGAGATGAAGCCTATAAACGTTGGCCTCGTGGTGGACGAGGCGCAGAACTACGCCTGCGAGTACTGCGGCGACTCCGGCCGCGCACTAGAGACCGTGGCAAGGGAGGGCAGGAAATGGGGCCTCTTCCTGGTAGTGGCGAGCCAGAGGATAAGCCGCGACATAAGGCCCGGCGTCAGAAGCAACCTCGGCACAGTATTCTTCTCCAGGCTCCAGGCCACCGGTGACCTCCAGGAGCTTAGCGGCTACCTCGACCTCGGCAGGGTCACTGAGGCGAGCCTCGCCATGCTGGGCCGCCGCGAGTTCTACGTAGCCGGGCTCATGAACCCCCTAAGGAGGCCAATACTCCTACGGGTCGACGAGACCGCGTAGACAAATGAGCCCGCTGCAACGGTGTCACCATGCAGCCACTCTAACCCCTTTCCCAGCCGCGTATTCGGCGACCTCACGGCCTATCCGCGCCCCAGTGAGAACGGGCACCACTCTCCTGCCGGGGTAGTGGCGAGCCACTACCTCAGCCTTGGCGAGAAGGGCTCCAACATCCCCGTGCTTGGGCTTCACCTTAACCTCCACAACGTATACTGTCCTCTCAGCCACTATCAGCAAGTCGATATCCTCGCCGTCTATCCTAGCGTTACGCTCCCAGCGCTCGAGGCGCTCACCCCTAGCCGTCAGTTCATAAATGACTGAGTCGAGGAAGAACTTAGCATAAACGCTCTCGCTGAGTGCACCCAAGGTGTCCTCCAGCCGCGAGACCCTACGGTTGAGCCCCCGGATCTCCTCCCATATCTTCCTAACCTCCTCTATTATGCTCCTAAACTTTTCATCGTGTTCCAATAGCTTCCTCTCTATTGCCTCGAACCTCTTGTCATGCTCGAGTAGCTTGCGCTCAATGACTTCAAAGCGCTTATCGTGCTCCAACAGCTTCCTCTCTATCGCTTCGAGCCTTTTGTCGTGCTCCAGGAGCTTGCGCTCTATCGCCTCAAACCGTTTGTCGTGCTCTAGGAGTTTCCGTTCTATCGCTTCGAACCTCTTATCATGCTCGAGCAGCTTCTTCTCGATGGCTTCGAAGCGTTTGTCGTGCTCCAACAGTTTCCTCTCTATTGCTTCGAAGCGCTTGTCGTGTTCAAGCAGCCTGTTCAAAATGGCTTCGAATCTTTTGTCGTGTTCGAGGCTCTTCCTGCGCAGCCACCGCAGCTCCTCAAGAACCTCCCCCAGCCCAATAGCCCCCGCCACAGCAAGCCGAAACTCCTCATCCTCCAACAACAGGCGCAACAACCGACGACGAAGCTCATCATCGCCGACAGAGGCCATTTGCTATCCCTCGTCTCTCAAGCATTCTTGCAACGATACGGGTAGTACGGGATAAGTGCAGCGTGATGTGACCAGCCCCACTGCTATATGTTGGGCTGGGAGAAAAGGATGTGGAAACCTGTGCTTGGCTTTGAGGGTTTCTGCGTCGAGTATGGCCTCGATGAGGGCGTCTACCCGGCTGGAGGGCCTGCCGTGGCGTCTACGTGGAGTGTTGTTAGGTTAAAGGCCTTAATCCTGACCGGATTGTAGGGAGCTATGCTGTAGCCTTCGCCGTCTATGTAGGCTGCGCGTTCAACGTAGTCGTGGCGGACTATGCCCACTAGCTCTAGTTTCCCCTCACCGGTATTTACATGTATTACCGCTACTCCGTCGAGCCTATTGCCGGGGGCTGTGTAGCCGCGTACTGGAAGCAGGAGGAGGCTCTTCTTGGGCTGGTAGGTGAACGCCCTGTGCCCGGTTCTTGGGTCGAGCACCGGGCTCCATGCGTAGCCTTTGCCGCTGGCTGGCAGGTAGAGCCTCGCTACGGGCTCTGGTACGGGGCCCTTGAGCTTGTAGAGGGTTACGCGGAGTTTGCCGTCTTCCCTGCCTATTCCTAGGAGCATGTTGTCGCCCAGCGGGTGGATGTACTCGTCGAAGCCCGGTGCCTCTAGGTAGCCCAGCACCTTGGGATGCAGGGGGTCGCTGAGGTCTATGGCGAATAGGGGATCCATGCGGCGGTAGGTTACTAGGTAGAGCGTGTCCCCTATGAACCTGACCGCGTGTATGGCTTCGTTCACGGCTATCTTCTCGAGCCTAGCCACGGTTTTGAGGGTTTCTGCGTCGAGTATATAGAGGTCTACGGTTCCCTTGGTGGGGTCGTAGGCTGCTATCCGCAGGTAGCCTTTGTGGAGGTCCATGGCCCACTGTTTGGGCACTACGCCCTGTATCGTCGTCTTTGCCTTCATCTCTATCTTCTCGGGGGACGCGTCTATGCGTAGTATCGTGGTCTCCGCCCAGCGTAGGGGCAGGGGCTTTGCGATGAGCTTGGCCAGCTCTTCGGGCGTCTGGGCCCCTATAAGCTCTTTGAGGAGCCTGTCGGGTACGCCGGGTGTCGCTAGGTAGATGCTGCCTTCGGCGGGCACGTAGATTGTTCTAGGCGACACTCCTACCAGGGTCTCGACGCTGTGCCTCCAGGTCTTCAGGTCTATTGCCGCTATGATTGTTGCCTCGGGGCTCGGCGCTACTATTAGCACTGGAGGCAGGGGTTCGGGCGGGGCCTGGAGGCGGAGCACCACGGGGCGGACCGGGCTGGTCACAGCGTCTACGAGTATCAATGTGTCTCCGCGGAGCCTTGCGTCGCTGTAGACACCGGGTAGGCCAAGCATGTGCACTGGTCTCAGCGTCTTGTCATAGAGTATTACCCATGTTCTGGGCCCTAGGCCGGGCAACGCGGGGTAGGGATAGTCCACGGCAATCGCTATCAGTCCCTGGGGTGCAAACATTAATGCTGCCACGCGCACCATGTGTTTAACTTCTGCTACCACGCTTGTACCCTTGCTGCTAACCAGCACAAGCTTCTGGGGGCCAACCGCCTCATCTATATCTTTCCTCACGTCTATCTTAGCAGCGAGGGCTAGGCTGCCAGGGGGCCACGCCCTGTAGGCCTCAACCCAGCCCTTCACTGCTATGAATACGAAGGTGCCGTTGTTGGCCACGATGTCGGGCTCCTCGACTCCCTGCACCTGGGCGTTTACGCTGCTATAGAGGCTGGGCGCCGGCGATGACTGCTCCGTCACCGCCTTCTCCGCCAACGTGGCTACCGTTAGAGTGACGCCTGGTGCCGGTATCCACCGATTGTACGCCGCCCTTGGCAGCGCCTCGAGGATCTCGGCTGGTGCAAGGAGCCCGTAGGGTGTCTCCCTGGGCGTCATCGCTTGTGTGGCCGTCTCCCGGCTCCCTGTCGTCTCGGCGGCGTTGTGTGTGAGAAACACCGTCTTCACTACGGTTTCTCTGGCGACGCTTGTAACGGTTATAGTTCTTGTTTTCTGGAGCATTGTTGAGCCGAGCAAGAGCCCGGCGAGGAGCGCCACAACCGCTACGACTGCAAGCGTCTGCCTGTCCACGGCTGTTTCACCATGCAATTTGGAAGCCGGTGGTGGCTTCTAGCTCCACTCCTTGAAACCCTGTCGGTGGAGGGGTGTTCGAGAGCCTAGACTCATATGCCGGGCTCCCTAGCTCACGGCTCCAGGGGCGAAGGGGGCGTGCTGCCATGAGGAGCGGCGTGGCGCTGCTGGCCGCTGCAGCTGCTGTGGCCGCCTTCTCCGTCGTAGCGCATGCGCTCTACAGTCCCGTGGCCGCTGTTCCCGTGGCGTCCTCAATGCTCGGTAGCGTCAACGTCTCCGAACCCCTTACTCCGCTCGTCAAGACGGCCTGCGGGGACGGCGGACTCCTGGTCATCTACGGTGCCGGCGGGAGACCCGTCGTAGTCCTAGTCTATGCCCAGGAGGAGGCAGCGACGGGGGGACTCCAGGGCTGCGCCGCTAAGGCCGCAACGTGTCTCATGACGCTGGGCGTGTCTCCAGCGGAGGCTAAGAGGACGGAGGAAGCCCTTGCCTCGCAGCTCATGCCTCGGCGTGCAGCCGTGACGCCCCTAGCCATAATGGTATCCGAGACCACAGCCGCCACGGCTACCACGATGACTACGAAGCCCGTAACTCACAGCGTTACAACGGCTACTGCCGAGTCTAGGGGCGTCGCCGCGGGAGAGGCGGGCTCTAAGACGGTATCCGGGGCCGCGCCCGCTCCCCGGCCGGGAGGCGGAGGGGCTTCAACCACCCGCCACGTCTCCGGCTCCTGGGGGCTGCGCGCAGCCGCTAGCCTGCTGGCCGGTGCAGCGGCCGCTGCCGCGGTGATGATGGCTTGGAGAAGGAGCCTCTGAGGGACCCGCTGGAGGAGCTGTCGGGGACCGCGCTGAGGGTGTATCTCCTGCTCCTCCTTGAAGGCAGACCCATGGGTGTGAGGGAGGTTCAGAGGAGGCTGGGGCTCCGAAGCCCGAGCACGGCGAGGCATCACCTGGAGAGGCTGCGCGAGCTAGGCCTCGTCGAGTACACGGGCGAGGGCTACGTAGCCAGGCCGCCTAGGAGGGGACTGCTCACGGCCTTCGCCATTGTCAGGGGAAGGCTGCTTCCCCTGCCCTTCGCTGCCGCCGCATTCACGGCAGCCGCAGCCATGGCCTACGCGCTGCTTCCGGGCAGGGACCCCGCTGCTGTAGCTGTGCTTCTCGCATCCGCTGCCGTGCAGGCGCTGGCCGCCTGGAGGCTCCTAGATGCCGCGAGGGGGCTCAAGAGGCTCGTGGAGGAAGGGTCGGCCGCAGGGAAGTAGCCTGGTCCTCCCCTCCTCCGCGGAGGAGGGTTGCCCCGATGCAGGCCTCCTCATCCCCTCTCCAGGGGCTGGAGCCTGCCGCCGCGTATCTCGTAGACAGTGTAGCCTTCGAGGAGGCTCACCGCTGAGCGCTGGGGACTAGTGGCGAGGACCGCGACCCCCTCGCGGCGGAGCCTCTCCATGAGCCCCCGGAGGGCCTCGATGGCGGCATCGTCTAGGCCTGTGAAGGGCTCGTCTATCGCCAGTAGCTTTGGACGGTGGAGGAGGGCCCGAGCTATGTTGGCCCTCTTCTTCCAGCCAAAGCTGAGATCCCCGACCGGGGTGTCCAGGTACCTGTCGAGGCCGAGGACCTCCACCGCCTCGTCTTCCTCGGGCCGGTAGTCTATGCCGTAGAGCCTGGAGTAGTAGCTGAGGTTCTCCCTGACGGTGAGCTCGTCGTACATGAGGCTGTGGTGCAGCACGACGCCGATGAGCCTCTTCGCTGTGGGGCTGCTCGGGGGCTCCCCACCTATCTCGACTTCGCCCCTGCTTGGCTTAACGAGGCCAACAGCTATGCGGAGGAGCGTCGTCTTCCCGCTCCCATTTGGGCCCACTATGAGGACGCCCTCGCCGGGGCGGATGCAGAGCCCGACCTCGCGGAGCACCCAGCCCTTGCCGTAGTCGTAGCGCTTCCAGACGCCACTGAGCCTCAGCAGGCACCCGTCCGCCACGCCACCCCTTCCCCGGTTACAGGACGTGGCCGGGGAGGCTTCTTAGCGCTGGCGCCTAGAGGAGCGGGCTCCTTGCCCCAAAGTGGCTGCAAGAAAACCACGCCTGGCCACGCATGCACCGGCTTGGGAGGAGGCTCTAGCGGCGCCTCCTCTTCCCCCTAGTCTTCCTCCACTTAGCCGCCGGCACCGCCGCAGGCAGATGATGCTCCAGCACCTCCGCCTCCAGTGCCTCCAGCTCCGCTCTGTCCACGACCGCGTGCTTCCTAGCCTCCTCTGCTATCATCTTCTCCCAGGGGGTCCGGTGCCTCCTTCTCCACGGAAGCCTTATCTTCATGGCTCTAGTGCACCCTTGGCCGCGGAGGAGCCGGGGCCCGGCTAGTCCCCGGCTCGCTCCAAATCGTGATTCGCTCCGAGCAGCAGTTGATAAGGAGACGGGCACATGAGCCGGGGCCCGGCCACTTATCAACCCCGCGGCGCGGTTGGCCGAGAACAGCGGCTTAGAAGTGAACGAAAGTTCGGCGTGTAAAAACACTGGCCGGCCGAGCGTCAGGCTATGCGTCCGCTGGGCGCCTCATAGCTCTGGTGGCAGCCCTCGAGTATCTTATCCACCCAGAACACGGGGAAGCTACCGAGCTTCTTGGGGCCCTCGGGCGTGTCAATGTATAGTACCGCGTGCTGCTTGGGGTTGAACTCCCCGTTAACGACTACACGCTGCTCCATGACCGGCGTGGCGCCGTAGAGGTTCTTGAATGTCTTGGCGCTGAAGAGCGCCAGCACCTCAGTCCCATCCTTGCCACGGAGTATGAAGACCGCGTACTCGTCGTCGCTGCCCAGCGGGGGACCCTGAACCCTTTTAGCCACCGCATAGGGGGCCTCCGTGGGCCCTACCCTGAACTCGAGCACAGTGGAGCCTATCGCTAGCCTATAGGTGCCCGGCGGCAGGTTCACCGTGGTGCCCTGCACGTTGAGGCCCCTTACCGGCTCTCTGTAGGCTTTCAACTCTGAGACGTCCTTGTAGTTGGACGACTTAATGCTCATAAGCCCTATGCCTAGCAGCGCCACGAAGAAGACTGCAGCGAAGATTAAGGCCTTCTTCCCGGAGCCGCGTCTCCCTGAGGCCAAGGCTACCAGCCCGCTTAGCCCTATTGGTTTACGTATATGTGCTGCAGCCAGGTTATCACTCTTCCTCCATTCTGCGCCGGGGCGGCTTTGAGAGATAGAGCAGCACCATCCCCACTATAACTGGGTACGCCGCCGCATTCAGCGCAACGCTCCAGTGTCTCACCACCTCTATCCTGCCGTCCACCAGCTTCACTAGGTGCCCTATGATAGACGGTGTCCCGTTGTAGCTCGGCGGCTGCACGGGCGAGGGCACCGGGTGCGGGAGAACCACCTTACCCCTGCCGCTGAGCACCAAGGACGCTATCTCGCCGTTCTTGGTTAGGTTAGCCGCCAGCACCCTCTCCACGCCCCCGCCGAAATAGGGGCTGGCAACCACGAGGCCGATGACCATGCCCAACGCTATGATGCCTATACCGGCCCAGCGAGCCCAGCGGGGCGCCGACCTCCCCGCCAGCCTCTCCGACGCCAGGTATGCCAGCAGCAGCGCCACCACCGTGGCGAGGATCACCTTAGGCACGAATATCCTTAGCACGTCGGGCCGTCCCATGAAGTGACCAAAGCTAGCCATAGTTGGATGGAGGCTGCTCGACACAAGCCTTGGCGCGAGGAAGCTGACAGGTACCATGGAGTACGCTGCAACCGCGTAGGCTGCACTCAGCGTCGCCGCCCTATCCGGATCGGGAATGCTCGCGCGCAGCACAAAGTAAACCAGGTACGCCAACAGGAGGAGGAGCACACCGGTCTCTCTCGGATCCCAGCTCCAAGCGGCGCCCCAGGACTCACTGGCCCACGCCATGCCGCTTATCAGGGTAAACACCGCGTAGATTGTACCGAGCGCCACGAAACCCTCCACAAGTCTATCCCAGCGCTCTCCACCCCTCACCAGGTAGATTATAGCGGAGATGAAGGCACCGGTGTATAGAACGTAGCTGGCCCACGCCATGGGTATGTGGAGATAGATGTTGAGGTAAGCCGTAGGTGACCCCAGCGTCACCTTCAGGGGGAACGGCGCGTTGTAGACAGCATAGACCCCTATAGCCACGTCGAGCAACACGAGCCCAACCACAGCCGCGTATAATAGGCTCCTCTTATCCAAGGATTACACCTCCCGTGCTGAATTGCCCCCTCGGAGCCGGGGAAGGGGAAAAATCCAGTCCAGGCCGTCTCCTGGCGGGAAAGCTGGCTAGCCCTGCCCCCTCCTAGACGCCAGGTAGTACTGTGCTGCCGCATAAACAGCGCCCAGGGCCATCACTACAGCGCCGGCCCAGACCAGCCGGACGCCAGGTATAAGCTTCACCTGTACATAGAGCCCCTCCTTGATTATCGTCGAGTTCGCTGGGTTGAACCTCTCCGCTGTCAGGTAGAGGTTAACTATCTCCCTCTCCAGGTACTGCAGCGCCTGCTGGCCGCCACCAAGCCTTCTCAGCACATCGATGTTATAGCCGGCTGCCATGAGTGCTGTGAGGGCGAGCCTCTTCGGAGGCGGCAGCTCCTTGAACACCTCGTGGAGATAGTAGAGCAGCAACTCATGGTAGCCTGGGGCGGAGGCCGCGTGGCCGAATAGCTTATCCAGCACGCCTTCGGACGTCGGCGGACTTATCACCACGTAGACGTCGTCAAGGCCGAGGCTCGGGTGTATCACCTTTGAGACTAGGCCGTGGATGCCTTGTATCTCGCCGTAGGCCTCGAACCTTATCCTCACCTTCACGTCACGGCTGCCGTGAGGAGTTATTATCTTCAGCTTTAGGTCGAGCCACGCCGTCTCGGGAACGGTCTTCGGCGCCGCGACATAGCCGAAGCAGCCATGTGGGCTAGCGAGGCAGGCCCTGGAGACGGTGAGGTTGAGTATCTTCTTCGGGTTCTCGAGGAGCTGGTAGAGGCTGCTCTTCTCCAGCAGCGCTAGCAGTTGCTGGGCCTGCGGACTCGCCTGCACCATGGCGTAGACCGCGGCCGACATCGGCAGAGGCATTGGTATCTTCGCGTCAACCCTCTGCCCTTTGATGTAGCCAGTTACATAGAGCAATGGGCCACGGCCAACTATACCCTTGGATGTTATGTTCACGGGCTCTCCGTGGCCGGCTGCCAGCAGCGCCTGGGAGTATACCAAGGCCCTCCTTATGCCCACGACAGTGCCATTGGGAAGCGTTATGTTGACCGGCTTCTTGAACTCCACTACGAGGAACTGGTGGAAACCCACCTTGGCGGGCTGAAGCTTCTCGGTAGTGTTCACCGGAGTTATGTTAAGCAGGCCGGCGAGCACCACCACGTCAACCCTAGCCGTCATGTTCGCTCCAGGAGTGCCGCCCTGGTTCACGTTGAAGGACACCTGGATTCTGGGGTTCCTTATCACTACCCTGGCCTCGCCAATGTAGACCGGCACCGTATTGAAGCTCATGTTCCGGCTAAAGCTGTGCATCGTTATGTTGACTGGTACCTCTGCCTCGACTGTGCCATTGATATCTATAGGGCTCTTCTTGGATAGATTGGCAAGGAACTCTATCGTCTTGTTGTATTCGAATAACCGAACCCCCTCGTTGTACAGCTTCACCATCTGCGCGAGGTCTCCGTAGAGCGTTTCAAGACCCCGCCATGCCCAGAAGTAGACGCCGCTTCTCATCACGTAGCTGGTAAATATGTCGACTCTGTCCCTGCTTATGCCGAAGCTATAGTTCTCTAGCATTATTTTCGCGCCGCCGGGCACGGTCAGCGGCTGGCCAGGCTTGAGATACATATCCCGCATATATGCATCGTTGAACGCATACGTGCCGCTCAACAGCACACCTATTACGACCACCGCCAGGCCTAGGTGCAGAAGACTCATCGGTATCATACGGTCTCTCGCCAGGACCCTGCGGCCGCCACGGCGCAGCTTCAGGTAAATGTAGGCCAGCGCTGCGCCCGCTGCCACCGCTGCCCATGGGAGGCCGAACGCCATCTCCGCGTTAGTGGAGGCAGGAGTCATCGAGGCCAGGTCTATGAGCCTCTTATATGCGGCTGCGCCAAGCGCCGTCGAGAACACTGCTGTGGTCAGCAGGAGAGCCGCGTAGCCGCGCCAGCCAAGCCACTCTCCAAGGAACACCGCCGGCAAGGCTGCGAGCATTGTTATGAGCAACGGGTATAGCACGGGATGGAAGTAGTGGATACCCGCAGACATTTGCGGCACGCTTACCTCGTGACCCGCGGCAACCAGCAGCGAGGGCACAAAGAGGCTAGCATACACATACACGCTCGCAGCAAGCAGGGAGAGTACCGCCACAAGCATGCCGACAACGTAGGGGGTTCTCCTCCTCAGCTGCTTGGCAGCCTCGCCCAGTCCCTTGTCGAAGCTTATGCCTAGCCGGTAGAGCGCGTACACTAGGGGCAACAAGGCGGAGCCGAGGAGCACCAGCGCGCCAATGCCCGGGGCGGCGAAACTGTGAAGGGGGCTGAGGCCGGTACGCGTCACATACATCGCCAGGAACACCGAGGACACCAGGTAGCTGGATGAGAACCCTGCAAGTGAGGGCGCCAGAGCCGCCAGGTGGGGCAGGAACGTCGCCGCAAGCCACACCATGAGCTCGCTGGTCTCCACTGGGTCCCACGCCCAGTAGCCTCCCCACCCGAATGTCTCGTAGCTCCAGTAGGCGCCCAGCATTATGCCGACCGTCAGCAGGGCCCAGCCTATCTCGTAGACTATCCAGCTCCTCCGCCTTATGCCCCCTGTCAGCAGCCCCACCGCAGCCACGGCGAGCAGCGCGTAGCCGCCGAACGTTGTCAGCGGGTGCGGGTAGAGCCAGGGGCTCTTCAGCAGCGGGTTGAGGCCAGCGCCGCTGGGCGGTCTCTCCGGCAGCCTGGTGAACGCGTCGTTGAGAGCAGCAGCAGTGACGCCTATCACTATTATCGCCGCGAGTCCTGCTACGAGGAGGTTCCTCCTCTCAGCCCCACTGCTGCCGCGGAGCAGAAAGAGGCTGCCAAGCGCAGCTATGGTTGCGAACAGGTAGAGGCTCCCTCCACCACCGCTCCAGGCTGCCGCGAACCTCATCCAGAGCGGTAGACCCGGGGAGGTGTTCCAGTAGACCTCGTGCAGCGTGTAGTCAAGCGTGACGAAGGGTATCCAGTACACCAGCCAACCCACCAGTATTAGCATTATTGCCATCTTCAGCAGCTTCTCGGGATCACCGTTGTATTTTATGCTGGCCGCAACAGCGATAAAATACATGGCCATAGCGAGCCACACGTAGGCGGGATCAAAGCCCTCCCTCATGGCAAGCATAGCTGCTGCCAGCAAGGCCACTAGCGACGCAATCACGAGGCTCTGGTAGAGCCTCCTACCGGCCTGCCTTGCAGCAGCCAAGCCCGCGGCTGCCGCGACAACCGTGCCCGCGAGCGGGAGGAGGCCCGTATAGTGTATCATTAAAGCCATGCGCGTGCACCCCCACTACAACACGGCTATATAAGCTGCAGATTGTAGAGCAGCAGGTAGAGCCCTGCGGCAAGCAAGACAGCTCCACCGATACGGGTCAAAACCTCGTTCTTCTTCATCAGCTTCGAGGCTATGCCCGCGCCGCCCCTCGATACGAGCCACATAACCACTGCCAATGGTACCCCTATGCCTGCAGCCAATGCGGCCAACGCGAGCACGCTCCCAATGCTCAACCCCAGCCCCATTACGAGCAGTAGGGCGCCGACGACTATCGGCAGGTTACACTGAACCGCGAGGAAACCGTAAACCGCGCAGAAGCCAGCGAGTCCGCCCCTCCTGCCCGAGACCAGCCCCTTGAGTTCAACCGGCACACCTAGCAGACTCGCAGCACCCGCAGCTATTATCGCCACGGAGACCACGACAAGCAGCACCCTTTGCACCGAGGAGACGAGGCCGCCAGCCACCAAGAAGAGAGCACCCACACCTATGACGCCGGCCGCAGCAGCGATACCACAGCCTATGCAACGACCAGCGCCTATCCGCTCACCGGCGCTTGCCACGACGCTCAACTGGGCAACCAGGAGGGGCAGGACACACGGCGAGAACACCGAGATAACCCCCGCCACAAGCGCCGTAACCAAGGCTACCAGGCTGAGGCCTTGCGCCACTGTAGCTGCAGCGGAATTAGCGGCAACCTTGGCGGCCTGGCCGCTGTTGGAGGTAGCTGCCGGGCTCACTGAGGCGAGGTTCATCCACGCAAATACTGGAGGCTTCTTGTCCTCGAGTACAGCAGTTATATAGTCGAGCAGGTAGGCGGTTCTGCTGGCCTCATGATATAAGAGATCCGGTATATACCTCCTCATACCTAGCACCGCGTCCACCAAGCCATCGAAACCATGGTAAAGCTCGTGGAGATAAACGCCGCGTTTCTCCGCCTCCTCTATCTTGCTCTTCAACATCTGCACAGCCGCTATGGACCTGGAATCAACAGCGTATTTACCCGCATTCCGGAGCCACTCCTCAATGGACGCCTTGTCGAGACCCTTTATCGGGCCGTGGCAGGCCGCACACCTAACCTGCCAGATCTTTAGCCCGGCCTCTGCATAGCCTCTGGGAGTCTTAGGCGCCACAGCCGAGCCCGCCGCAGCCAGAGCCCAGGCAAGCATGGCATCCGCTACGTTGCTTGCCTCGAAAGCACCCACATGCCTTGCAACAACCCTGCCCTTCACGAACACAATGAATGTCGGCGTCTCGGTCACGCCGTATCTCTGGAACAACAACAGCGTGTCGCTGCTGTATACGACGTGGTAGAAAGCTATGGGGAGGGTGCTGCTCTCCTTCTCGAGGACAGCCCAGTAGGGGTACATCGCTTTACACACTGGACAGGTAGGTGACTCGAACATGACTGCCACTGGTTTCTTAGACTCCTCGATTATCCTGTCAAACACGGCTGCGTTCGGTATCGCGTGTTTACCCGGCCCCTGGCCTAGGTAATACTTCGCTACCGAGGACTCGTTCTCCACCAGGTACACTACTATGAGGGAAGCAAAGACAGCAACAGCTATCACTATGGCCCCAGCCGCCTTCTGCCTCTGGAAAGCCTTTAGGTCAAGCCTCATACGCTTACCCATGTTATGTTACACCACGCGCGAACCACGTACCAGCGGTGAAACGAGGTGAGCCCCGCTGAAAGCGGAGCCGGCCACAGCTCTGGATTGAGCATGCATAGACCACACCGGGGTTTAAGGCCCCTATACTTCCCGATGACGGGATGGCGTAGTTCCCGCACCCTTTAATATGACAAGCCCTGGAAGATTTCGGAAAATAAATAGTCGGAGCCCGCGATTATCCCGGCCTAAGCTGCCTCGAGGATAAACCTGGACAGCCAGAGCGCTACCGCTATGAACGCAGCCGAGGCGAGACCCAACACAACAGCGGAGAAGGCGGAACCTGCACCACTGTATACCTGCGTCAACACGGGAGCAGCGAGCTGTATGTAGGGAAGCGAGAGAACCAGAACCATCACGGGCATGAGTATGCCGCGAGCCTCGCTGAACACGAGTATAGCCGAGGTCAAGCTAGACACAGCTGCCAGGTAGAGTCCCGCGGAGAGGCTAGCGGCAAGGCTCGCCGGACTCAATAGCTCCCACAAGTTAGCGAACACAGCTGTAACCGCGAGGTAGACCAGCGTAGCCGAGGCTATCAAGGCATAACTGTAGACAAGCTTAGCAAGATATATCGCCTCGGGCCCCACGGGGCTCACCCGGAGCCCCTCCAGCGTGCCGCGGTCAGCCTCCCTAACGAAGCTTGAAAGGCTTCCAAACACAGCAAGGAACACCATCACAAGGCTCGCCGCTACAGCCACGGCCGCCGGACTTATCCCAGCCACGCCGCCCAGTATGTAGGCCACCAGGACGCCAGATGCAGCAGAGAACACGACCACCGAGCTGGCCTCAACCTTCCTCCTAGCATCGAGCATGAAATCCTTCCATACCATCGCTGCTACCGCGTCGAGCCAGCCGCCGCGCCTCACCATAGGCACGCCTCCAAGGGGAGCCTAAGAACCTCTGGGTATGAGGACGCGAGCCCGCAGGGACACATAAGCTACGCTGCCGCCTTCCACACATCAGCTGAAAAGGGTTTTCACAAAAAACACGCCGGGGGGCTCAGGGCCGGGCCAATGCCCTCCTTATGAGACCAGGTTCTTGAGCACCTCGTAGATGCTTTCGGCGACCCTGCGGAGCGCCTCCTCAGAGACGTACTTTTCCCCCTTTCCATGCACAGTTACCACTACCGCGGCCTCTCCCGTCTCTGTGCACGTTATCACTATGTCCATGTCGAAGCCTCCGCGGGCCTCTATTTCTACACTGCCGCTCCTCCGCCTCATCTTCAGCTTAACCTTTATCCTCTTTTTCGTAAACTCGTCAGGCCTCCAGATGTAAACAACTGTAGCCCTATCTTTACCTATCGAAACAGAGTCTACACCCTGGAGGAGTCCCTCGGTTGCCCTTATCACGTCTACGAGATCGAGTATCTCCACGGCCTCCCGGCAAGTCTGGAGGGGCTTCACAACCACATGTTCTACCATGTAGGGCCGCACCCCGCCTCTAGCCTCTTAGGGCTCGTCGCAGTCCCCTCAGCAACGTCCCCGTCTTACCTGGGACCATGCTAGCCGAAGAGCACTCCGCCAAGCACGCCAGCTACTATGATGTTGACTATCTCTACGACTATGAACGTTATGATAGCTAGGCGGACGCCAGGCTTCTTGAGAGCCTCGGGCGGCGTAGCCATACCGGCCAACACCATTGCCAGGCCCAGCAGGAAGCGCCTCGCATTCTCTATGGCATTAATTACATGTGCTGTGAGTCCTAGGAAGGGAGACACCACCTCGCCCACAAGCATCAGCAGCAACGCAAGCGGTATGATAGGCTCCTCGCCGCCTATCCTAGCCACTACAAGGGCAAGAGCTATAGCCGAGATAGCTATCAAGGAGTTCTGAGCGAACTTTATCGCCGTAGCAATGCTTCCGACGTCCCGGGGTAGTGCCGCAGCTATCGCACGCACAACGGGCGTGCTATCCACGACGCCGCCGACAAGCGCGCCGCCAACCTTGCCTAGGCTATGCGCAGCGAACGACATTGCCACAGCAAAGGGAGCCCCGACGATAGCTATCAGAAGCAACGCTATCAGCAAGTGAGGGTACTCCGCGCGGACAGTCCTACCCGTCGCTATAGCCGCTGTTATACCGCATATGGTGCCGCCCGCTACAAACGTTGCAGCAAACCTTTCATCAAGCCCCAGTCTTAACGCAACAATCATACCAATTGTTAAGCCTGCAGCCACATTGACTACCGCAATTAGGCCCGCCTTTCCACCATACGCTGCAAGCCTATTAAAGCCGGCAGAGAGGCCTAGTAGGATCAGGCTAGCGTCCACGAAGACCCAGGGAAGCCGCTGCAGCCCGCTACGGGCCTCTCTACCTATGGCCCCGGATAGTAGCAAACCAACTATAAATGCTAACAAGGGCAGCTCGAGGCCATACCTGCCCAGATGCATAGTGCGCTCAAACATGTTTATAATTATGGCTAGGATTACTGCAATTATTATAGCTGAGATTATCCTGCCACTGCTCGGGGGCTGTGCCTCGCTCATAGAGCCCCACCCCCTACCTAGTCGCTATGAGGAACACTAGGAAGGCAATGAAAGCTATGACTACAGCTAGAAGATCTTCCTTTTCAATGCTGATCCTCAAGATTTGTTCACCCTACCTCACTGTTGCCCTAAGCATTCCACATACATTTTATTAATATTGATTGTTCATCTATAAATACTCTATCTTTACAAGACTCGTTAATAGTATTAAGCATATGTTAAAAATATAATGTAGTATATCAATTCAAAAAAAAAAAAGCCCAAACAATCTCTGCGAAAATGAAGAAAATTCGAAGATACTCTGAACCGAATACGCGACCATAGAGGCCTAAATGGGAGGATCAGCCAGCAGCCCCATTCCCCATCCAACCGCCCTCGGGTGAACCGCCCCCCGGTTAAGCGGCCCACCCAGGGGCGTCGGCTTTGCTACATCTCTTCATATCCTCCCGGATTCCCTGGAGGCATGCCGGGGGAGCTTAATCTGAGCATCTGAGCATAGGCTGCGGGCCTCCTCCTCTGCCTCCGCGTAGCCTGGATCGCGTCCACGGAGATCCATGTAGATCCTCCTCGTGGAGGGCTCATCGGGGAGCATGCCCTCCTCAGTCTCGGTGAATATCATCCAGAGCAGCCTGCCTGTCGGATATAGGGGGAGGAGTATCTTTGCGAGACCCGCTGCCTGAGCCTCCTCGGGCACCATCGGTTTCCCGTAGGCCTCTTCTACGAGCTTGGCAGGCATTATGAGGGAGAGTAGCCTCTTAGCTAGACTCGGCCTGGGGCCCCAGGCGGGTGTATCTATAGAAGCCGTTTCCTCTATGTCGCGGACTTGGCGGCTTGGAGTAACTAGGGCGGGGAGCCTGCATGCCCCCTCCTGGGGGGGTTCGGGGCTGAGCCGCTCCGCCGGGACCACTAACAATACTGTACGGTACCTTGCGTGGAGATATCGCCAGGTGTAGGCGTCAAGACCTACGAGCTTCCCCGTGCCCGCCCGGGCCTCGTGGAAGGGCACCGCGTATCTACGGTATGCCACTGCTCTCCTCCCGGCGGTAATCAGGAGTGCAGACAAGACTGGTATGAAGCCTCTCCTACTAGACCCTCCTACGCTGGTCCCCCGTGCATGGGTTCCGGAGAGAGAGCCGGAGAAGAGAAGGAAGGCTGGAAACGGTGCTACGGTGCCGTAGCCTGTATCTCCTGAATCCACTGTACTCCTGGAAGAATGCCCCATCGGTGGAGTGGTGTGGAGTCTCGTTCTAGGCGGGACGTGGTAACACTGGGGTGGTATCGGGCCCCAGGGCCTAGGTTCCCTGGCGCGGCTAGAGATTGGTGCTGGAGGCAGCCACTCGGCTGAGCTGTATAGGGGAGGCGCGAGGCGGGGAGTCATGGTTACCTCTGTGCTTACTCGGCTGCTAAGCGTGTTTGGGATAGGCGGCTCGGGGGGCCAAGAGGGTCTTGAGGAGAAGATTGACCGCGTGATAGTTAGGCTTGAGCTGCTTGAGGACAATATTGCTGAGACGAGGTATGGGCTCGAGAAGAGGAGCAGGGAGCTGTTCAAGAAGGTAGTGGAGCTAATGAGGCAGGGTGATAAGAGGAGGGCGGCCATATATGCGGGGGAGGTTAGCCAGGTCCGGGCTGTGTTGAAGCTAATATACACGATAGAGCACATGATAATAGCTGTGAAGGAGAGGCTGAAGACCGTGAAGGACATGAAGCAGCTGACTGGGATACTTATGGCGTTCGGTGTGGCGCTGAAGGACGTTGGCAGCGAGATAAGCACCATATACCCGAACATGAGCATGATGATAGACCAGATAAGCAGCAGCGTCCGCCAGCTGATAACCGAGACCGCCGTGGAGGCCATGTCAGTGCCCGATCCCGCTGTGATAAGCAGGGGCGCGATGGAGATACTCGAGGAGGCCAAGAAGAAGGCGGAGGAGAAGGTGAGGGAGCAGTTCCCAGACCCGCCGATAGAGCCCGTCATACCCGCCAGGGCTACGGGCCTCGCCGCTCAGGCAGCCGTGCTCGCCGCCGCGAAAAGGACCAGCGTGGAGGATCTGGAGAGGCTGGTGCTCGACTACATTAGGAGCCACAACGGGCTCCTCGACATAAGAGACTTCACCGCCCGTTACGGCGTCGGGAAAGATGAGGTGTTGAGGGCGCTACACCGGCTGGCGGAGAAGGGGCTGGTCGCCCTGGCCTAGGAGGCCAGGGCCTCCTCCAGCTCCCCTGTCTCTGGCAGCTTGACGTACTTCCACTCCAGGTACTCCACAAGGGCCTCGGGGGAGGGCTCGGAGCCTAGGGCCTTCTTGATGAGCCCCTTGGGCGGGAACGTCTTGCCCCACCTGTGTATCCTCTCGCGCAGCCATTCGCGGAGCCCCTTGAGGTCTGTTTTTCTCAGCTTTTCGGCACGGGGGCCTCCGAGGCTCCTCCATATCATCGCGGCTATCACGTTGCCGAGGGTGTAGGTTGGGAAGTAGCCTATGCTTCCCTGGCTCCAGTGGATGTCTTGGAGTACTCCCTCCGCCGGGCTCCGCGGCCTTATGCCGAGGAGCTTCTCCATTAGCTCGTCCCAGGCCTCGGGTAGCTCATTGACGCTGATGCTGCCCTCGACCAGCTTCTTCTCCAGCTCGAAGCGCAGATAGATGTGGAGGTTGTATGTAACCTCGTCTGCATCCACCCTTATCAAGCTCGGCCGAACAGTGTTGACGTACCGGTAGAGCTCGATGGGCTCCACTGCAAGCATGGGCAGCTCTTCTGAGGCCAGGCTGCGGAGCCGTGGAATGAACCATGGGCTCCTACCGACTATGTTCTCCCAGAACCTTGACTGGCTCTCGTGCACGCCCAGGCTAACGCCGCCGCGGAGCGGGGTGTAAGCCAGCGCGGGGTCCTGCTGGAGCTCGTAGAGTGCGTGCCCATACTCATGCATGAGGGAGTAGATGAACCTCTTTGGGTCGCGGCCCTCATACCTCACAGTTATCCTCACGTCGTTTATACCCAGGTCTATTGTGAACGGGTGGGCGGACTCGTCGAGACGGCCGCGGCTCCAGGGCCACCCAAGGAGGTCAAGGAGCCTGCGGGCGAGCCTCCGAACCCGCTCCTTCTCATAGGCCTCGTCCTCAAGAGGATGGCTGCGGGGGTAGAAGCCCCTCCTCTCAACTGCCTCTAGTATTCTCAGGGTCTCCGGCACTATCACCGAGAACATTCTCTCCACGTCCCTTGTGCGCAGACCCTCCTCGTAGAGGTCTAGAAGGGCGTCGTAGGGGTGGTCCTCGTAGCCGAGCTTCTCCGCCTTCTCCCTCGCTATCTCCACTATCTCCCCCAAGTAGGGTTTGAATATGCTGTAGTCGTCGCGCCTCTTGGCCTCCTCCCAGGCCTTAACGGCCTTACTTGTAACCAAGGCCTCCTTGCGGACGAGTTCCTCGGGGAGAGCGGAGGCTATCTTGACCTCCCTCTCAACAACCCTTAGTAGTCCCCGCTCGTACACATTCATTGATTCTATGTCGCGTTTCGCCTCCTCTATCATCTCGCGCAGCCAGTCGCTCCTAGTAATCCGATGCATGAGAGCGGTTATCTCCGAGAGCGCTATCGCTCTGTCCGAGACGCCGCTCGGCGGCATATAGGTCTCCAAGTCCCAGTGCATCAGAGCGGAGGCATGGTTGAGAGCCAGGAGGAGACGAAGCCTCTCAACCATGCGGCGGAGAACGGGGTGAGTTATGGGCTCCTTGGATACGGCCTTAACAGCCATGGCCTCCCTCCAGGGGCTGGGGAGGGGCCATCACCGGGGTTTAAGAGGTTCCGTCCTCTTCGCATGGAGCCTGTGCTGGGGGCATCGTTATAGCCTGCCCAGCGGGCACCCGGGGCCTCGGCTGCATGGAGAAGGGCGATACATGCCCTTACGCGTGGACGGAGGACATGCGCCTTGGATAAACGGATCCTCGTGGCTGCCATAGTTGTTGCGGTCGCCGCGGCGATCATTGCCGGCTACATGTTTATCAGCCGTGGAAGCACTGCTGCACCGAATACACCGAGCACAGCAACTGGCACCACCACCGCCTCAGCCAAGGCTGTGGCGAAGCAGAGCCTCAGAGACTGTGGGGCCAACGCCGTTGCAGTGGTCTATGGCGGGGGGCAGGAGAAGCTGGCAAAGGCGATGGCAGAGCTGCTGGCGCAGCAGCTCGCAGCAGACGTGCCAAAAGGGACTACATTCTGCTACGTACCCATCAGCGGCTCGGGGCTCCAGAAGCCCAGGGTTCTACCACTGATACTGGTGAAGACCAGCCATATGAGCGGGAGGCTTAAGCAGCTTCTCCTAAACGAGACTTTCGCGGACGGCTACAGGCCAGTACGCTACGATGTCGACGCAGTGTTCGCAGCCCAGGTAGCTATGAGGGAGAGGCTACCGGGCCCAAGGTACGCGTACACAGCAACCCTGCTCGTGGTACAGGGCCATGTTAACGAGACCCGTGTCGACGTCAAGAAACTGGAGGCGGACAAGAACTTCATGACACTCCTTGAGGCGGTGTTCGCAGCCAACATAACCAGGGTTGTCCCGGTAGATGAGCCTCCGAGGGGTGTCGCCGTCGACTCTAGGCCGAACCTGGTCGTTGAAAGCAGCTTCAACCTCAGCAGCGGCGATCCTGGTGTCCGGGAAGCCGCCCGCGGCTACTACGTGGCCAGCCACATAGACTTCGCAGTCGTGCTGTCGGAGAGAAGGCTCGCAGAGGCATTCGAGAGGATAGGCGTGCCGCCGATGATAGGGCTGCACCCGGCACTAGGCAGCGGGCCGATACACATAGCGATATATGAGGACTTCATGTGCCCCTTCTGCGCAGAGTTCTACGCCACGGTGTTCCCAAAGCTTATGAAGTTGGCTGATGAGGGCAAGATAACACTTCACTTCATGGATCTCATTGTGCATCCGCAGCCCGTGGTCAAGAAGCTGCATCAGCTACTGGCATGCTACTATGCCGAGACCCACAACGCTACTGGCTACGTAAAGGCTGTCGAGGAAATATACTCGCTCCTCCGCCGCGACATAGCTAAGCTCCAGAAGAGCCAAATAAACGAGACAGGCCTGCTAAACGACTACCAGAAGCTCTACGAGAAGCTCAGCAAGCAGCTCGGCGCAAACACTACCTGCAGGGCGGCTGTGCTTCCCGAGGAAAGCACCAAGGCTGCAGAGAAGCTAGGGTTACGCGGCACACCAAGCTTCGCAGTATGGGGCAACGACCTCGGCTACACCGTGTACACCGTAGGTTATCATGACTACAGGTTCTTCGCAAACTTGATAAAAGAGCTAGAGGCACAGCTCAACGCCGCCCATAGGGGCTAGCATACTCAGCAACAACGAAGACTCCAGGAAGACCCTCCACATCCTAATTTTTATCTCGTCCAAGCGCTTCATCCCCACCAGTGAATCCTACCCCTCACCCGTCGTAGCCTATAGGGGCAGGCTCCACGACGTATATCCGGGTTCGGTCACCGCGTATCCTAAGCCCAGGGGTGGAGCCAGGGGCATTGAGAACCAGGAGGCTCGACGACTACCTGCGACAGCTCGGAGCCGCCGCCAGGAGCAAAGAGGTCGACGTCGAGGCGCTTCTCCGCAAAGCTATCCAGGAGGCTGTCAGGGAAGCCCTCGAGGCCTCCCCCGCACAGCCCACGGGCAGCAGAGATGGCTCGCTGAGGGCTGAGCTCGAGGAACTGCGGAAGGAGGTTGCCGCGCTCCGCGAGGAGGTCTCAAAGCTTCGGGAGGAAATCAAGGCGTTCCCCAAGGCCGGGGGCAGGGGGCTCACCCGTTCCGAGGTCGAGCAGCTCGCTCAGGCGGTGGCGGCTGCGCTGGGCACAGTGCTTAGACAAGTATGCCGCCCCGGTGCTGGAGCCTCTGGAGGCGGGGGAGAGGAGCCCCGGTGGCTCCGAGTGGTCCGGGAGAGGCTGAGGGATCGCGGCTACGTGTTCCTCCACGAGATGCCGCCGGAGGTCCGGCAGGACTTCGACCCCGAGGAGGCCCGGAGGAGGGGCCTCGTGGTGGCGCCGCTGGCGGGGAGCTACCTTGTCGCGACGAGGGATGCCGTGAGGGAGTTCGAGGAGAGGCTCCGAGGGCTTAGGACTAGCGACGAGTACGAGGCGGAGGCAAGGCTGGGGAAGTACCGGCTGCTGTTCCGCGTCCTCCGGGGAGAGGGCGCGATATACTATGCTGGGCCGAGCAGGGGCTGGGTGGTCTCACTCCCCGGTCTCGCCGGCTAACATGGCGTAGTAGAGTAGCGCTACTATTGTCTTCCCATCAATTATCTCAGCCCTTCTAATCATCTCAAGCGCCTCCCTGAGAGGCAGCCACACGGTCTCGATAACCTCGTCGGGCTCCAGGCTCCTCTCCCCAAGCCGCAGCTCCTCCGCAAGGAACACGACTATCTTCTCTGTCGAGACCCCGGGGCTAGGATAGAACTCCAGGAGCCTCCTCAGCCTCCCAGCCACGTAGCCCGTCTCCTCCCTGAGCTCCCTAGCCGCAGCCTCCTCAGGCT
Organism: uncultured Hyperthermus sp.; assembly: GCA_964542985.1. GTDB lineage: Archaea > Thermoproteota > Thermoprotei_A > Sulfolobales > Pyrodictiaceae > QNYQ01. The sequence goes on along the minus strand of CAZIWH010000005.1, from coordinate 26,327 downwards.
CCTCCCCAGGCTCCAGGGTTCCGGCTGGAATCTCGTAGAGCCACCTGCCAACCACCGGCCGGAACTGCCGCTCCAAGAGCACACGGCCTTTATCCACAGCCAGAACCGCGACCGCCCCAGGGTGGAGCAGTGCGTCAAGCACAACACGTCGGCCACGTATCAGCGCCTCCACGCGGCCGAGGCTGAACCTCCTACCCCTACAAGCCTCCTCAACGCGGAGAACCCTGGGCTCCCTGGCCTGCGTCACGGCTGCGCACCTGGCGTCCAGCGGAGCCGCCGCATAGAATTAGGGTGCGGCCGCAAGGCTCCCCGGCGCATCCAACCCCGCGGCCTACTCCGCGGCGTAGCCGAGGCAGCCTCGCCCCAGGCTAGAGAGGAGAGACTACACGGGAATAATAGCTGCGCCCCTTTTCCGAGAAATCTAATAAGAGGGATACGGTGGCTAGCGCCTAACTCCACTTGGGGGTCCGGGGATCCCACTCCGCCCCCTATTAGTGAGAGCACTCCGTCCCCGCCGCGACACATGGAGAGAGGGATTGATGGGTCATGTTTGGCTCGTTCCAGGGCTTCGAATGGGTAATCATCCTGATAATAGTGTTGCTGATATTCGGGCCGAGCAAGCTGCCTCAGCTCGCCAGGGGCATAGGGCAGGCAATCTACGAGTTCAGGAAGGCCAGCCAGGGCGCACTTGAGGGCAGAGGAGAGGAAGCGCATAAGAGGAGGAGCCTCGAGGGCCTCGACGACGAGACGTTGAAGAAGCTTGCAGAGAAGCTCGGGATAAAAGATGTTGAGAAGAAGAGCAGGAGCGACCTCGTATCCGAGATAATAGCTGAGGCGAAGAAGAAGGGACTGTTGAACGAGATAAAAGGTTAAGGCCGCGAGAAAGCCAAGTAGCCGCGGAATTGTTAACCAAAAGGTAATTAGAGAATTTTTGTGGGGTCAGAGTGGCTGCAGGAGACGACGGCTCCTCCCCTCGCAGGGGAGATGCACGGGGGGAGGAGCTCTAAGGCGGTGCGGAGAGGGCTGATGCCTTGAGCGAGTCCCCTCCGGGCGATAGGGAGGCGTCTATCTGGGAGCATGTTGAGGAACTCGTCGTCCGGCTGAGGAGGATAGTCATAGCGTTCTTCGTGGCCTCCGCGATACTCTCTATACTGCCCGCCCCTGGGGCTAAGGGCGGGATACTTACCTCTTATGTGCCATTGGCCACCAAGCTACCGGAACTCATCTTCGCGCACGTCATTCCGAAGAGCTTCACCGCGTTTAACGGCAAGACCTACAATGTGACTATCATTCCGAGCGAGGGCTTCGAGTCCATTAATGTGCTTGCTGAGGCTATATTCCTGCTGGGATTCATAGGCGCCTCTCCAGTCATAGCCAAGGAGATATGGGAGTACATTGAGCCTGCGCTATACCCTCACGAGAAAAAGTTCCTGAAGAAGTACTTCGTGCTATTCTTCGTAGCGTTCATATTCGGCGTGTTCTTCGCGATATACATTGTCGCGCCGCTGATATGGCTGATGATGCTGAAGTTGTATCCGCTCTACATTCCACTGGGCTACCCCTTCATACCCAAGGTGGGCATAGCTGAGGTTGTGTCGTTCACGCTGAAGCTTGCCGTAGCTTTTGGCGCGCTGTTTGAGCTGCCGTTGGTGATATACCTGCTCTTGGCCTACGGTATACTAGACCCAGAGATGTTTAGCGACCAGACAATGAAGTATATCTTCCTAGGCACTATGATAATCGGTGCGATTATCTCGCCGGATCCCAGCGGCCTCGGCATGGTGTTGATAGGGCTTAGCCTCTACCTGCCGATACACGTTGCCGTGAAGCTGGGCAAGAAGAAGGCGCTGGAGAGGAAGGTTGCGCAGGAGCTCGAGGCCCTCGCTTCCTGACAGCCACGATAGTCCTCCATTAATCCCACCTAATTACGCAATGTTTTAGGCTCCGGAGCCGGGGGCTGCCGCCGGTTCCGCGGAGTCCAGCTTTGGCCGCCAATACTTGTAGAGAGCGGGGGCTGAGGCTTCTTGTCGCCTCCGTCGCCGGCTTCTTCGTCTCAATGACGTCACTTGGGTCGCTTGTCTCGAGGTATGCTAGGGATCTCGGCTACAGCGCCGCGCAGAGCATCCAGGTCTACGCCGTAGCGCCGCTCGTGGCTGCCAGTCTCCGCATCCCCGTAGGCCTTGCCGCGGACAGGCTTGGGCTCCGCGTGTTCCTCGTAGCCGGGGGGCTGGCGGCTGCCACAGCTGCTGGGGTCGCGCTCGCCGCTAGGAGCCTCCTGGGCGTCGCGGCTGTTAGAGGGTTACAGGGCGTGGCGCTCGCTGTGTTCGTGGCGCCGTCGATAGCCGCAGCAGCGGCGCTGGGCGGGGAGGAGGTTGCCCGCGCGATAGCCGCCAGGGCTGTCGCGGTGACTGCTGCCGCTGCCCTCGGCCCCCTCGTGGCCGGCGTGGCCGCAGACCACATGGGATACCATGCCGCCTTCCTGATCTCCCTTGCCGCGGGCGCCGCGGCTGCTGTGGGGGCTGCAAGGCTTCCGCTCGGGCGCGGCTGCTGCGGCGTAGGAGCCAAGGGGGAGGCGGTGTTCTCCTCGCTCGCTAGGGTCCTGGGGAGCCCCGGCGTGCTGCTGGCCGCCGCACTGGCGTTCGTCGACGGGCTGCTGTTCTTCGGGCTCCAGTCTCTGCCCCAGGTGCAGCTCCGCGATCTAGGCTACGGGGCGACGGTGTTCGGCGTGTTCCAGTTCTTCGCCGCAGGCGCGGGGCTCGTCGCGAGGTGGCTGTCGGGTAGCCTCTACCCCCGGTACGGGTTGAGGAGGGTGCTTCCCCTGGGGTTCGCGGCGAGCGCGGCTGGGCTGATAGTAATAGCCTTGGAGCCTAGGCCTCCGCTGGTTTACCTCGCTGCACTCCTCTACGGGGTGGGGAGCGGGGTCTCGATACCCGGGGAGCAGATACTGGTGAGCCGTTGGGCCCCCGGGGCTAACAGGGGGTTGGCGGCGAGCGTCTACACGCTGGGCTTTGACACCGGCGGGAGCCTGGGCCTCTTCTCCGCGAGCCTCCTTGTGGCGGCCCTCGGCTACCGTGGGGGCTACATCTGCCTCGCAGCGGCAGCGGCGGGAGCGGCTACAGTCTCGGCTACACTACTGCCACGGGCAACTCGGCGTCGCGGCCAGGGCTAAGCTTGATACCCGGTCCCGCGTTACCGCCGTCCCTCTAGAGAGGGGGTGGCTGCGGTGCCGTTCATGCCCGCAATGCTCTGGTTCTACGACCCGTTGACGATGCTGGCTCTCATGGTAGCCTATGTGGCTGGGTTCCTCGTGCTCCAGGTGCTGGCCGCCAAGGTAGCGCCGAGGGCCGCTGCGAGGCTAAGCGGGAGGCTAAGCCTCCACGCCGCGATGGCCCTCACCGCACTGCTCATCATTGGCGGAGGCGCTTTGGCCGTCTACGGTCTCTGGTATGCCGCCTCTGCTGCCGGCTATCCGCTGCCACTCGGGCTGATGCTCGGCTTCCTGCTAATGGCCAACATTGTGAGCTACCTAGCGGCGCCTTGGATAATCAACCTAAGCTACGGGGCGAAGCCCAGCCCGGAGCTGCAGGCCGTGGTCGACGAGGCCGCCGTCAAGGCTGGAATGAAGCCGCCCAGGGCGATGCTTGTGGAGGGGCCGCCTAACGCGTTCGCCTACGGCAACTTCCTCGCCGGACGCTACATAGCGGTCTCTAGGACTCTCTACGAGATGCTACCCAGGGACGAGCTGCTCGCAGTCGTGGGCCACGAGCTGGGCCACCACAAGCATAGGGATATGGTGGTAATCCTGCTGCTAGGCCTCGTGCCGAGCATGCTCTACTACATGGGCGTGACGCTGCTCCGCCTAGGGCTCTGGGGCGGTGTGAGTGACAGGGAAGAGAGGGACAACGCACTACTCCTGGCGCTCCTCGGGCTCCTGGGCGTGGTTCTGAGCTTCGTCATGCAGGTGGCTGTGCTGGCTTTCAGCAGGCTCCGAGAATACTACGCCGACGCTCATGGAGCCACTCTAGCCGGAGCCAGGCCCATGCAGAGAGCCTTAGCCAGGCTCCACCTCTACTACACCAGAGCCTCCGCCGCTAGGGCAAGGATAGAGAAGAGTAGCTTCAAGGCACTATTCATATATGCTCTAGTAGAGGCCGTAGCGTCGCCCTTCTACAGCCCCATCGGGGGCTGGAGGACCGGAGGCGACATAGACCTGGTAGTGGAGCAGCTGAAGCACCAGCCAGTTGACCCGGCTCAGGAGCTGCTGAGCGACCACCCACCTATACCGAAACGGCTACGGTTCCTGGACAGCCTCGCCAGAGGTATCGCCTAGCCGGCCTCATGTCGTCCACATTTCTTAACAAACAACGGGTGAGCAAAGATTTTTATCCACGGAGCCGCACTGTCTCTGCCGCAGCGGAGCGTACCAACCCCCCGGGGAGAGCTGAGCCCATACCCCCTCTGACGATGGGCGCACGCTCCTGCCCGGCCACAGCGGTTCCGGGGGTCCGGAGTTCCCTCCCCGGGGGCCGCGCGGAGCCCTATCCTGTCACAAGCCCTGCGCGTGGAGGTGGCATGGCATGGCCAGACTAGATGCCCGTATAATAGGTGTGGCTATAGCCGTTATAGTCGCGGCCGCGATAGGCTATGCGCTGGTTAGCGGAGGTCATCCTGCAACCACGAGCCCCGCCGCCAGCCCTAGCCCAGCGGCCACCAGCCCTGCCACCACTACGGGTACGAGCCCTGCAGCGGCTGCTACGAAGACGCTGCAAACAGCGACCACTGCTGAGGGTCTCCCCAAGAAGATTCCGCTGGGCTTCGCCATAGCTGTGAGCGGCGGCTACGCGGTTGACGGCCCCAAGAGGCTGAAGGGCGCCATACTAGCCGTTGAGGAGATGAACAAGCTGCTGGAGAAGGCCGGCGCACCGTTCAGATTCACCTATATCCATGAGGACACCAAGGGCAACCCCCAGGAGGCCGTCAACGTTGTAAAGAGGTTCATAGCGAACGGCATACAAGTTATCATAGGCCCGCTGAGCACCAGCGAGACCGCCGCCGTGATGCCTATAGTGAACAAGTACCACGTAGTGGTCATAAGCCCTAGTAGCACCGGCAAGGCTGCCGCCTTCCCCAACGATTACGTGTTTCGCGTAGCGCCGCCCGACACCAAACAGGGCCCCGCCCTGGCTGACATAATCTACAAGCTGGGCTACAGGAAGCTCGTAATCATAGCCAGGAACGATGACTACGGTAAGGGATTGGCCGACCTAGTGTCCCAGACCTTCAAGCAGCTGGGTGGCAAGGTTGCCGTGATACTCTATCAACCCGACAAGCCTGACCTTAGCAGCGAGGTCACCCAGCTGGCCACTAAGGTGCAGGAGTTCGGCGCCGACAAGCAGACCGCAGTCCTCGTTATAGCGTTCGACAACGATGGCCTACAGATACTCCAAAAGGCCGCCAACATACCCGTGCTCCGCAAGGTGCAGTGGTTCGGCAGTGACAGCATGGCCAGGAACACGTTCCTGCAGAACAAGGTAACCGCCGAGTTCATGTACGAGGTGCACTTCCTGGGCACCAGGCCCGCCATCTCCAGAAACCCTGTGACCAAACACTTCGAGGAGATGTATGAGAAGAGGTGGGGCGAGAAGCCGACACCCTACGCCTACTACGCATACGACGCCACCTGGCTAGCCATGCTCAGCATATTGACCGCTGGCAGGTACTACGGCCCCGCCATCAAGGCCGTGTTGCCCGAAGTAGGCATGCACTACATAGGCGCCACCGGCCAGAAGGTGTTCGACAAAAACGGTGACTGTGCCATAGCAAACTACGCTATCTGGACAGTAGTGAAGACCCCCAGCGGTTACGCCTTCAAAGTCGTCGGTATGTGGAATGGCGCCACCAAGACTATAACATGGTACAAGGGGCAGCAGCCCAGCTAGCTACATCCCTTAAAGAGTAAGGCAAATAAGAAACCTATGAGCCATACTTTATATCCAAACTACTTTTTACCCCCATGCCCAGTGGATGAGGAGGGGCATCGCCCGCTCACGTGCACTGATTACGCCGACATTGCTCCCGCCGGGCTAGCGCCGGCACCAGCCCGGTGGCCCCCGGTTCCTCTTCCGCCTGGCCAGCTGGAAGTCGTCAAACCATTTGGAGAGGCAAAGGGGGTGCCAACCCGATGGCCCGCACGATCGCCTTGAAGACTGTTAATTTAAGGAAGAGTTTCGGCGGTATACGCGCGCTGGACGGCGTCTCGATAACGATACGTAAAGGCGAGTTCGTGGGCCTCATAGGCCCGAATGGGAGTGGGAAGAGCACACTGTTCAACGTGATAAGCGGTGTCTATACCCCTGACTCCGGTAAGGTCTACCTCTTTGGGCGTGATGTGACTGGCATGCCTCCACACAAGCTTTACAAGCTAGGCCTTGTTAGGGGCTTCCAGGTTCCCCGCTTATGGGGTAGGATGCTCGTCGTGGAGAACGCTGCTACTGCTGCCAGGGAGAGGCCGGGCTCCGGGCCCCTTTCCTCGGTACTGGGGAGAAGGATGTGGATTCGCTGGGAGGCAGACGAGAATAAGGGGCTAACGGGGAGGGTTCACCGTGTACTCCGCCGCCTCAACATATTCCATGTCTCCATGCACAGGGCCTCGGAGATAAGCGGCGGACAAATGAAGCTTACCGATATCGCACGCGCCTTGATGGGTGAGGCACGTATCCTTCTTTTAGACGAGCCTACTGCAGGCGTGGCTCCGAAGCTCTCTAGGGATCTCTTCAAGGTCCTGGAGAAGCTGAACAGTGAGGGGCTGACGATATTTGTTATAGAGCATCGCCTTGAGGTTCTCTTTGACTTCGTGGAGCGAGTAATAGTGATGCACGAGGGCCGTGTCCTCACTGAGGGCACGCCCGAGGAGGTTTCCCGGGATCCACGGGTGCTAGATGCCTATCTAGGCTCAGTCTAGCATAGGTGTCCCGCAATGACGGGCAACAGAGTGTTGGAGACTAGGAAGCTACGCGGCGGCTACGGCAAAATGATTATCGTGGATGATGTTGACATCTATGTTGAGAAGGGAGAGATAGTTGCCCTTGTCGGCCCCAATGGGAGCGGGAAGAGCACGCTACTGAAGACCATCTATGGCGTCGCCAAGGTGTTTGGAGGCCGGATAAGCTTTGAGGGCAGAGACGTGACCTACCTGGCTCCAGAGGAGAAGACAAGGATAGGTATGGGCTTCGTTCCTCAGACTGAGAACGTATTCCCCGACCTTACTGTCGAAGAGAACCTGGAGATGGGCGGCTATTTAATCAAGAACGAGAGGAAGCTGAGAGAAGCTATAGAGATGGTGTACAGTATCTTCCCGCAGCTCCGCGACCTCCGTCATGTGCTTGCCGGTGCGCTCAGCGGCGGGCAGAGGAAGATGGTCGCCGTCGGCAGGGCATTGATGACCATGCCTAGGCTGCTGCTCATGGACGAGCCCACTGCCGGCCTTGCCCCGAAGACCGCGCTTGAGCTGCTAGACAAGCTAGTTGACATAAAGAGGGAGACGAATGCCTCGATACTCATAGTGGAACAGCATGCCCGGCGCGCACTAGAGATAAGCGACAGGGGATACGTGCTCGTCTCAGGCCGCATAGCAGCCGAGGGCACAGGGAAGGAGATCCTCTCCAGACCCGATCTCCAGGCCCTCTTTCTGGGCAAACACGGCTAAGGAGCTGGAGGTGTCTCCGCCATGGTCTCGCCGCTCGTCTACGGCGCGGTTAAGAGCGTGTTTGACGGGCTCCTCGTCGGCAGCCTCTACGGGCTCATGGCTCTGGGCCTTACGCTTATTTTCAGGGTGACCAGGATAGCTAACTTCGCGTACGCGGAGTACCTTACCTATGCAGGCTATGCCGCTGCATTCGTCTCAGCCATGTTGAGCGGCGTGACCGCGTTCGTTGCCGCACTGCTCACAGCTGCCTTCGTGGGCGCAATAATATCGTTGCTGAGCGACGAGCTTGCCTTCAAGCCTCTCTGGCTCCGCGGCGCTGACAGTCTCACCCTGCTCGTCGCCTCCATGGGCGTAGGCTTCGTGCTTCGCTACAGCTTGATGGGCATGGCCGTGTTCGAGAACTGGCCCCTGGAGATACAACCCCATGTGCCTAAGAGCATACTCTTCACACTGGGCGGGATAGCGTACTTCTCCACCGCCCACGCCGCCGCGATAATAGCTGCTGTGGCTACGAGCGTGTTCATGCACTGGCTCTTCACCCGCACGCGGACCGGTAAGGCTATGAGGGCTACTGCGAGCAACCCCGTGCTAGCTAGGATTAGTGGCATTAACATCTACTATGTCCGGAGGATAACGTGGCTCCTGGCTGGCGCCGTGGGCGGGGTCGCGGGCTTCCTCTACTCCTACAGGAACCCGATGAACCCGGAGAGCGGGTGGCTCATGCTGCTGTGGATATTCTCCGCTGCCATAATGGGAGGCTTCACGTTCTTCGGCTCACTGATATCAGGGATTATACTCGGACTCGCAGAGAACCTGGTAGCGTTCTTCCTCTACCAGTTCTTCGGGATAAGCACTGCCTATAGTCCAGTGATAGCCTTGGCCGCGCTCGTAGTAGTACTACTCTTTAAGCCTGAGGGGGTAATTAGGCTTGAGACACACATGTTGAGGAAGAGAGTGTGAGGTGTCAGCCATGGAGCAAGCTCTCGTGGGCATAATATCTCAATGGTTATTCTACTTTGCAGCCTACGGGATCATAGCACTGAGCTTCAACATAGAGTACGGGTTTACAGGCATACCGGATTTCGGCAAAGTGCTCTTCGTCGCCGTAGGCGCCTATGCTGCTGGCACACTTGCTTCAACACTGATACTCCGTACCGCTGCGCCACTGCTCCATCAGCATATAACTGCGGTGAACGAGCCGGCCTACTGTACGGGAAACGCGAAGTACGTGTTCAGCGAAGCCACGTCAGTGCTCCCAAGCTGGGAGTTCATAGCAGTATTCGCCGCCTCTGTGGCAGTCGCAGCCTTGGCAGGCCTAATAGCTGCAATGGTAGCAAGCTTTCCAGCTATAAGGCTGAGAGAGGACTTCCTAGCAATAACCCTGCTGGCTGCCGGCGAGATAGTGAGGCTCGTCACCTGGAACAGCGCCTGGCCCGTCTGCGGGTTCAACGGTATATCCGGTATACCGGGGCCCTTCGCCTGGTACCGTGGACGCGGAGTATTGACCCCCGACATGGTGTACGCGCTGCTAGCGCTACTATTCCTGGTCGCCGTATACCTCTACACGGACTACGCGACCAACAGTCCTTGGGGCCGCGCGCTGAAAGCCGTAAGAGACGACGAAGTGGCAGCCGAGGTTTATGGCTACAACGTGGCGGAGATAAGGATGCAGGCGCTTATGGTGAGCGGCGCGCTAGCAGGCATAGCGGGCGCGCTGCTGACGTTCTATAGCGGCAACGTGAACCCCAACTCCTACAAGCCCGACCTAACCTTCGAGATAATAGCGGCCGTGATAGTCGGAGGCGCCGCCAACAACCTCGGCGCGCTGCTGGGAGCCGCACTGATATCAGGGCTCGAGATAATGCTGAACCCTACTTCCATCCAGGCTTTCGGGGTAACCCTGCCAGACAACGTTGCAAACGCGATGCCCTACTTGAAATACATTATACTGGGCCTAGTGATAATACTGGTGCTCCTCTATAGGCCGCAGGGCGTGCTGCCGGAGCAGCCGCTACGGACACCGATAGTCGAGAAGACCAGGGAGAAGCTCCGCCAGTACCTGGAGAAGGTCACCGGCTCCACGAGCGGCTAGCACGCCCCTGGCCTCTTCTTTCACGGCCTCTCTTCGGGGCACCATGTGCTTCCTGTCAGGCTTCTCTCCTAGCGTTGCTGGACCCTGGTATTAGCCGTGTGTGCCCTGGGTTTAGCTGCGCCTAGGCCTCTGAGCTGGGTTATGGGTTAGATAGTGTTACCTTAGGGGATGCTCTGGTGGGTGCACTGGGTTTGCAGGAGGCTCCCCGCTACGTCTCCGTGGTCGAGGCTATAGTGAGGGTGCTGAAGGACATGGGCGGCGAGGGGGAGGTTGATACTGTGCTACGCGTGTTGTGGAGACGCTACGTGAAGGGCGGCAACGGGGAGAGGGTGGTTATGAGACTCTACCGGAGCCCCGCGGGGAAGCTATGGAGCCCCGACGCCGAGGAGGCACTGAAGATACTCGTCGCCGCCGGCGTTGTCCAGCTCCGGGATGGGAAGCTGGTTCTGAGAAAGGATGTGAACTAGGCTTCCTCCTCTTCTCGCCTTAGCTCTCTTCTCGCCTCCTCTAAGAGCGTTGCCGCCTTATCTGCTAGGCTCTCTAGCTTCCTCGGCGCGAAGACCGCTATTCTGTAGAGGCCTAGCTCTGCAAGCTTTCTGAGCCTCGAGGTGTCGCCGCGAGAGTCGATGTCGCCTAGGCTCCTGGTCTCGCCTCTTCTCCTATCATATACCATTAGGCCGCTGAGGTTGACTAGGTCAACACGAAGCGGCCTAATGATCAACATGGGGTTTTCGCGCTGCATTTCAAGAAGCTCGTCGAACACGGAGCGGAGGCCGGAGGACACGCTGCCGCCGCTCAAGAACGCTATGTAGCTGGCCCAGAGCTGCTTATCCTCAACGACGCGGTAGACGCGTGGGTGGCTACGGGACAAGAGCCTCTCGGCTAACTCCCTCGCCTCCCCTCGTGCCCGTGTACGGCCAGCTGCGACCCTGCGGAGGAGGGCTGTGATCGCTGTGTCGTCCAGCTGGAGCCATTCTCTGAGCGCGTCAGAGTCCCCTTCCTCGAGCTGAGCTGGGAGGGGGATGCGCAGCTCCCCGCCGCCATCGAGTATTGTAGCTACTCCGTCGCGAGCCAGTACTCCTAGGAGCCTGGCATAGAGCGAGTTATAGGCCTCTACAACGCGGTGAAGGTAGACTTCGCTGAACATGTAGAACCTTGCCAGGAGGAAGCTCTCCACTACACTTAGCCCCTTGTCTAGGACCGCTACTGTGCAGCTGTTTGCCATGTCTAGGCCACCGTCTGAGCCGGCGCGGAGGGGGATGGCGAGCAGAACCCTGCTCAACCTGTCAACGTCGAACACGCCGTAGCGGACGCCCGCGTAGATGCTGTCGCGGAGCAGGTAGTCCATTCTGTCAACGTCGAGGCCGCCGCTCAGCAGCTTGTTGAGTATGTTCGTGGCACATAGGGGTGATAGGTCTCCCCTCCAGTCGTCACCGGGGCCCTGGAGGACTAGGCGAAGATCGCCGACCAGGCTTCTGGAGAAGAAGGGCTCTACGCCCGCCTCCTCGGCTACCGCCGCCACGGAGGGAATTAGGCTGTACGTGTAGGCCTCGTGGCGTAGCGGGAGCCTCTGGAACTCTCTGACGCTGAAAAGCCGGCTAGCCTCCGCAACCCCCGCCTCGCTCGCATGGCTGAAGGGGAGGTGCCCCAGGTCATGGATTAGGGCGGCGAGCTGGAACACCTCTACGGCCCTGGCCAGGAGCCCGGCCAGCTCCTCGCCGGAGGCGCCACGGTTGTAGAGCCCCGTGTTGCCAGCGAGGAAGCCCAACACCTCCCTAGCGAGATGCGCCACGCCGAGGCTGTGGTTGAACCTGCTATGCTCCATCCCATGGTAGACTAGGTAGGCGAACCCGGTCTGCCTTATCCATCGCAGTCTCTGGAAGAGCGGGGTGTCCACGACACGGGCAACGCTATTGCAGACGTCACAGTATCCATGGACAGGGTCCTTGAAGCTCTTCAGCGACACGCAGCCCCTGGCCCTCAAGAGGCTCTTCTCCTCCAGCAGGCCCCTGGGATAGACGGGGCATGCGGGCACTCTAGTTAAATAGGGTGGGCCGCTCTAGCCGGCGACGGGGCACCGGGATGCCCAAGAAGAGGCAGAACCGTGGCAGACATAAGGGCGCCAAGGGCCACACCAAGACCGTCCAGTGCGACAACTGTGGCCGCATAATCCCCCGCGACAAGGCGATATGCGTCACCCGCTGGTATACCCCAATAGACCCGCAGCTGGCCAGGGAGCTGGAGAAGAAGGGCGCCATAATAATGAGATACCCGGTTGAGAAGTGCTACTGCGTTAGCTGCGCCGTGCACTATGGCCTCGTGAAGGTGAGGCCGGAGCACGAGCGCAAGGCCGTCAAGGGTCCCGTAGTATAACGCCCTATTCCTCCGCCCCTGGACGCGCTACGTGTGCCTCCACGTCCTCTACTAATCCACTGTTTTCCCTCCACGCTCTCCCCTATTCTCCACATCCCTTCCTGCCGGGGGGTCGCCAGTGTGCATGACCGTGAAGTCACCATACCTGAGCCCGATGAGCTGAAGCTGCTCTGGCTCCTCTACGCCCGCCGCCCCGAGGGAATGCCGCCGAGACGGTGGAGGGGGCTGGTCGGCTACGGTAGGCTCGACATAGCTGCAAGGTTCCTTCTGGCCTCGCTCTATCCCGGCGGCCGTCTCCTGTCTGGGCGAGGGCTGCTGCTCTTCCTCGACCGTGGCGGCGAGGGCAAGGCTGTGCTCCTCGGCCCCGGATGTCTCCCGGAGCGGCTTGAGGGCGAGCCCGCTGCTGCGACGCTCCTGCTCCGGGTGCTCCGCGGGGGCATGTGCGGAGGCTTGGCTCCAGCCGAGTGGGGCGCCTTGCTACGCGAGCTCCGGAGAGCTGGATGGAGAATTGTGCTCCTCCGAGAGGACGGTAGTGCCCTGGAACCTAGGCTTCTCCGTGGCGCCGTGCTCGTGGTGGGATCGCGTGTTGACCCGCCGGAGCGCGGTCCCTATGATGCTAGGATCCGGGTTGGTTGTTTTCCTTACCTTGCGAGCGCTGTTGCCGCGTATATTAACCTGGTCTTAGAGTCTGGGCTCCTGGGTGATGAGGGTTAAAAGCGGCCTCGAGGCCCCTCCGCCGCGTGGAGGGGCTGATGGGCGGAGCCAGGCCGCTGACGGTATTCCCTGCCTGGTCTTAGCCTAGGCGACGTCGTGGAGGAAGAGACTGCTCGCCGAGGGTAGCCCGCAGCGCCTCAGGTGTTACCGGGAATCCTTGGCCGAACTATGCTCTCACCTGACAGGCTAAGCACGGTCAGCCCCTTTATCCGGGGCAGAGGGTGTCACCTAACCTGGGGGGCTCCGGGAAGGCCCCCTGGGGGAGGCTGTGTTGGCTAAGACGCTTGTAGCTGTGCTGCTGAGTGACGAGGAGGCGAGGATGCTGGAGGAGGCGGCTAGGAGGGAAGGACACGGGGACCTGGGAAGGGTTTTGGAGAAAGCCCTGCGCCTCTACCTTGAGCTCGGCGACGAGGCTAGTACTTCTTCGCGAGCCGTATACTCGTCACCGCTGGGCGGCCGCAGACTGGGCACCGTTTCCCCTTGACCCACTCGGGGGGCGTCAAGGGGGAGCCCAGCACACCGGCGTCCACTTCTTCTTCGAGCATCTGGCCGCACTCCATGCGGCCGCACCAGGGCATCTCTACTATGCCGCGCTTCTCCTCGATTATCCTCCTCGCATCCTCTATAGACTCTGCGCGGCTGACCATGCCGTACAGCCACTTCCAGGCCCTATCACGGAGGTTCTCCTCTATCTCCGTGAAGACCTTGCCCAGCTCCTCTATTAGGGTGCTCAGCGGGGTCTTCCTCTTTTCGAGGGTGTCGCGGCGGACTAGGAGCACTGAGCCCTCGCGTGCCTCCCTTGGGCCGATCTCTATGCGGACGGGGACTCCCTTGGCCTCCCACTCGTAGTACTTCCTGCCGGGCCTCACGTCCTCCCTACTGTCAACCGTGTATCTTATGCCGGTCTCCCTGAGCCTCGCCTCGAGCTCTTCGAGAGTCTTCTTCACCTTCTCGGCGTCTTCAGTGCTCCTCGCCGGTATCGGTATCACCACTACTTGTATTGGGGCCACATTGGGCGGGAGGACGGGGCCGCGGTCGTCGCCGTGGATTGCGAGCAACGTTGCTATGACGCGATCGCTTAGCCCGTAGCTGGTCTGCCACGCGTAGTCTATGCTCTCGTCGCGTAGCTGTATGCGGACCTCGAAGGGTATCGTGAAGTTCTGGCCGAGGTGGTGCACAGTGCCTATCTGGAGGGTCTTTCCGTCAGGCATCACTGTGTCAAAAGCTATCGTGTAGACCGCGCCGGCGAACTTATCCCACTCCGGCCTCTTGCTTATCACGTAGGGTATGCCTAGCTCGTTGAATATCCTCTTGTAGAGCTCTATGGCCTCCCCTACCTGGCGGTCAGCGTCTTCGAAGCTCTCATGCACTGTGTGCGCCTCCTTGAACGTGGTGACCTCCCTCAACCTTATCAGCGGCCGAGTAGCCTTTGTCTCGTAGCGGAATATGCTGACGACCTGATAGAAACGGCGCGGCAAGTCACGGTAGCTCTTGATCCAGAAGCTCTCCATGTAGGATATGCTCGTCTCGCTTGTGGGCCTCAAGGCGAGCTTCACGTCCAGCGGCTCCCTGCCCCCATGGGTAACCCAGTAGACCTCCGCCTCGAAGCCACGGACGTGCTCGCTCTCCCTCCTTAGCAACTGCTCTGGAATCAGTAGGGGGAAGAGCACCTCCTCATGCCCCGCCTCGTCGAGAACACCCCTTATTATGTCGAGCACCCTCCTCCTTATCTGGAACCCATAGGGCATCCAGACGCCCATGCCCTTCACGGGGTAGCGGCCGTAGTCGTAGATGCCAGCCTCCTCGAGAACCCAGTCAAACCAGCGGGAGAACTCGTTTCTCCAACGCTCCCTAGGCGGCTGCCCGGCCACAGCTCCTACACCTCTCCGCCGCCCCGTCTCTGCCGCGGGGAGAAAACGGTGACCACGCTGGGAGTCTGGGAGAGGTAGGCCGAGAAGTGGCTCGGCCAAAAAACGCCAGCAGCGTCTCCGCGCCCCGGGGGAGAGACGGCGGCCGCCTCTCCGGGGTTCTGGACGGGGTTAGCCGGGCAGCAGCAGGATTGCTATCAGTAGGCCGTAGATTGCTATACCCTCGCCCAGGGCTACGTAGATCAGCGTACGGCCGAACATCTCGGGCTTCTCTGCGATGACACTGACGGAGACGGCGCCTATCCTGCCTACAGCGACACCCGCGCCGACGCCGGCGAGGCCTATAGCGAGGCCGGCGCCTACACCCTTGAGGCCGTCGCCTATACTAGTGCCTGCTGCCACGGGCTTCTCCTGGGCGTAGGCGACGGAGGCGGCAGCTACTAGTAGGCTGAGGGCCAGCAGGGGCAAGGCCAGTGCCACGAGCCTGCGCTGCATGGGGACACCCTCCCTAACGATTTACTATGCTTTACCAGGCCCGGGTACCGCAGCGCCTAGATAAAAGCTTATCACTACTCTCCAGTCGTTAGGCGCCGCTGGCTCCGGCAACACGCGGTTAGTGAAGGGTGCCATATGGCTTGAAGGCTCCGAGGCTCGGCATAGTCTACAGCACCGGGGAGCCCGCGGGCTCTGGGGCGGCTGCGAGGCTGCTCAGGATTCTGGGGCCTGGGGAGCCCTGTGGCCCTCGGTGTAGCCGCTACCCCTGGGGCCTTGTGGCGGGTTTCGAGGCGGAGACCGTGGAGATGGAGTTCCTTGACCGCACTTTGCCCGACGTGGACGCATACATAGTGCTCTCAAGGCACGCGAGCACGAGCGGGAGGCCGACGCTGAGCCTCCACTACCCCGGCAACCCTGGGGACGAGGCGAGGCTGGGCGGGAGGCCCAGGGAGCTGGCCTATACCTGGCCTAGGCTGCTCAGCCTCCTCGCCCGCCTCTACCACCGGGAGGCCGAGGAGCGGGGACTGCTCAGCAGATACAGCTTCAGCCTGGAGGCGACGCACCACGGGCCCACGGGGCTCAAGAGGCCCATAGTCTTCATAGAGATCGGGAGCACGCCGGAGAGATGGAGGGATCCGGAGGCCCAGGAGGCCATGGCATCCGCCGTCGCCGAGGCCGTTAGGCTCCTCTCAGAGAGGGGGGCGGCTGCGCTGCCCACAGACTGCAGGATAGCGATAGGCGTTGGGGGCACACACTACCCGGAGAAGCATACCAGGCTGCTGCTTGAGGGCAGGTTCTGCTATGGCCACATCTTCGCCAAGTACGTGCTCGCAGATCTCACCGAGGAGGTGCTCGCAGAGGCTGCGGAGAAGAGCCTGGACAGGGTGGAGGGCTTCGTGGTGCTCAAGATACCGGGCAGGGTTAGGCGCATGGTTGAGGCCTTCGCCTCAGAGAGGGGGCTCGAAGTCTGGAGGAACCCCTAGCCGAGCAACTCCATGAGCCTCGCCGTGGACACGTTAACCACCCTCGCGCGGCGACACTTTTGACGTAGGAAGCCCCTCGCGGCCCTAGCGCCGAGCAGCCTAATCAGCGTCTCTGTTGCCGTGCCGCAGAGCCTCCCCGCCACAGATCTCGCCAGGGGCAGGGGCTCCTCCGGGACATGGGGCTCGCCGAGCACGGCTACCGGCCGGTCCCCGGGCCTGAGGAGGTGGGGAGAGAATCCCAGCACGGGATAGCGGTGGAGCACGTTCTCCCAGCCCAGCTTATCCACGTCAACAACACGCTGCACGCGGATATAGCCTACTAGGTAGACGCCCGTCCTGCCGCGGCTACGGGCCTCCGCGAAGACCCTTAGTATCTCGGCTAGGCGGCGTCTCCTCGCCCAGAAGCCTCTAGGATACTCCGCGAGCCCCGCCGCGAAGGCTACAATGTCTCCGGGGCGCAGCTCCTTTTCCGGGCTGCGGGGGATGCGGCCCCAAGGCGAGTAGTAGTCCGTGTAGAAGCCGAGGTCGAGCCTCGGGTCATTGTGGAGCAGCCACTCGTGGTCGAGCGGCATGTAGTCCGCGAGGGGGCGGCCGCTGCATCCACTCCTCCAGCGCTTCGGGTCAATCCACTCCGGGGGCTCTCCTGCCGCCACGCCGTGCTCCGGGATAGGGATGAGTACTGGACAGCCCTCCTCCAGGGGCGAGTAATAGCCCCTGCCGCCAGGCAGGCTCCCCGTGTCTAGCCATGCGCGGAGGAGAAGAAGCCTAGGCAAGGCCTACACACCCCTCCTCCGTGACTGGGGCCGCCGGGAGGCTGTCGTGGTAGAGCCTCCGCGCCACCGCTTGCAGCTTCTCCTCCAACCAGTTGAGCCATACTAGCGAGAGCCCCGAGGAGCCGCACTCCCTGAGGAGCTTTTCAGCTGCCTCGTTGAAGCACTCAGCGATCTTGTCATCCAGCTCCACGGGGGACAGGGTGCTGCATTCAACTAGGTCTACGCGTGTTAGGCAGCTGCGCGGCAGAGCGGGCAGGTAGTCTATGCAGTTGCGTCCGCCGAGCTTCCTGCAGAGCATGTAGGAGTAGAGCTGGAGCCCAAGCGGGCTCAACGCACCCTGGGGGGCCCCAAGTAGTAAGCGGTGCAAGTAGTTCTTCCAGTTCTTCGCGAGGTAGGATTCCGCGGCCACATACGCTAAGAGGGCGAAGCGCCTCATAAACCAGGGCTCTGCGGGATCCTCGACGCTATTCCTTAAGCATATCAGGAGGGGTCGCATGTAAGCGAATGCCTTGACCACGAAGCCTCCGAACTCCTCGGCCAAGCATTGGGCGTCAAGGAAGCCACGATACACGAGGTATCCAGCCTTGTTCAGCTCTATGCTCGGCCTCCTGACGAGGCGCGCCGCATGAGAGATGTCACGACCAGAGAGGCATAGAGTGAGAGCATGAAAGTACTCCTTTTCGAGCCTGGAGAGCCTATCCACGCTTTCCTTGAGCCTAGGACTATCCAGCGCCTCATAGGCTCTATTGAGGGCCTCAAAGCGAAGCTGCCGGATGCCAATACTCACCTCCTTTATCATTACCGCTGCCGCTGCCGTGGCTGCCGCACTCACAGCCGCTAGGAAGGTGTCCGCAAGGCTCGTCGACCAATGCCAGGCACTGAGCCCAATTAAGACTATTAGGGCTGCGAGGAGTGTCGCGACAGCCTCTGGTTGATCCTCGAGGAAGCTCAATCACCGCCCCCGGTAGGGGATGAAGCACGGGGCTCGGGAGGATAAAGAGGGGAGGGAGAGAGGTTAGGCTAGGCCTCCGCTGCTGCCAGAGGCTTGCCTGCGCTTCCTCTCCAGCCTCTTCTTTATCATCTTTAGCCTTATTACCTCCTCCCTCATCCTGTCATCGAGCACCAGCTTTATGTACTTGATGTTCTGCTCGGTCCTCGGTATAATCACGTTGTCAAGAGTGTTTATCTGCCTCTGCGTATCCTTCAGCTCCGCCAAGAGGCGGCGCAGAGAGTATTCGATCTCAACCACGCGGAGGAGGGCCTCGAAGGCCTCCAGCAGCTTCCTACGCGCCTCTATGATCGAGGGGCTGAGCCTTGCCACGGAGGAGGGGGCATCGGGTATGCTGTGCTCGAGGAGCTTTATCTCCGGCACCTTGACGGCGAACATCACCCTCGTGCCTATGTCTACCGTCGTGCTCGGCGGCACCTCCTCGGCCGCCGCCTCGGCCTGGGGGAGCCCGGTGGTGCTAAGCCCCGACATGTAGAGCTTGTAGGCCTCCATGAGCTTGTTCGCCGCCTCCTCGTAGGCTCTCTTATACTCCTCACTGGTCTGCCTCACATAGAGTATTAGGACATCCCTTTTCTCCTCCAGTACCCTCCTTATACGCTTCAGCGTCTTCAGCTCGCTGCGGAGCCTGATAAGGTTGATCTTAGTGGGGAGGACGCGGTCGCCGAAGAAGCTCAAGCTGCCTTCGCCTCCGCCGTCTTCCTGCGCCTACGGTACTTGGGATGGTACTTCTTGATGTACTCGTCCTTGATTCTGTACAGCTCGGTCTCCGGCAGTATCGCTAGCACCTCCCAGGCTATGTCAAGGGTCTCCTCTATGCTGCGGTTCTCGTAGAAGCCCTGCTTGAGGAACTTCTGCTCGAACGCCTCGGCGAACCTCAGGTACTTGCGGTCTATGTCGCTGAGGCTCTCCTCGCCGACTATCGCCGCCAAGCTGCGGAGCTCTACTGCACGGCTATAGGCTGCGTATAGCTGATCCGACACATTGGCGTGGTCCTCCCTTGTTTTGTCGAAGGCCTCGCCTTTTAGACGAGAGAGGCTCATCAACACGTTTACGGGCGGGTAGATGCCCCTGTTCCACAGCTCACGGCTGAGCACTATCTGGCCCTCGGTTATGTAGCCCGTTAGGTCGGGTATCGGGTGGGTTATGTCGTCGTTGGGCATCGTGAGTATGGGCATCTGGGTTATGCTGCCCTTCTTGCCCTGCACCCTGCCGGCGCGCTCGTAAAGGCTGGCGAGGTCGCTGTACATGTAGCCGGGATAGCCCTGGCGGCCGGGCACCTCTTCGCGGGCCGCGCTTATCTCGCGAAGCGCCTCGGCATAGTTAGTCATGTCGGTCATTATGACTAGTACGTGCATGTCCTTCTCGAACGCCAGGTACTCTGCGAGGGTGAGCGCTACACGCGGGGTCACCAGCCTCACCATGGGCGGATCCTCGGCCAGAGTCATGAACATGGCTGTCCTCTTTATTGCGCCAGTCTCCTCGAAGAACCTCCTGAAGAACATTGCTTCGTCGTACATGACGCCTATGGCTGCGAAGACTACCGCGAACTCCTCGCCCTCGCCGCGCACTGTTGCCTGCCTGGCTATCTGGGCGGCCAACATGTTGTGTGGGAGGCCGCTGCCGCTGAATATTGGCAGCTTCTGCCCCCGGACCAGGGGGTTCATACCGTCTATGGCGCTGACGCCTGTCTGGATGAAGTCCTCCGGGTACGCCCTAGCCGCAGGGTTCAGGGGGTCACCGTTCACATCCCTCCACTCGCCATGGATCACCGGCGGACCGCCGTCAATGGGCTCGCCTAGGCCGTTGAACACTCTTCCGAGCATCTCCTCGGATACCTTGACCTCTAGCGTGCGGGCCAGGAACCTTACCTTGGTGCCGACTGGGCTTATCCCCGTGGTACCCTCGAAGACCTGAACAACAGCGTAGCCCCTCGCAGTCTCGAGGACCCTGCCGCGCCTCTTCTCCCCCGTGGGGAGCTCGACCTCAACTATCTCGTCGTAGGCTGCATCGCTTATACCCTCAACTATGAGTAGGGGGCCACGTATCTCTCTTATTGAGGTGTACTCGCGGACCACGCGCTCCATGGCTTGTTCCACCCCTCTCAGGCGCTTCTCCTAGTCCACATGTGCGGGTGAAAGAGGAGCTTAGGCTACGGCTACCTGCTTCTTGTACTCCTGCACTGCCTCGTCGAGCTTGGCGAGTATCTCCTGCAGCAGCTGGTCTATCTTCTCGACCTCATCGTTCTTAACCTTGTAGCGTGTCATTACCAGCTCCCTTAACATGAGGCTGAGCTTCTCGCGGAGATACTTCACTGGCACACCCTCCTCGACAGCCTTCATGGCGGCATGATAGAACTCCATTATCGCATAGAGCTGCTTCCACTGCTTCTGCGGCGTCGCAAATGCGTCCACGGGGTCGAACGCGTTCTGCTGCAGGAAGCCCTCTCGTAGCAGCCTCGCGACCTCCAGGACTAGCTTGTCCTTCTCGCTTAGTCCCTCGGTGCCGACGAGACGGACTATTTCCTTCAGCTCATCCTCGTGCAGAAGGAGCTTGTAGGCCTCGTCGCGGTACTGCTTCCACCTCGGGTCGACGTTCTCGGCCCACCACTTAGCCACCAGGTCCACGTAGGCGGAATAGCTGATTATCCAGTTTATGGCAGGATAGTGGCGGCTGTAGGCTAGGCGGGCATCCAGGGCCCAGAAGACACGGATGAACCTCTTAGTGTTTGCTGTCACGGGCTCGGTGAAGTCGCCTCCAGGCGGCGACACCGCGCCTACTATGGTTACGCTGCCTATCCTCTCCGGCCTGCCCGGCAGCTTGGCACGGCCCGCGCGGCTGTAGAACTCGGCCAGCCTGCTGGCAAGGTAGCTTGGGAAGCCCTCCTCAGCGGGCATCTCCTCAAGGCGGCCCGCTATCTCACGGAGGGCCTCAGCCCACCTGCTGGTTGAATCAGCCACGAGGAGCACGTCGTACCCCATATCTCTATAGTACTCTGCTATGGTGACGCCGGTGTAGATGCTTGCCTCGCGCGCGGCCACAGGCATGTTACTGGTGTTCGCTATTAGCACGGTGCGCTCCAGTAGAGGCCTACCGGTCCACGGGTCCTTGTACTTCGGGTACTTCTGCAACGCCTCGGTCATCTCGTTGCCGCGCTCGCCGCAGCCAATGTAGATTATCACTCGGGCGTCGCTCCACTTCGCGAGGCTGTGGAGCGTCACGGTCTTGCCGCTGCCGAAGGGCCCGGGTATGGCGCCGGTGCCGCCCTTAGCCATGGGGAAGAAGGTGTCGAGGACACGTAGACCCGTGATTAGGGGAAGCACGGGGTCGAACTTCTCCACTACGGGCCTGGGCTTGCGGACGGGCCACTTCTGCATCAGCTTAAGCTCCCTCTTATCGCCGTCGGGGGTCCTAACCACGGCTATGGTGTCAAGGACAGTGTAGTCTCCCTCGGGTTCAAGGCTCTCCAACACGCCGCTCACGTCGGGGGGCACCATTATCGCGTGTTTTATCAGCGGGGTCTCCTGGACGTAGCCGAGCACGTCGCCGGGGCCGACCTTGTCCCCGGGCTTCAGCTCCTTGACGGGCTCGAAGCCCCACTTCTTGTCCCTAGGGAGCGTGGGTACCTTGACGCCCCTCTTGATGAAGGGGCTCTTCACTGCCTCCTTTATCGCGGAGAGCGGACGGCCAATGCCGTCAAGGATGCTCTGCAACAGCCCGGGGCCGAGCTCTATGCTCAAGGGGGAGCCGGTACCGTAGACGGGCTCGCCGGGGCGGAGGCCCGTAGTGGACTCATATACCTGGATGTAGGCTAGGTCGCCGCTCATCCTGTTGATCTCTCCTACCAGGCGCTCCTCGCCTACCTCAACCATCTCATACATCTGGGCGCCTTTCATGCCTTCGGCCACGACAAGTGGCCCGGAGACGCGGAGTATCCTGCCGATCACGGGCAAGGCAGGGCCACACCTCTCTCATTTCCTGGAGGGGCTGGGTTGAGCGGGGGTTATAGGGGGCCTAGGCCGTTTCCTCGCCGAAAAGCTCGCGGGCAATGAGCGCCCGCACCTTGTCTATCACGTCGCTTAGCACGTTGTCTATTGTGTAGTCGTAAACGACTCCGTCCTCGGTCATAGCTATGAAGCCGCCGTAGCCGGCCCGGCTCTCCTCGGCTACTTCGAGGCCAAGCTTCTTGGCCAGCTTCTTCACGAGCTCCTTGTCGCTCTCAACAGGTATTATCTTCAGTTTCTTTCCTCCAGCCCTCTGCTTCGCCTCCTCAAGCAAGCGGCGTATGAAGCCCTCATACTGCTCCTTGGACACGTAGGAGGGGAGGCTGCGAAGAGCCTCCTCGAGCAACTCGTCAACAAGCTTGGCACGATAGACGGCCAGCTCTCTACGCACTTCGACCTCTCTAGTGGCCTCCGCGCTGCGGAGCTTCTCCTCAAGGCCCCGGAGGCTCTCCCTCAGAGTCTTCTCGAGGCTCCGAAGGGCCTCGTCGTATGCCTTAGAGAGGATTGTCCTTGACGCCTCAAGGGCCTCAGCTATTCTCTTCTCGAGCATCTGCTTGAACTCTTCTATGACCTGGTCTACGAGCGCCTCGGGGCTACCTACAACACGTGGCGCCAAGACGGCTCGCACCCCCCAGTGGCCGCCGGAGTTCACAATGCTAATATTTAACCCATTCCGAGGGCCTTGAGCAGCTCCCGCTGCACATCCATAGGCTTACCCTTCTCCCTTATGGTGGGCAGCCCGGTGACTATGAGGTCGGGCCTCTTCCTCTGGACCAGCGCAAGAGTGTCCTCGCCGAGCGCGCTGTAGTACTCTGCCGCGACAAACACTATCCCTATGTCCTCTCTCGCGAGGAGGTCTAGGAGGAGCCTCCTTGCCTCCTCGGGGCTCCTGGCTCGGAACACCTGGAGACCAATCATTCTATATAAGGTAGCCATGTAGGGGTCCGCGATGACTGCTATCCTCTTCTCCGGCAAGACACAGACGCCCAAGAGCCCAGGCCCCCGGAATAGACATTTTTAAAATCATTCGCTGTGGAGGAGGGAAGCCCGGCGCAGGATAAGGGTAGTTGGGCAGCGCCCTCAGCTGAGGTGTGGAGCATGGGATTGCTTATCGCCAGGACGCCGCCCCAGACCCTCGTGGTGGTGCCGAGGAGCCGGATGCTGGAGGCCGCCAAGGCTCTCGCAGAGTGCGGCTGCTTCCACCCGAGCGGCGAGGGTGACGAGAGGCTGCGGAACCTCGCCAGGAGGCTGCGCGGCGAGATAGAGGTTCTGGCGCAGAGGATTAGGACGCTCCTGGAGAGGATAGGGGAGGCTCCTCCACCGCCGAGAACCGTTGTAGAAGTCTCCCCAAACATCGCCGCTGCGACCTCGAGCGTCCTGGTAGGTATAAGCAAGTTCGTTGAGGACATAGAGGCCAGCCTGGCAGGCCTAGTCGAGGGCCGTGTTGGACCACTCGCAGCCTACATAGAGGTAATAGAGAAGTATAGCTTCATAGACGCTGATCTGGCTGCCCTGGCGCAGGGCAAGTATGTCAGGGCGCTGCTCTACCGCGTCCCCGTGGATAAGGCGGCCGGCTTCGAGGAGGAGCTGCAGGCCCTCGGCGTCTACGCTGTTGGCTTCAACGTCGAGGAGGGCTACGTGACCTACGCTATCGTCTACCCACCGGAGGCCGAGAACACGCTAACGAGGGAGGCCGCTGAAGCCGGCGCTATGCTGATAATGCTGCCCAGGGTGAAGCTTACCAAGGAGCAGCTGCGCGAGATAGCAGCTAAGCTCGAGGAAGCCCTGGCTAGGCTTGAGGCGCTCGCCGCGCTTCTCCGAATAATAGAGTCTGCATACCTCACCAGGACGTTCGCCATATTCGTCGGCTACGTGTCTGAGGACGCGCTGCCGAGGCTCACCGAGAGCCTAAACAGAGTGCTGGGTGGCAGGTTCACTGTCTACGCTAGGCCAATGCGGGGCAGGCTGCCGGAGGAGTTGCCCGTCGTGTACCGGCCACCCAAGCTGCTGAGGCCCTTCGCGGAGCTGCTGAGCATGTATGGGCTCCCCGCGCCCGGCGAGTTCATACCACTCCTATTGATGGCTATCACGTTTCCGATAATCTTCGGCCTAATGTTCCCCGATGCTGGCCATGGCTTAGTGTTGCTGCTCTTCGGCCTCTACCTCTTGAAGAAGAGCAGGAGCGAGGGCTGGAAGACCATAGGCCAGCTCCTGGTCTACGTCAGCATAGCCGCTATAGTGTTCGGCATACTTGCTGCCGAGTTCTTCGGCCCCGTGACGCCAGTCGCCGAGTGGCTCGACCAGAGTCTCTGGCACGGCCATCCGCCCTACGCGTCCCCCGTGCATGAAATCTACAAGGCACAGGCACTTGGAGAGAACGTGGGCAACGCGGTCAGGATACTGACGTTCCGCTCCCTGTTCGTGAGCCTCGCACTAGGAGCCGTGCTGCTAGCGCTGGCCTCGTGGCTCGGCGTGTGGAGGGCTACTAAGGAGCGTGATCCGGAGCACTTCCTGCACACGTTAGCTGTTGCACTGGCGTTTACCGGTGTGCTGGTTATATTCGTTGGCAGCTACATAGTGGCCGGCGTGTTCGACAAGTACCATGCAAGGTACCTAAGCCTTGACACCACGCTGCCAGTGATAACTGCTATGTTCGGCGGCACCTCGGTCAAGGTGGCAGGTGTTGGCACGATACCGTTGCCCAGCAGCGCCTTCCTGTATGCCAACATAGCCAAGGCGCTTATAGTGCTGGGCCTGCTACTCGACCTTATAGCGCCGCTGATATATGGCCACGAGTCGATGGGCCAGAGGCTAATACTGGCATTCGTCGGCGTCTTTGACCTGGTGCTGGTGCTGCTCAGCAACACGCTGAGCTTCGTCCGTATCATGGGTCTAATGCTGGCCCACAGCGGCCTAATGTATGGCTTCTACGTGATAGCTGCCAAGGCCGCCGGAGTGACGCTACCAGCACAGCCGAGCGCCGTGCTCTCAAGCCCTGCTGGCCTCATAGTGTACATAATCGGCAACATATTCGTGATAGGCTTCGAGGCGTTCATAGCCAACATACATACGCTGAGGCTGCACTTCTACGAGATGTTCACCAAGTTCTACGAGGGCAGGGGCCGCCGCTACATGCCGGTCAAGCTGCCGCCGAACGTCGAGATAAGGGTCGTGCAGCGCGCCTAACTCTTCAAAAGAGTGTTATTACCCGGCCAGCCCAGCTGCCCGAAGAGGGGAAGGGGCGGCTGATGTAGAACCCCTCTCCAGCTTTTACCTCCTAAAATCCTCCTCTACAACGCTTATTCCCGCTTGCCGCTGCCCAACAGCGTCAACCTAGGCACTATGTTTTGCCCCTGCCACTCAGCTATTATTGGCTGTTGGAACCTCTGGGGCTGAGTGTTGAGAAATATTACCACCCTATCATAGTGCTTGTTGGTGGGGTGATGTCCAGGTGCCGCCGGAGATACAGCTCCGTGTCGCAGAGGCTAGGAGCAGAGATGTCGGTAGAAAAATCGCGAGGATAAGCAGAGATGCCATGGCTAAGCTGGGTGTCGAGGTGGGTGACTTCATAGAGATCGAGGGGCCTAAGGGCGTTGCAGTGGCCCAGGTCTGGCCACTGACCCCGGACGATGACCCCAACTTGATCAGGATTGATGGCTTCATAAGAGAGGCTATTGGGGCCAGCGTCGGCGAGACAGTTACTGTGAGAAAGGCTGCTAACGTGCAGCCCGCCACCAGGGTTGTGCTCGCCCCCACTGAGCCGATAAGGTTCAGCCGGGACTTCGTTGACTATGTTAAGGAGTTTCTGCTCCGGAAGCCAGTCACGAGGGGCGAGACGATAATCGTGCCTGTGCTGGGCACTGGGCTGCGCCTCGTAGTGGTTGCTACGCAGGACAGCCAGTTCGTCTACATAACCGACCAGACTAAGCCTGAGATAAGGGAGGAGCCCGTCAAGGAAGAACAGATACGCCGCGGCATACCCAGAGTGACCTGGGAGGACATAGGCGACCTCGAGGAGGCCAAGGAAAAGATAAGGGAGATAGTAGAGCTGCCGATGAAGCACCCCGAGCTCTTCAAGCACCTCGGCATCGAGCCACCCAAGGGTATCCTGCTCTATGGTCCGCCCGGCACCGGTAAGACGCTGCTAGCCAAGGCGCTGGCCAACGAGATAGGCGCCTACTTCATAGCTATCAACGGCCCGGAGATAATGAGCAAGTATTACGGTGAGAGCGAGCAGAGGCTCCGCGAGATATTCGAAGAGGCCGAGAAGAACGCGCCAAGCATCATATTCATAGACGAGATAGACGCTATAGC